>JAIBAV010000053.1 GCA_019695015.1 Chitinophagaceae bacterium
ATTTTTACTAAAGCTCGGATGCATTTTGATTATTTCTGGTATAAAAAATTATAAATCTTCAATATCGTATTCCTTTAACTTTCGGTATAAAGTTCTTTCGCTAATGCCTAAATCTGCACTGGCATCTTTTCTTCTGCTTTTGTGTTTTTTTAATGCTTTAATAATAAGCTCTTTTTCTTTATCCATTATGTTTAAAGATTCTTCCACCACTTCGTGTTGTTGTATTTCATCGTTAATAATTACAGCCTGGTTATTAGTAGAATGAATAGGTTGAACAAAAGTTGGTTGAACAATTTGTGGCTGTTGGTTTACTTGTTTAACTTCGGTGGTTGGTGTATTAGAAAAATCGGTTAATATACTTTCTTTAGTAATATTGGCTGCAGTACTTGCTAATGAAGGGTTTTGCAGGATTTCTAAAAACATTTTCTTTAACTCAGTAACATCTTTTTTCATGTCGAAAAAAAGCTTGTAGAGTATTTCTCTTTCATTTGCAAATTCGCCGTTACTAACAAATCCGTTTGCCAAAACTGGCATATTGTTTAATTTATTTTCGGGTAAGAAAGTGTTTAGTTGAGAAGAATTTATAAAAGAAGTTTTGCTTAAAACCGAAATTTGTTCTGCTATATTTTTTAACTCTCTAACATTACCCGGAAAGTTGTAATTAGTAAGAATATTTTTAGCATCCTCATCTAATTGAATAGGAACTGTTTTATATTTTTCTGCAAAATCAACAACAAATTTTCTAAATAGTAATAATATATCTTCCTTTCTATTTCTTAATGCAGGTACACGAATTGGCACTGTATTTAAACGATAATACAAATCTTCTCTAAACTTTCCTTTACTAGTATATTCTAATAATTCTTTATTGGTAGCAGCAATAACCCTTACATCTGTTTTTTGAACTTTAGAAGAGCCAACTCTAATAAATTCGCCTGTTTCTAAAACACGTAATAATCTGGCTTGAGTACCAATTGGCATTTCGCCAATTTCATCTAAAAATATAGTACCACCATTCACTGTTTCAAAATACCCTTTTCTGCTTTCTACAGCTCCTGTAAAGCTTCCCTTCTCATGCCCAAAAAGTTCACTATCAATAGTTCCTTCAGGTATGGCACCACAGTTTACTGCTATAAAATTATTATGTTTTCTTATAGATAAAGCATGAATTATTTGAGAAAAAATTTCTTTACCAACTCCGCTTTCACCTACAATTAAAACCGTTAAATCTGTTGCCGAAACTTGTACAGCAGTATTTAATGCATGGTTTAATTCTGTAGAGTTGCCTATAATACCAAACCTATTTTTTATACTTTGTAAATCCACTATTTTCTTTTTTAGGGTTAAACTTTTTCTCCTATTAATGTAGCTTGTGTGCAACTATTTACTTTCACATTTACATAATCTCCTTTTTGTAAGTTGAAATTTTCTTTTGGAAAAACAATTACTTTGTTTTGAGAATTTCTACCCATCCAGTGTAAATTACTTTTCTTACTATCGTTTTCTATTAAAACTTTAAATGTTTTACCAATATCTTTTAAATTACTTTTAGCAGATAGTTCATTTTGCAATTCTACCACTTCTGCAAGTCTTCTTTTTTTAGTTTCTTCTGGTATATCATCTTGGTACCTTTTTTTAGCTAAAGTTCCGGGTCTTTCGCTGTAAAAAAACATATATGCAAAATCGTATTGGCTATGCTTCATTACACTTAATGTATCTTTATGTTCTTCTTCAGTTTCTGTACAAAAGCCTGTAATTATATCTGTACTAATTGCACATTCTGGTATTAATTCTTTAATTCTATCCACTTTTGCTAAATACCATTCTTTTGTATAAGTTCTGTTCATTAATTGTAATATTCTGGTATTGCCACTTTGTACAGGCAAATGAATATACTTGCAAATATTTTCGTATTTAGCAATGGTGTTTAAAACATCATCTGTAATGTCTTTAGGGTGAGAGGTGCTAAACCTAACTCTTAAATCAGGGCTAATTAAAGCTACTTTTTCTAATAACATGGCAAATGTTACCACTTCATTATTTATTGGGTTTACCCAATAATAGCTATCTACATTTTGGCCTAATAAGGTAACTTCTTTAAAGCCTTGTTCAAATAATGCTTTTGCTTCGGCTAAAATAGAATCTACTTCTCTGCTTCTTTCTCTGCCCCTAGTAAATGGTACTACACAAAAGCTACACATATTATTACAGCCCCTCATTATTGATACAAAGGCAGTAACACCATTACTATCTAAACGAATAGGAGAAATATCTGCATAAGTTTCTTCTCTGCTTAATAAAACGTTTATTGCTTTTTGTCCTGTTTCTGCTTCTTCAACTAATGAAGGTAAGCTTCTGTAGGCATCTGGTCCTACAACTAAATCAACTAATTTTTCTTCTTCTAATAATTTGGCTTTAATTCTTTCTGCCATACAACCTAAAACACCAATTAATAAACCTGGTTTTGCATGTTTTAATTTTCTAAACTCAGTAAGCCTTTTCCTAATTGTTTGTTCTGCTTTTTCTCTAATAGAGCAGGTGTTAATTAATATTAAGTCGGCTATTGTAATATCTTTTGTGGCACCAAAACCTTCTGCATGTAAAATAGAAGCTACAATTTCACTATCACTAAAGTTCATTTGGCAGCCATAGCTTTCAATATAAAAATATTTTTTGTAAATGTTATTATCAAGTTTAAAAGGTGCAAAAGCTTCCCCTTGTCTTGCTTCATCATGTGTTTTATCTACTAGCGTTAAAGTTTCCATTAAAATTAAATACTTATTTAAGCTGCAAAAGTAGCAAAAAATATTACTATTGCCAATTTGACAGACTATTAACAGAATTTAAATTGGCTGATATTATTTTTGTAAAAAATATTTTTACATTCATTCATGAAAAGACCTTGTTGCAAATACATGAAAAATTGGTTATTTATTTCATTTTTTTTAACATTTTGTGGCCTAAATGCTCAAGAAATTGTAGTTAAAAGAATATCTGGAGATATATTTAAAAGTGTAAAAAAAGAAGCTGATACAAGTAAATGGAAATGGAAACGAAATGGTATTGTTGGAGTTAATATTGCACAAGGAGCATTAAGCAATTGGGCTGCAGGTGGCGATAACTTTTCGATGTCAATAAATACAAATTTTAGTTATTATATTTATCATAGAGCTAAAAGATATACATGGGATAATAGTTTTGATTTTAATTTTGGCTTAGTTCAAGCTACTACTTTAGGAAGTAGAAAAAATGATGATAGAATTGACTTACTTTCAAAATTTGGATATAAAGTAGATACTTTAAATAAATGGTATGCTTCTATGTTATTTAACTTTAGAAGCCAATTGTTTGATGGCTACAACTATTCAGGTAGTAGTTCAACTTTTTCATCTTCCTTTTTATCGCCTGCATATATTATCTTATCTGTTGGTATGGATTACAAACCTTCTCCAAAATTCTCACTTTTTGTTTCACCATTAACGTCAAGATGGGTTATTGTTGCAAATGATTATTTATCCAAAAAAGGTGCTTATGGTGTGCCTATAAACAAACATTCTGTTGGTGAATTGGGGGCTTATGTAACCATGAGCTATGTCAACGAAATTGCAACCAATATTTCATATAGAGGTAGAATGGATCTATTTTCTAACTATAAAAATAATCCTCAAAATGTAGATATCTTTTTTACTAATATGTTCTCTTTTAGAATCAATAAATTATTTTCAGCAACCTATAATTTGGATTTAATCTATGATGATGATATTAAAATTTTTGGTTCTAATAAAAATGCTCCACGTTTACAATTGAAAAGTTTAATTGGTATTGGCTTTTTAATGAGGCTGGAGCCTAAAAAAATCTAAAATAGGCTTAATTTAACTGCTCTATGGTGGCATTAATTCCTCTTTCAGTAATAGAGTTACACATAGGCTTTAACGTATCATAATCGCCATTTTTTACTGCATATTTTCCTTTAAAATGAATTAAAAAAGCACATTGTTCAGCTTGCTCTTCTGTATGGTTACAAACTTCAATTAAAGATTTTATTACCCATTCAAAAGTATTTACTTCATCATTCCAAACAATTAATTGAAAAGGTGAAATACTTATTTCAAGTACATCCACATCTACCTGCTCTTTTGAATTACTGTTTGTTTTTGAATGCAGCAACATGCATAATTGGTTTTAAAAAATAAAACTACAAATTAGCAACAAATAAAATAATATTAAGTAAAAGAAGAAATATTTTTTAAAAACTGAAATTTTTTTTGGCTAATATTTTATTGCACCTATTTTTGCAATCCCAAATTAAAAATATGGGAGCTTAGCTCAGCTGGTTTAGAGCATCTGCCTTACAAGCAGAGGGTCGGCGGTTCGAACCCGTCAGCTCCCACAAAAACCTACAAATTTTGTAGGTTTTTTTTATGAAATAAATTTTCTTTGTTGTTAGCTTTCTGATTTTATCTTTCCTATTTGATCAACTAGTTTAATAATTACATTTGGCTATAACATTACTTACAGAAAAACTTTGGTTTCCTCCGGTAGAAACAGCTTCTTTAGATGGATTATTAGCAATTGGCGGAGATTTACAGCCCGAAAGGATTTTACTTGCTTATCAATCTGGTATTTTTCCTTGGTACGATGGTGATTTACCACTTTGGTGGTTTCCTAACCCAAGATTTGTTTTATTACCCAATGAGCTAAAAATCAGTAAAAGCATGCAGCAATTAATTAAGCAAAATAAATTTAAGGTTACTGTAAACAATGCATTTTCTGAAGTAATTAAAAACTGTAAAAATTGTATTAGAAAAGATCAAGAAGGTACTTGGATAAATGAAGAAGTGGTAAATGCTTATACTCAATTACATAAAATGGGCTATGCACATTCGGTAGAAGCTTGGCAAAATAATGAGTTAGTAGGAGGGTTATATGGCATAATGATGGGGCAAGTTTTTTTTGGTGAAAGTATGTTTAGCTTAAAATCTAATGCCAGTAAATATGCATTTATAAGTTATGTACAGCAACTTGCAAAAGAAGGTGTAGCTTTAATAGATTGCCAGGTATATACAAAGCATTTAGAAAGTTTAGGAGCAAAAATGATTATGAAAGAACAGTTTTCGCAATTGCTTAAACATTTTCTACACAGTACACAAATAAATAAGTAACCTTATTTTTTAATTATTTTAGAAACAGCAAAATAATTTTCATGTTGTAATGGTGCATTTAAAAATGCCTCTTCTTTACTAATACTTGGTTTAATATTATCTTCTCTTAAAACATTATTATTGCTGCTTATGTGTTGCAATGGTTCAACTCCATTTGTATCTAATTCTTGTAGTTTTTCAACAAAAGAAATCATGCTTTGCAAATCATTTTGAATATCTTTTTTTTCTTCCTCATTAAATTGCAACATTGTAAGGTTGGCTAACTTATCCACTAATTCAGTTGTAACATTCATAACTACAAAAATAATTAATTCTTTGATTTTTAATTTTATTGATTTTTTTTAGTTGAATTGTTTTTTGTTTTCACTATTATCTAAAGCGTATTTTTGCCAGCTACTAAAATAAATAGTATGAGTGAAGAAAAGAGTTTAAATTTTATTGAAGAAATTATTGAAAAAGATTTACAAGATGGAAAGCATGAAACTATTCTTACACGTTTTCCGCCAGAACCGAATGGGTACTTACATATTGGCCATGCCAAAAGTATTTGTTTAAATTTTGGTCTAGCATTAAAATATAATGGTAAAACTAACTTGCGTTTTGATGATACAAACCCTGTAACAGAAGAAACAGAATATGTAGAAAGTATTAAAGAAGATATTAACTGGTTAGGCTTTAAGTGGACAAATGAATTTTATGCATCTGATTATTTTGATAAATTATATGAGTTTGCAATTATTTTAATAAAAAAAGGATTAGCTTATGTAGATGATAGCAGCAGCGAAGAAATTGCTCAGCAAAAAGGTACTCCAACAATACCTGGTATAAGAAATAGATTTTCAGAAAGAGATATAGAAGAAAATGTAAAATTATTTACCGAAATGAAAGATGGTAAATACGTCGATGGTGAAAAAGTATTAAGAGCAAAAGTAGATATGAGCAGCCCCAATATGCACATGAGAGATCCTATTATATACAGAATTAAGCATGCTCACCATCATAGAACAGGTAATAAATGGTGTATTTATCCAATGTACGATTTTGCTCATGGACAAAGTGATTCTATTGAAAATATTACACACTCAATTTGCACCCTTGAATTTATACCTCATAGAGAGCTATACAATTGGCTTATTCAACAGTTAGCAATCTTCCCTTCGCAACAATATGAGTTTGCAAGGTTAAATATGACTTATACTGTAATGAGTAAAAGAAAATTGTTACAACTAGTAAATGAAAAACATGTAGTTGGATGGGACGATCCAAGAATGCCAACTATTAGTGGTATGAGAAGAAGAGGGTATGGAGCTGCTGCTTTAAGAGATTTTTGTGATAAAATAGGAATTGCTAAAAGAGAAAATTTGATTGATATTGGTTTGTTAGAATTTTGTGTAAGAGAAGAGTTAAATAAAACTGCTCTTAGAAGAATGGTTGTATTTAATCCATTAAAAATTACTATAACCAATTTTAATAAAGAAGAAGAAATGGTAAGTATAGAAGATAATCCAGAAGATCCAAATTCTACACATCGTATGGTGCCTTTTAGTAAAGAAATTTATATAGAACAAGAGGATTTTATGGAAATTCCACCAAAGAAATTTTTTAGATTATATCCTGGTGGAAGAGTAAGACTAAAAGGTGCATATATAATTGAATGTAATGAAGTAGTAAAAGACAATGAAGGAAATATTACAGAGCTACAATGTAGTTATTTGCCAGAAAGTAAAAGTGGAAATGATACGAGTGGTATTCATGTAAAAGGTACATTACATTGGGTTAGTAAAGCACATGCTGTACATGCAGAAGTGAAATTATTTGATAGATTATTTCATATAGAAAATGTAGCAGAGGCAGAGGGAGATTTTAAAGACCATATAAACCCCAATTCCTTACAAATAATAGAAAAGGTTTATGCAGAGCCTGCTTTATTAGATATTGATATCCAAAAAAAGTATCAATTTTTACGCAAAGGATATTTTTGTATAGATAAGGACAGTACCAAAGAAAAATTAATTTTTAACCGAACTGTAACCTTAAAAGATACCTGGGCAAAAGAAGTAAAGAAAAATTAAAACTTACAGCTTTGCATTTTATTTTAATGAGTTATGTGAAATTTTGACACGGCTATTTGTCTAAAATTCTGCATCTTCGCTGCCAATTTTTTAGCTAATTAAATTAAAACTGAAATTTTGACCTTATTCCATCAATGGCAATATTGTTGAAGATAGGGTTATACATTTTTAAATAAAATACAAAAAATAAAAATTTAGGATTATGGCTACAAAAAAATTAAATGTTACTCCATTGCACGACAGAGTAATTGTAAAACCTGCTGCCGCAGAAGAAAAAACTGCAGGAGGAATTATTATACCTGATACTGCAAAAGAAAAACCTCAACGTGGTATTGTAATAGCTGCTGGTGCTGGTAAAAAAGATGAGCCTGTTACAGTAAAGGTTGGTGATAACGTTTTATATGGTAAATATGCAGGTACCGAAATTCAAATTGAAGGGCAAGACCTTTTAATTATGAGAGAATCGGATATTTTAGCTATTGTTTAAAATACGATAAGCAAAGTACTAAAAGTACAAGTGTGCGACGCAACTTCTGAAACATAGAGGTACTGGTGTTGAAAAACAAAAAATACTAATTATAAATAAAATTCTTAAACAGTAAGAAATATGGCAAAGCAAATTTTCTTTGATATTGAAGCAAGAAATAAAATGAAAAAAGGCGTGGATACTTTATCTAACGCTGTAAAAGTAACTCTTGGCCCTAAAGGTCGTAATGTAGTTATTGATAAAAAATTTGGAGCACCACAAATAACTAAAGATGGTGTAACCGTAGCAAAAGAAATTGAATTAGAAGATGCTATTGAAAACATGGGTGCACAAATGGTTAAAGAAGTTGCATCTAAAACTGCCGATTTAGCTGGCGATGGTACTACAACTGCAACTGTTTTAGCACAATCAATTATTAGCGAAGGATTGAAAATGGTAGCTGCTGGTGCAAACCCAATGGATTTAAAAAGAGGCATTGATAAAGCAGTTTCTTTAGTTGTTGAAAACTTAAAAGGCCAATCGCAAACAGTTGGAAGCGACAGCAAAAAAATTCAACAAGTAGCAACTATATCTGCCAACAACGATGAAACAATTGGTAAATTAATTGCTGAAGCTTTTGGTAAAGTAGGTAAAGAAGGTGTTATAACTGTAGAGGAAGCAAAAGGTACTGATACAACTGTTGATGTTGTAGAAGGTATGCAGTTTGATAGAGGTTACATTTCTCCATACTTTGTAACCAATAGCGAAAAAATGGAAGCTGAATTGCAAAATCCTTACATTTTAATTTATGATAAGAAGATTTCTGCAATGAAAGATATTTTACATATCTTAGAAAAAGTAGCTCAAAGTGGTCGTCCTTTATTAATTATTGCAGAAGATTTAGAAGGAGAAGCATTAGCAACTTTAGTTGTAAATAAATTACGTGGTACAATAAAAGTAGCAGCAGTAAAAGCCCCAGGATTTGGTGATAGAAGAAAAGAAATGCTTACAGATATTGCAATATTAACAGCAGGTACTGTAATTAGCGAAGAACTTGGACATAAATTAGAAGGTGCAGATTTAACTTCATTAGGCCAAGCTGCATCAGTAACAATTGATAAAGACAATACAACTATTGTTGGCGGTAAAGGTAAAAAAGCTGATATTACTGCTCGTGTAAATCAAATAAAAGCACAAGTAGAAAATACAACCTCTGACTATGACAGAGAAAAATTACAAGAACGTTTAGCAAAATTAGCTGGTGGTGTAGCTGTATTATACGTTGGTGCTGCTACAGAGGTAGAAATGAAAGAAAAGAAAGACAGAGTGGATGATGCATTAGCTGCAACAAGAGCTGCAGTAGAAGAAGGTATTGTACCAGGTGGTGGTGTTGCTTATATTAGAGCAATTGATAGTTTAGATGCTAAAGTAAAAGGACAAATAGCAGATGAACAAACTGGTATGGCAATAGTAAGAAGAGCATTAGAAGAACCTATTAGAACTTTAACTACCAATGCAGGTATTGATGGCTCTATTGTAGTTCAAAAGATTAAAGAAGGCAAAGGAGATTTTGGTTTTAATGCAAGAACAGAAGTGTATGAAAACTTATTTAAAGCAGGTGTAATAGACCCTACCAAAGTAAGTAGAGTAGCTTTAGAAAATGCAGCATCTATTGCAGGTATGTTATTAACTACCGAAGCAGTTATTGCTGATAAACCAGAACCAAAATCTGCAACTCCTGCAATGCCAGGTCCAGATATGGGTGGAATGGGATATTAATTTAAAATTACAGATACAACAAAAAGCCCCGAAAAATTTACATTTCGGGGTTTTTTGATTAAGAATTAAAAAAAATGATGAATTTAAGGCTGTTAATATCATAAATACGTTTGATATTAGAGCATAATATCTTAATTTTGCAGCCTTATAAAGACGACCCCCTAAATTAGAAGAGCTGATGTCGAAAAAAAGAATTTTATTTATAGCTACAGAAATGTCGCCATACCTAGAGCTTACTGAATTTGCTGAAATAGTGAATAAATTAGCCATAAAAAGCAATGAAAGTGGTATGGAAGTTCGCTGTATTATGCCACGATTTGGTGTAATAAACGAAAGAAGGCATCGCTTACATGAAGTAGTAAGATTAAGTGGTATCAATGTATCTGTTAATGATGACGATTATCCTTTACAAATTAAAGTAGCCTCGTTGCCGAATGCCAGGCTTCAAATATATTTTTTAGAAAACGAAGAGTTTTTTAAAAGAAAAAATATATTTCATGACGATGAAGACAAATGGTTTGAAGATAATGCTTTAAGAACAGTTTTTTTTGCTAAAGGTGCTTTAGAAACTGTACGAAAATTTGGTTGGCCTCCTGATATAATTCATTGTAGTGGTTGGATGAGTGGCTTAATACCTGCCTTTATTAAAACAGCCTATAAAAGAGAACCTGTTTTTTTACATAGTAAAACCATTTTTACAATTGGCCAAAATACTTTTGAAGAGAAAATAGGAGAGGAACTTTTAGAATTAGCATTAATTAACAATAGCATAACTGCAAACGATTTAAAAGCTTTTAAAGACAATGATAATGCTGCCATGTTTAGAGGAGGAGCAACATTTGCCGATGCAATTACTTTTGGAACACCAGACCCTGACGTGAAATTAGGAGAGGAGTTTGCCAAAGTACGTGGAAAAAAAGTATTACCTTTTAAAGGATGGGATACTGATTTAACAGAGTATTTAGAATTGTACAACGACCTTGCAGGTAAATAACAAAATCAACATTTTACTTTAATATTCTACTGCGTGAAGAATTTACTTTCCGTTTTTTTTATAAGCATCATCATTACCTCTTGTACAAAAATTTCTACAACCGATATAGGTAATAATTTAATTCCACCCATTGATGGAATTAATACTTTAGACACTATTATTGATGTACAAAGTTTTAATGTTTTAGCCGATTCCTTTCGAATTTCTAAGTACCAAGAAATGGTTTTAGGTAATATTGATAATGACCCATTGATGGGTAGTACAAAAGCCATAATTAATGCAGTGTTTAAGCCTTCCTATTTTCCTTTTTATTTTCCGGTAAGTAAGGATAGTTTAACTCTAGACTCGGTTGTATTAGTATTAAGTTATCAAGGCTTATATGGCGATACAACTAACCCTGTTCACTTAAAAGTATTTGAAATAAGCCAAACAAGTAAATTAAAGGCAGACACAGTTTACCCTGTTTCTGCAACTATGAATACTGCTGGATTATTAGGTGAAAAAATCATCTCAGACCCCCGTAAACTTGCAGATTCAGTAAAAGCATTTAGCGAAAATGCAAAAAATCAAATCCGAATTCCTTTAAATAATTCGTTTGGTAATAAGCTCTTAAAGCAATTTGATAGTAGTAATGCATATTTTAGTGATGACCAATTTGAAAGTATTTTTAGAGGCTTTTCAATAATACCACAAGCTGGTAGCAATACTCTTTTAAGAGTAGCTTTAAATGATACAAATAGTAAAGTAGCATTGTACTATAAATACAAACAAAGAGTTACAGGGGTTGATACAAGTGTAATTACTTATTACAGGCCTGCAGGAATTACATCTGGTGCAAGTAATAATATTATTAGAAATAGAACAGGCTCACAATCGGCACAATATTTAACTAATGCTTCCAATGTAGAAGATAGTTTATTGTTTTTACAAGCAGGTTTAGGAAATTATGTTAGAATTAAAACACCTGGTATAACAGGCTTGAGTAATAGGGTTATTCATAGAGCAGAATTAATTATGGAACAAGAAGCCAATGATGTAAACACAGATGGGCTATTTACAACTCCTAATTTATTTTTATGTGCCATTAGCACACACCCAGATTCTGCTGCTTATAGATTTTATATTCCAAAAGATATTGTTACTTCTGGTGCAGATGGATTGGTTGAAAATCTTGCTTTATTTGGAGGTAATGCAGTAAATGCTACTGATCCGAATGGGAAGAAAATTTCATCGTATAATTTTAATATTACCAGATATATTCAAAGTATTATTTTAGGAAAACAATCTGTTTACGATTTGTATTTGTTTGCTCCTGTAGTGGATTATGTGTATGCTGGATATGGTAATACTGCTGGGGTTTATCAAATATCTTCAATACCATTAAATTCACCAGGTGTTGGCAGGGTTAGATTATTAGGAGGGAACAGTAAACAACATGGAAGAAAAATGAGATTAAGGTTAGTCTATTCTACTCTGTAGCCTTCAATTGATTTTATTTTGTATAGATTAAAATCTATTTAATTATATGTACTAAATACTTTTTAGTTAAAATAAAATCAACCTTTATATTTGCAATCATTAAAAATAAAATTATAATACATGTCTTATTTATTTACTTCTGAAAGTGTTTCTGAAGGCCATCCAGATAAAGTAGCAGACCAAATATCTGATGCATTAATTGACAATTTTCTTGCTTTTGATGCCCAAAGCAAAGTTGCTTGTGAAACTCTTGTAACCACTGGTCAGGTTGTACTTGCTGGTGAAGTAAAATCTAAAGCTTATTTAGATGTACAAGAAATTGCTCGTGGTGTAATTAGAAAAATTGGTTACACTAAAAGCGAATATATGTTTGAAGCCAACTCTTGTGGTATTCTTTCTGCTATTCACGAACAAAGTGCAGATATTAACCAAGGTGTTGATAGAAAAAAGAAAGAAGAACAAGGTGCAGGAGACCAGGGTATGATGTTTGGTTATGCCAATAATGAAACAGAAGATTATATGCCATTGGCCTTAGATTTAGCACATAAAATTTTGATTGAATTAGCAGCATTAAGAAGAGAAAACAAGCAAATTAAATATTTACGTCCCGATGCAAAAAGCCAGGTTACTTTAGAATACGATGATAATAATAAACCAGTTAGAATTGATGCCATTGTAGTATCTACACAACACGATGATTTTGATACAGAAGCTAAAATGTTAGCTAAAATTAAAAAAGATATTATTGAAATATTAATTCCTAGAGTAAAAGCTAAGTACAAAAAATATGCTAAGTTATTCAACAATAATATCAAATATCATATTAACCCTACTGGTAAGTTTGTGATAGGTGGTCCACATGGAGATACAGGTTTAACTGGTAGAAAAATTATTGTAGATACTTATGGCGGAAAAGGTGCTCATGGTGGTGGTGCATTTAGTGGCAAAGACCCTAGTAAAGTAGATAGAAGTGCAGCTTATGCTACAAGGCATATTGCAAAAAACCTTGTTGCAGCTGGTGTTGCAGATGAGGTTTTAGTGCAAGTTTCTTATGCTATAGGTGTAGCACAGCCAACATCTATTAATGTAAATACTTATGGCACTGCAAAAGTAAATTTAACCGATGGGCAAATTGCCAAAATGGTTGAAGGTTTATTTGATATGCGTCCATATTTTATTGAACAACGCCTAAAATTACGTACTCCAATGTACAGCGAAACTGCAGCTTATGGTCACATGGGTCGCAAAAATGAAATAGTAGAAAAAACATTTACTTCGCCAGGTGGTGCTGTTAAGAAAGTAAAAGTAGAATTGTTTACTTGGGAAAAATTAGATTATGTTTCAAAAGTTAAAAAAGCATTTGGCATAAAATAAATTTTAATCTTAAAATTAAAAGAGTGAGTAATTACAATTATTACTCACTCTTTTTTTATACATCTAATGTTTTTATAATTCTAATAAAGTTTTTACAGGGTCTTTGCCAATTAGTAATAAGGATGGGTTTTCTAATAATTCTTTTACTCTAACTAAAAAGCTTACACTTTCTCTTCCATCAATAATTCTATGGTCGTAGCTTAATGCTAAATACATCATTGGCCTAACTTCTACTTTACCATTAATAGCCATTGGCCTGTCTTGTATTTTATGCATTCCTAAAATAGCACTTTGTGGAATATTAATAATTGGAGTGCTCATTAAGCTACCAAAAACGCCACCATTGGTTATGGTAAATGTTCCACCAGTAAGCTCATCTGTTGTTAGTTTACTATCTCTTGCTTTGCCTGCTAGTTCAATAACTTTCTTTTCAATATCTGCCATACTTAGGCTTTCTACATTTCTCATTACAGGTACTGTTAAACCTCTTGGTGTGCTTACAGCAATAGAAATATCTGCATAATCGTGGTACACAAGTACATCGCCATCTATAAAAGCATTTACGGCAGGCCATTCACTTAATGCAATAGCACAGGCTTTTGCAAAAAAGCTCATAAAACCAAGGTTTACTCCATGTATTTCTTTAAACTTATCTTTATGTTGTTTACGAATATCCATAATAGGCCCCATATCCACTTCATTAAAAGTGGTAAGCATTGCAGTTGTGTTTTTGGCTTCTACTAATCTTCTTGAAATAGTTTTACGCAAATTGCTCATTTTTTCGTTGCGTACATTTCTTGTAAATAATTCGTTACCGCCAAATGCTTTTTTACCTGGGTTACTTAATGCTTCTAAAACATCGTTCTTCAAAATTTTACCTCCAAAGCCGCTTGGTTCAATTGCTTTCACATCTACTTTTTTATCAGCAATAATAGCACTTGCTACTGGTGTAGCTTTTACATCGTTTGGTATGCTAGTTACTGGTGCCTGGTTGGTTGGTTGTGCAGGTTTTTCTTGCTGTTTTTCTGGTTCTGAAGAAGTAGGCTTTTCAGCACTTTCATCTATCTGTGCCATTGAATTGCCAATTAAAATTGTATCACCTTCTGCTGCACCATGTTTTAAAATACCCGATTGTTCAGCATTTACTTCTAAAGTTGCTTTGTCACTTTCTACTTCTGCAATAACTTCATCTCTTTCTACATACGCTCCATCTGTTTTTA
>JAIBAV010000086.1 GCA_019695015.1 Chitinophagaceae bacterium
ACAACTAACAATACTTGATAAGTACCAGATTTAGAATAAGTGTGAATTGGGTTAGCTATGTTTGAAGTATCTCCATCTCCAAAAAACCATTTATATGTTACTGCACCTTTTGAGCTATCAAAAAACTGAACAGTTAATTTATTATTACAATCCTCTGCTTTAAAACTAAAATTTGCTTTAGGAGGTTTAATATGAATGTAATTAGCTTTAACCATAGTATCAGAACAGCCATTACTCCATACAATTAATCTTACATTAAACCAACCAGTATCTTGATAGGTTGTTAAAGGGTTCTGATTATAAGACCTTTTCCCATCTCCAAAGCTCCAATACCATTTATCTACAGTTGCATTGGTTGATAGGTCGGTGAAATTGATACCTGTAATAGTACATCCTTCTCTAGGAGTTGCCTCAAAATCTGCTCTTGGTTTCTCTCCTACTTTTACAGCATTAAATACAATTAAAGAATCTACACAACCATTAGTGCTTGTTATAACAAGTTTAACATCATAAGTACCAGCTTGGTTATACGTATGCTTTGGTTCTTTTTCATTGGATATTGTATTATCTCCAAAATACCAAGTGTACGTTGCAATACTATCAACTGCCGTAATATTAGCATTAAAAGAAACTAATAATGGCACACAACCTTCTTCTGGGTCAATTGCTATTGAATTAATTTTTATTGGAATTATTTTAACAACACTATCCATTAGTAAAGTATCTGTACAACCATTTTCTGCTGTTACTTGTAACATTACATTGTAAATACCAAAATTGGTAAAAGTATGGGTGGGACTGTGCAAGGTTGAAGTAATACCATTTCCAAAATTCCATTGGTAAGACTCACCACCCATAGATGAATTTGTAAACTGAGTTTGTAAAGGCAAGGAACAACCAGAAGTATTTATTGCACTAAAATTAGCTTCGGGTTTAGATAATATTTTAATAGATTTTTCTACAGAATCAAGACAAGTTCCAAAATTGCTAACTAATTTAATTGTATAAGTACCGGCATTTGTAAAAGTTACGGAAGGATTTATTTGAGTTGAATTTAAGCCATTGCCAAAATACCAATTATTAGATACAACTGTTGGCGAAGAAGCATTCATTAAATCTAGCTTGGTGCCTGCACAAATAGAATCTGGTAATGAAAAATTTGCTTGCACCGAGCCAATAGTTATTGCATGATCTATTTTTAATGTATCTGTACATCCTAAAGCATTAGTAACAACAAGCTGTACAGTAAAACTTCCTGTAGTTGAATAAGTATGTGTAGGGTTTATAATAGTTGAAGTAGCTCCATCTCCAAAGCTCCAATTGAAAGTTAAATTACCCGAGCCTGTTGATGTATTGGTAAATTGTACAGTTGTTGGTGCAGTACAATTAGCTCCTAAAGTAGTATAGTTAAAGCCTGCTTGTAACAAACCTTCTGTTTTAATAAAATCCTTTTTTTCTATTGCACTAAAACAACCATTCATAGTGGTAACTTTTAGCTTAACATCAAATTCACCTTGTTGTGTATAAATATGATTAGGGTTTTTAAGAGAAGAAATATTACCATCATTAAAATCCCAAAGCCATTGTGTAATAGAATCATTGCCAGCAACACTTAAATCGTTAAACTGAATTTGTAAAGGGGCACAACCTGTATTTTTATTGGCAGTGAAATTTACAGTTGGTTTTTCATAAATAGTTATATAAGATGTTTTAGTGATGCTATCCTCTCCATTTTGATTGCTAATAAATAATTTAATAGTGTATGAACCTGGATTGAAGTAAGTAGCTGATGGATTTTTTTGGTAGGAAATGGTACCATTACCTAAATCCCATTTCCAATAAGTTGGATTACCTTTTGAAGTATCTTTAAATTGAATTAATTCTGGAGAACAGCCTGTTAAATGATTAGCATAAAAACCAACCTCCAATTGTGCATTGGATTTAACAAGGAAAGAAAGTAAAATTATACTCGTACACAGAAAATATTTCAGGTACAAAACCATAATGGCTTTCATAGTGTGGAATTTGGATATTGGATATAAAAAACCTTGCTACATAATAACTACCTTAGATACTCTTTTATTGTATGATAAAAAGATTTTAATAATTTTAATTTCTATCTCTTAATAAATAAGCCTGAAAATCAATTAATTAAAAAATTTAATTACCAAAAAAATTATTAAAAATTTTACCCTTAACGAATGTTATTTTTAGAAAATTTTAAAAAATCCACTTTAAAAAGTATTAATATGAAAACAAATGTTTCAATTTGTGCATTAAATATTTTTAAATAAGCTTTATGTCTTTAAACAACAATTCAACAATAAAAAAAGTAGGAATATTAGGTGGTGGGCAGTTAGGACGAATGTTGTTACAAGCTGCAGCAAATTATGTGGTAGAAACTTTTGTTTTAGAGAATGATGAAAATTGCCCTTCTGCACATTTATGTACCCATTTTATTAAAGGAGATATAAAAGATTTTGAAACTGTATATAATTTCGGAAAAAAAGTAGATGCTTTAACCATAGAAATAGAATCAGTTAATGTTGAAGCTTTAGAGCAATTAGAAAAAGAGGGTGTAAAAATTTACCCTTCTCCATCAGTAATTAAAACAATTAATAATAAAATTTTACAAAAACAATTTTATCAACAAAATCAAATTCCAACAGCTGAATTTGTTGTAACCAATCAAGCTAATGAAATTATAAACCATGTAAATTTATTACCTGCTGTTCATAAAATTGCCCAAGGTGGTTATGATGGAAAAGGTGTACAAACAATAAACACAAAAGAAGATGCAGTAAAAGGTTTTAATGCTCCATCTGTTTTAGAAAAATGTATTACAATAACTAAAGAGATTGCTATTATTATTGCAGTTAATGATAAAAAAGAAACTGCTGTGTACCCTTTAGTTGAAATGATTTTTGATCCTTATTTAAACTTATTAGATTACCAATTTAGTCCAGCCAAATTACCAGAAAATATAGTTTATAAAGTAGAAGCTGTTGCTTTAAGTGTAGTTAAAAACTTAAATAGCCCAGGCATTTTTGCAGTAGAATTGTTTGTAGATAACAATAATAATATTTGGGTAAATGAAACAGCACCAAGAGTGCATAATAGTGGGCATCATACCATTGAGGGCAATTACAGCAGTCAATATGATATGCTTTGGCGAATTATTTTAAATTTTCCTTTAGGTAACACTTCAGCAATTTTGCCATCAGCAATTGTTAATTTAATTGGCAGCAATAACTATAATGGCAATGCCATATATGATGGGCTAGAAAATATTTTAAGTATGGATAATGTATTTGTTCATTTGTATGGTAAAATAATTACAAAACCTGGCAGAAAAATGGGTCATGTAACCATCTTAAGTTCAGATTATAGTGACCTTACTTACAAAGCAAATAAAATAAAAAACAGTTTAAAGGTTGTTGCCTAATAAACTAAAATTAGCTAAGTTTAATTCTTGGATCAATATAACTATACAATAAATCTGCAATAATATTTACTAAAATAAAAAAAGATGCTGTAAGTAAAACACTGCCCATAACAACAGGAAAGTCTAAATTTTCTAAAGCCATAACAGTAAGTTTTCCAATTCCATTCCACCCAAAAATATATTCAACAAAAAAAGCCCCAGCTAACAATTCTGCAAACCATCCTGTAATAGATGTAATTACTGGATTTAATGCATTCTTTAAAGCATGTTTCCAAACAACCATTTTAGTAGAAAGTCCTTTTGCATAAGCTGTTCTAATATAATCCTGATTTAACACATCTAACATTGCACTACGAGTAATTTGGGTAATAATTGCCATAGGCCGAATACCTAAAGTTATGGCAGGTAATATTAAATTTTTTAGTTGTAATTGTTTACCATTAAAAGCATCTATTTCGTATAAACTTCCTGTTAAAGGCAAATTAGTATAGTTATTTAAAACAAAACCAAATAAATAGGCAATAACAATACCCATAAAAAAAGAGGGAGCCGAAATACCCAATACACTTGTAAAAATACTACCAGTATCTAACCAGGTATTTTGTTTTAATGCAGCTACAACTCCTAATGCAATTCCAAAAATTATT
>JAIBAV010000049.1 GCA_019695015.1 Chitinophagaceae bacterium
ATATAAAATTGTACAAATTATTGATGTATTGGATGCTGGCGGAGCAGAAAAAGTACTGATTACATTAAGTAATTTACTGCATAAACATGGGCATAAAGTAACTGTTATTACCACTGTAAGAAAAGGTATTATTGCAAATCAATTACAGGAAGGTATTGAAATAAAAGAACTTAATAGAAAGCATAAATGGCACTTAAAAAGTATGCAACAATTAGTGCAATGGTGTAAACATGCTGATATTGTGCATGTACACTCTGCCCATAACCTACGTTTTCTTTTTGTTGCTGCTGCTTTTTTTGGTTTACGTAAAAAAATATTTTTTCATGAACACTTTGGAAATATAGATGTAGATAAAAGAGTGCATTGGCATCAAAAAATAATATTTCCTAAAGTTGTTTTTATTGCTGTATCTAAAAGTTTATACCAATGGGCTTTAGAAAATTTAAAACTTAAAAAAGAAAATACATTTTTATTAGAAAATATTATTATAAAGCTACCAATAGAAAAAATAGAAAAAATTGATACCGATAAAAAGCATTTAGTAATGGTAAGCAATTTTAGGCCACCAAAAAATATTGAGTTTGCCATTGAGTTGATGAAATTTTTACCTAGCCATTTTCATTTAACAATATTAGGACAACCTGCCTATACAGAATATCTAACTTCTATCATTAATCAAATTGAAGAAAATAGTTTACAGCATAAAGTAACCATTGAACATAATTGTAGCAACGTACAATCTATTTTACCAAAATTTGATATGGCCATACACACTGCTAATACAGAAAGTGGCCCATTGGCTTTAATAGAATATATGGCACAGCAAATACCTTTTATTACTTATAATACTGGCGAAGTAGTTCAGCAAATTAAACCCCACTTAGGCGAATTAGTTATGAACGATTTTGATATTTCTAACTGGGTAAAGAAGTTGCTTGCAATTATAGAAAATGATAATTCTGCATTAAAAGAAAAATTAAAAACAACTTTTGAGGAATTTTATTCAGAAGAGGCTTATTATGAAAAATGTATGGCAATTTATAAAACAGCTTTAAAGAATAAAAAAGCCTAATTCAAAAAAATTGCAATAATGAAAGTATAACAACTACTTCCAACCATCTCCATCTAAAATATTACCAATACCACCAAGTATGCTACCTTCTTCTTTGCGTTTATAAGTACCATAAGCCAAAATTCTACCAGCTAAACGGCTAATAGGTAAACTTTGTACCCAAATTCTTCCTGGGCCTTTTAATGTTGCAAAAAATAATCCTTCGCCACCAAATAAAGTATTTTTAATACCTCCTACAAACTGTATATCATAATCAACGGTTGCTGTAAAACCAACAATACAGCCAGTATCTATTTTTAGTAATTCACCTTGTTGTAAATCTATTTCTTGTACAAACCCACTGGCATGTAAAAAAGCCATTCCATCGCCTTCTAAATTTTCCATAATAAAACCTTCACCACCAAATAAACCTGTACCTAATTTTCTTTGAAATTCAATACCAATTTTAACTCCTTTTGCAGCACATAAAAATGCATCTTTTTGGCAAATAACTTTACCACCTATTCGCATTAAATCAATGGTTACAATTTTACCAGGATAAGGAGAAGCAAAACTTACACTTTTTTTAGTACTGCTTACATTGGTAAATGCAGTCATAAACAAACTTTCGCCCACCAACATTCGTTTACCTGCACTAAATAATTTACCTAATAAACCACCTTGTTGTTGACTGCCATCGCCAAAAATGGTTTCTAATTGTATGCCATCATGCATCATCATAAATGCACCTGGCTCTGCAATTGCTGTTTCAGTGGGGTCTAATTCAATTTCTACATATTGCATTTCTTCCCCAAAAATTCTGTAATCAATTTCATGATTGCCTCTCATAAAAAATATTTTAATTAATTATAAATTCTGTCAATAGATGATTTGTATTTTTCTAAAATAATTTTTCGTTTTAAGCTCATTTTAGGAGTCATTTCACCAGTGTCAATACTCCATTCATTGGGTAATAATTCAAATTTTTTAACCTGTTCAACATGATTAAAATATTGGTTATACTCTTCTACAATTTCTTTATACAAATTTAAAACAGCTGGGTTTACAAT
This sequence comes from Chitinophagaceae bacterium, assembly GCA_019695015.1. Classification (GTDB taxonomy): domain Bacteria; phylum Bacteroidota; class Bacteroidia; order Chitinophagales; family Chitinophagaceae; genus UBA1930. The sequence continues at coordinate 2,122 of JAIBAV010000049.1, forward strand.
TGCTTCGTTATTTGATGAAACATTAATATTATTATTTTTCATCCATTCACTTAATGCAGAGAATGAAGGAACAATTAAGGCACCTACAAATTTTTTCTCGGCACCTACAATAATTACTTGTTCAATAAATCTATTCTCTTTTAATTTATTTTCTATTGGTTGAGGGGCAACATATTTTCCTCCACTTGTTTTAAATAGCTCTTTTTTTCTATCTGTTATTTTTAAGAATTTATTATTTACCCAAACTCCTATATCACCTGTGTATAGCCAATTTTCTTTTAAAACTTCAGCCGTTAAATCGGGGCGTTTGTAATAGCCTTGCATAACTGTTGGGCCTTTTACTAATATTTCTCCATCTTCGGCAAGTTTTACTTCTAATCCTTCAATAATTGGACCCACTGAGCCATACATTGAGCCTCCCTTTTCTTTTCTGTTAACACTAATAACAGGGCTGTTTTCTGTAGGGCCATATCCTTCATAAACAGGAATGCCAGCACCATTAAATATTCTTAATAAATTTTCCTGACAAGCTGCACCACCAGTAACAATGTATTGAATATTGCCACCTAATGCTTCTCTCCATTTTTTAAAAACTAATTTACGAGCTATAGCTAATTTTATATTGTACAAAAGGCCTCCACTTTTTAAGTTATCGTATTTAGATGCTACTGCCACACTCCAAAAAAATAATTTTCTTTTAATGCCTGTAAGTTCATTTCCTTTTAACATTATTTTCTCGTACACTTTTTCTAATAGCCTTGGCACAGTAGTAAAACCATCTGGTTGAATTTCTTTTAAATTTTCGCCAATGGTTTCTAAACTTTCAGCATAATAAATACTAATTCCGCTAAATAAATAAATATAACTTACACATTTTTCAAAAATATGGTTAAGTGGTAAAAAGCTTAGTACTTTTGATTGTGGTGCATCTTCGAAAGGAAAACTTACTTTAGATAAAAATGTACAACTTACAATATTTTCGTGGCTAAGCATAACCCCTTTGGGCGTACCTGTTGTGCCAGATGTATAAATAATTGTTGCTGTATGTGTAACAGGAATTCCTTTTTTTATTTTTTCTACATTTTGTAAAAGTTCTTCATTGGCTAGTTCTAAAACCTCCAGATAATAAGGTGCATTTTCTACTTTATCAAAAGTGTAAATATTTTTTACAGAAGGAACTTTACTTGCTACCGACTTTGCTTTTAAGTACAGTTCCTCACTACTAGCAAAAACATATTTTATTTGGGCATCATTCAAAATAAATTCTAACTCTAAAGGGTTTGTAGTAGGGTAAACAGGAACTAAAATTGCCCCAATTTGTTGCACTGCAAAATCTGTAAATAACCACTCAGGCCTGTTGTTACTAATGATAGCAATTTTATCACTTCCTTCGGCTGTGCAATCATTGCATTGTACCCCAAGTTTTAAAAGCCCTGCAGAGAATTTATTTACAATTGTTTCTATATTGGATGTGCTATAATGCTTCCAAGTGCCTGCTTCTTTGGCATTAAGCATATCGCTTTTGGGGAACCTATTTTTTTGATATTCTATAGCATCAAATAATCTGTAATTAGGGTAATTCATAAGGCTGAGTTGATAAATGAATGAATTAATTTTCTAATCGTCAATACCTATCTACACAATATTAGCAAAAAAGCATTAGATAAAATAAACCATTAAGAATTTTTTTATCCTTAAATAATATTTTTCAAATTATATTACTAAAACAACCATAGAAGAATTTGCTTAGCAGCAAGCAATTTTATTAACCCTGTTTTCGTGTCTTCCACCTTCGAATGCAGTAGTAATAAAATTATCTATCATTTCTAAAGCTAATGGTAGAGCAATAAAACGAGCTGGCAAGCAAATTATATTTGCATTGTTATGTTGCCTTATAAGTTTTGCAACATCATTATTCCATGCTAGGCCTGCACGAACTTGTTGGTGTTTATTTGCAGTAATACAAACCCCATTTGCACTACCACATAGCAGAATGCCGAAAGCTACCAAATTACTTTCTACACTGTTGGCAACTGCATGAGCATAATCGGGATAATCCACAGAATCTTTTGTATTGGTGCCAAAATCATTCACAACATATCCTTTTTGTTGTAAATAATTTTTAATAGCAATTTTATAATCAACACCTGCATGATCGCAACCTATTGCAATTGGTAGGGAAAGATTAAAATGTGGATTCATAATTTTTTATTTTGTTATCAATTAAAAAGGTTACCCCCACTCCTCTTGTTCTTTTTTTAAATCTTCTTTAAAAACTCTTGAAGAAATAATTATACTTATTTCATACAACATCCATAAAGGAATAAATACTAGCATTTGGCTCATCCAATCTGGGCTTGGTGTAATAACAGCAGCTGCAACCAAAATTAATACAACTGCATACTTCCTTGTTTTTTTAAGAAAAGAAGGTGTTATAATTCCAATTTTTGTAAGAATGTAGGACAATACTGGCAATTCAAATGCAATGCCACAACCTAGTAAAATATTTACTAAATTATCAATATAATCATTTAGGGTAGGCCTTGTAACCAATACATGATGTGTACCTAATTGAAAACCTGCTAAAAAATTAAAGGTAAAAGGACCTAACAAAAAGAAACCAAAAGCTGCACCTGTAAAGAAAAAAAAGGAAACCCAAAAAATTGCAAACCTTGTATTCTTAACTTCTTTTTCTTGTAAGGCTGGCTTAATAAAACGCCAAAACTCCCAAAAAATATACGGAAATGCAACAATAAAACCACCAACAAAAGCAATGGTAATACTACTTATAAACTGGCCACCAAAAGTTGTGGTTTGCATTTCTACTTTTACAGGAGGCATACACAAAACATCTCCAATGCCCAACCAATGACTAAAGTTGCATAAGGCTCTATAACTGATAAAATCTGGATTAATAGGGCCTGTAATAATATTATCAAACACCCAATCTCTAAAAATAAAAATAGCAATAGCAATAAGAAAAATAGCAATAATACTTCTAACAATGTGTGCTCTTAATGCTTCTAAATGATCAATAAATGTCATTTCAGATGTATCCTTGTTTCCATTTCTTCTATTTAAAAAACCTAGCATTTATTAAGTTTAAATTCAAATATAAATTAATAAAAATTCAAATTATTGTTTGCCTTGCAGATAGCCTAAATGATTTAATATTTTTATTAAAATATTCTTTCTTATATTAACCATATCCATTAAAGCCTCTCCTTCTATATTTAATACAAAAAAATGTGGATGTTTATTTTCTTCAATCCAACCAACTACCCAACCTAAATCTTTACCATTTTCTTTAGTGCCCCAACCTGTTTTATATGCTAATATATAATTAGAATTTTTTTCTTGCAGCATTACATCTTTCACTTTTTCCTGTGTTGTTTTATTAAAAGGCAACTGGTTGAAATATAGTTTTTTAATTAAGCCTAATTGCTCATCGGCAGTAATTTTTAAAGAATTATCTAACCAAAAAGTATCAATAGCGGTATTAATTTTTTTAGTTCCGTAGCCTAAAGTATCTAACCAAATTTGCATGGTATCTTTTCCTATTTTTTTGGCTACTTCTTGAAAGTATGGCACTGCCGATATTTTAAATGCTTCTTCCATGGTAAGATCTTTATTCCATTCTGCAATACTTCTTTTTTTACCATCCCATTTTATTACCATTTTTTCATTGGTAATTGCCCCTGTTTGTAACCCAATTAAAGCATTTACAATTTTAAAAGTAGATGCAGGAGTAAAAGCTGAATCTTTGTAACGGCCTAAATTGTAAATAGTAAAATCTCCTTTACCATTATCAAAAATTCCGAAAGTTCCCTCTACTTTATTTTCTTCAAAATATTTTTTTAAGCTCTTATCTTCTTTAATATTATTTGGTGAGCATGCAACTAATATAGTAGAAAATAAAACGATCACAGTTATTAAACTTCGCATGAAATTGTTTTTAATTGAGTTTGCAAATTTAAGTTAAAATGTTGCTTTTTACTGTTTATTCAAAATAAAAAATCGGGTATAAAATCCCGATTTTACATTGCATTATCTTCAAGAATAAAAATGCAGTTAGCCTTTTAAAACATTTAGTTCTTTACCAATTTTTATAAATGCGTTGATGGCTTTATCTAAATGTTGTTGTTGGTGTGCAGCACTTAATTGTACACGAATACGAGCTAAGCCTTTTGCTACAACAGGATAAAAGAAACCAATTACATAAATACCTTCATCTAGTAACTTACTTGCAAAATTTTGTGCTACAACTGCATCGTATAACATTATAGGAACAATGGGGTGGTCGCCAGGTTTAATATCAAAACCTGCTTCTGTCATTTTTGATCTAAAATATTTTGTATTAAATTCTAATTTATCTCTTAGCTCAGTAGTTTCTGTAAGCATATCTAACACAGCAATGCTAGCACCTACAATACTTGGTGCAACTGTGTTTGAAAATAAATATGGACGAGAACGTTGGCGTAACATTTCTATAACTTCTTTTTTACCACTTGTAAAGCCACCACTTGCTCCACCTAAAGCTTTGCCTAAAGTACCAGTAATAATATCAATTCTACCCATCACATTTCTGTATTCGTGTGTTCCTCTTCCTGTTTTTCCTAAAAAGCCAGATGAATGACATTCGTCTATCATTACAATAGCATCATATTTATCTGCTAAGTCGCAAATTTTATCTAATTGTGCAATGGTGCCATCCATGCTAAAGCTACCATCGGTAACAATAATTCTATTTCTAAGATTTGCTGTTTCTTTCAATTTATTTTCTAAATCTTCCATGTTATTGTGCTCGTATCTGTAACGTTGAGCCTTACATAAACGAACTCCATCAATAATACTTGCATGATTTAACGCATCACTTATAATAGCATCTTGTTCATTAAACAATGGTTCAAAAACACCACCATTTGCATCAAATGCAGCTGCATATAAAATGGTATCTTCTGTTCCTAAAAACTGTGCAATTTTTTGCTCTAAGGTTTTATGAATATCTTGTGTGCCACAAATAAAACGTACACTGCTCATTCCATACCCATGGCTATCTATTGCTTTATGAGCAGCTTCTATTACTTTAGGATGAGAGGATAAACCTAAATAATTATTAGCACAAAAGTTTAAAACAGTTTTGCCATTCACAACAATCTCAGCACCTTGTTCGCTAGTAATAATTCTTTCTTTTTTAAATAAACCGGCAGCTTCAATTTCGGCAAGCTCTGATTTTATTCTTTCTGAAAAATTGAAATTCATTGTTATTATAATTTAAGGTTACAAAGATAAGGTTGAGGATTAGAGGATTTTAAAAGTTATAGCAGAAAAAGTATATTTACACTGTTACTATATTGGTTTTTAAAACATAGCACTAATAATTTCATCTAAGGTAATATTCATAAAATATTCATCTATAACAAAATTTTCAAAAATTTTTCTTATTGAGTTTTCATCATGCCTGGAATTTTGAAGTGCATTTTCTATTTCTGCAATATCTTTCAAATTAAAAAAATCGCCATAAATTTTCGCTTCTTTAATTATTCCTTTTTCTACAATTAAATGTATTTCTACTATACCACCATTGGTTTTGATGCTTTTATTAAAATTATAATTGGCTATTAAACCAAAGTTCCAATCTTCTTTTACATAACGTTCTTGTTTAATGGCTTCTATTTTTTTAAAATCATCTTTTGTAAATTCATATAGGGTAGCATTGGGTGTTGTGCTTACAATATGGTTCATAATTTTTTGTGTAAACTCCTCTAGTGTTATTGGTATTTTTAAATGTTGCGAAATATTGGTAACACGTTTAGGTACTGATTTTACAGCTTTATCCTGATATTTTAAAGGATGAATTTTTAAAGCTTCACTTACATTTTTCATTTGCGATGAAAATAAAAGTGTGCCATGATGCAGTAATTTGTGTTTAAATAAATGTTCGGCATTACCAGAAATTTTCATTCCATCAATAGTAATATCATTTCTTCCTTCAAACTTAGCCTCAATACCTAAACTATGTAAAACCTCAATAATTGGTTGTGTGTATAATTTAAAATCTACCATTTCAGAAGTTTTTCCTTGCTTGGTAAAAGAAAAATTCAAGTTACCTAAATCATGATAAACTGCACCACCACCAGAAAGTCTTCTTACCACATGAATGTTATTTTGTTTTACATATTCGTAATTTATTTCTGCTAAGGCATTTTGATGTTTGCCTACAATAATTGCATTATCGTTTCGCCAAAGCATGAAACAATCTTCTTCAATATGTTTTAAAATATATTCGTCTGTAGCTATGTTAAAATAAGGATCAGTAGATTGATGATAAATGCAAAGCATATTTTATGTTTTTAAAAAGAGCCGCAAAACTAATCAATAAAACTGCATAATAAAATAGGCTGCATTTTATTAAAAATTATACACTACATTAATGAAAAAATTTCTTCCATTTCTTGGTATTTTGTTCCAATCTGCAAAGGTTGAATAATATCTATCAAACAAATTTTCAAAGCCTGTTTTTATTTGTACTGTTTGGTTAAATATTTTAATTTGTTTAGAAGCAGATAGGTTTAAAATAGTATAATCATCGGTTCCAGTTTCACCAAATGTTGGGCTAAAGTTTGTATGTTTTAATGCACCTTCAACTGTACATTCTGCTATAAAATTTTTGTGTTGATAACGTATAGTGCTGCCATAACTTATAGGTTGTATTTGTGGTAAATTCAACGATTCGTAATTTCCTTTTCTGTACACCATTTTTCCTGCAATTTGTATCGAATTTGTAATACGATATGTAGAACTAAAACTAAGGTTAAAAATATTTACATAAGGAAGTTGTTGATACACTTTTACACCATTTGCACCAATAGTCATGGGTATGAAATTATGGTTGGGCATACCAATAATGTAATTAAAAATTCTAAAATAATCTGCTTGAAAATGTATAGAAAGAATTTTTGTGTTATAAGATGTTGATGAATTTATTTCTAAAGATTTTTCATTTTTCAAAGTTGGATTTCCTATATAATCGTACCTGTCAAAACTGTTGAATAAATAAAAGCCATAGCCTTCAGAAATGGATGGTGCTCTTTCGCCAAAACCTACTCCAAAGCTTTGTTGCCATTGATTTTTACGATAATTTATTTTTCCTGCAATGTTTTTAAGCAACCTTGTTTTTGATGCTAATAAATTAGGATAAAATATTTGCAAACTTGTTAAGCCTAATTCGTTTTTTATGGTGTTGTTGTTTATACTTAATCCTGCACTAATATTTGCACTCCAGTTTTTGTTCAAATCAATTTTATCTTCTACAAATAATTTTCCAAATATGGTATGAACACCAGGCCAAGTAAGCATAAACATATCTTTTTCGTTGCTGTTTTTTGAGTACATAGTCATTTCAGCCAATGAAGTATTGTAATGTGCATTTAAGTTTATTAAAAAATTATGATTATTCATTTTCCCCTCCAGTTTAGAATAAAATCCTGCTGTGTTTGCCCAACCTGGCATATCCATGTGTACAGGAACATTAGGACGTTTAGTATCATCCATTAAATGTGTAACAGAATTAAAATATAATTTAGTTTCCCAATGGTATAGGGTTGATTTTGAATTATGATATTCGTATTGCACCGAACCAATAAAAGCCTTTGCAAACGCAACATCCATAGGCAATGCAGGATAACCCACATTTCTTGCATCATCGTATATGACAGAAGCAATAATTTGTTTTTGATGATTTATTTTCCATCCTGCAGTTGCCGATAAATTGTATTTTGTAAACTGAGAAAAAGGAATTTCAATGTTATTTCCTGCTTTGTAATTTTGAGCATTTCTGTAAGTAAAATCAAGCAAAGTATAAAACTTTTTTTCAGCGTATTGCATAGAAGTTCCGATAATTTTTTGCTGATTGGTTGATTCAAAACCTGTAAAAATACTAGCATTTACACCTAATTTATTGGTGTCTATTTTTGTTCTAATCAAATCAATTCCTCCACCAATAGTTGAGCCATTTGCACCACCAGCTTGCCCTGAATGAATTACTGCTTTTGATAAATTCGTAATCTCTACATAAGATGTTACAGGATCCATTTTATCTGTACAAGCACTATAAATACGCATTCCATCAATGGTAATTACAGAACGTTCACTTGCCATTCCATTTATTAAAGCTTCCCATGCATAAGCTCCACGTTTTACCATATTTATGGCATTGTTATTTTCTAAATAATTGTCTAAAGATGATAGAACTTTTATTTTTTTGTTGGTAGCTTTTTGCTGTACTGCAACCACAACTTCTGCTAACTGATGTGTGCTATCTGTAAAATAAGATGCTTGCTGTTGTGCATTTGACTGATGAAATAATAATATCAATAAACTGATAACAACCGATAATTTATTCATGATTATTTATTTTTAAAGAATTGTTTGATACAACCAATTTGCTATACCACACTTGATTTTTATATCAAACAATTCTTTTGTAAAACAATTTCTATTTTTTAGGAATTGTATTAAAACTCAATTTCAAAAAATATACTGCTGCTTTCTTGAGTTGCAGTAACAGGTTCTCCTTTTAAAATTGTACCACTTTCGTTTTCTAACTGAAGGTTTATTTTCCAATAACCTGTCATAGTAAGACTTAATTTTCCAAAGTAAGAACCATTCAAAGAAGTTTGTTTTAAATCTACATTATTAGGTGAACCATGATTACCCATACTTGTCATTCTTGGGTCTATTTTTATTGTATAATTATTTACTACAGGATAACTCATCATTGTTTCTTTTTTAAAAAGCATTGCTTCCATATCATTGGTAGCAACTTTAGGGTTTGATGGAGCAACCATTGCTAAAACATAACTCACATTATCGCTGCCTTTAAACGACAATACATTTTTTTTAGTTACTGCTTCTACATCAATTCTTTCTGTTGCAGTGTAAGTAGTGTTGTCAATGGTGTATTCTATAGTTAAATCCCAATATTCAGTACTGTTTCCAGCCATTTGAAAAACTATAAAACCTTCGTACAAAGAATTGCTGTTGGCAGATTTAGAAACACTTGAATAAGGGCAAGCATGTTGCATACTTGTCATGTGCATTAGAGGCTTCCAATTTGCTGTAGCATTGGTAACTAAACTTCCATCAAGGTTTTTTATTTGAAAAAATATTTTATTATACCCTTGCTGAAATTTTCCATTCTGGGTATAAAAAATAATGTTGTGTGTAGCATTTGAAATACTTTTCGCTGAAATCAAACCATCGGTATCGTTAGGTATTATTGTGTTTTCTTTTTTACAAGATATAAATAGAGTTATTACAGCTATAACGCTGAATAGTTTTAATACATTCATTTGAATTAAATTTTTAAATTAATAGAATAGATTATCATACCACATAAGCTGTATGATGAAAAATAAATAGAGAGCTATTAACTTAAAAACTTAGGAGGTTTATCGTTTTTTGATAAATAAAGAAAGGAATAATTGTGTTGTTGAAATAAATTGAATGAGGCTTTAATATTGTAAAATGTATTTTCAATAAAAGGGTTTAGAGGTTGATGAAAATACAATACAACTTCTTGTTGTAGCTGAATTATTAAATTATGGTGTGTATTTCTTTCTTCTTGTTTAGCAATTTGTGATAGCTGACATTTACCATTACATTTTAGTTCGGGCTTTGATTTATTTTCGCAAAATAAACTTACGAATGCTTTTGTATTTAATTCATAAAAGCCAACTAAAATACTATTCTTCATAATGCTAAAAAACATTAGTAAGAATAATAAGAGTGTTACACCTTTGCGAAATAGTAACAATGTAGTTGAATTTTATTTTGCTGCAAAAATAGTAGTAAAATTTTGTTCTTTGAATGATTATAATCATAGACTTTTATGTATTGTAAAAATATCTTTCTCCATTAATCAAAAAGTTAATTATTGTAAAATGAAAAATGTTATTTGAAGAAAACATCAAAACTTTTAGCTGTTATAGCTGCAGAATTTTTAATGATTGCTCTTTTTGTCCCTATTTGGAATATTTATTTAGATGCACCAAAATATACTGAAGGTTTAGTGTTGAAAATTTGGGCAAATTATTTAAGAAACTATTGCTAAGACACATCCATTAATTTTAAAATCCAATCACAATTAATTTTACTATATAATCCACTATGGATTATTTTATGACAGTTAAATCTTTTTTCGTACCCTAAAAATTACCTAAGTTTGAATGGCAGTTTAGAGAAGTATAGAAATATTAGCTATACCAAAATTAAACAAGTAACTGTTGCAGATACTGCAGGGCGTATGGTAAGAAATATGCAGGTTAACGGAACAGATATGATGCAAGTAAATATTGCAGGTTTGCAGCAAGGGGTATATATAATAAAAGTTATTTCAGTTGTAGGTATTACAGAAAGTACAAAACTAATTGTTAACTAATAAACTAACCTATGATTATTAGAGTATATCTTGTAACATTGTTTTGTTGCTCTATTTTTTGTTCTAAAGCACAGCAACAATACAATCTTGTGCCTAACTATAGTTTTGAACTATACGAAAATTGTCCCACAAGTTATGAATTGGCAGATGCCTTGCACGATAAACCAAGTTATTGGTACAAGCCCGATAAGCGTGGAGCAAGGTATTTTAATGCCTGTGCCAATGGTTTTAGCAACAATAATAACGGAATACCTGTAAATCTTGCGGGGGGGGGGTACAATTATCAATATGCCAGAACCGGAAATGGCTATGTTGCCATGTTCTATTATAATCACATGGACACAAGAAATTATATACAGGTACAATTATTAGATAGTTTAAGGCAGGGAAAATGTTACTATGCAGAGTATTATGTAAATCTAATAAATTCGATAAATTTTGGCTGCAACAACCAATCCATGTTGTTTACAAATACCCCTATTTATGCAGATACCGCAACAGGCTTACAAATTATTCCTGCCAACCCACAAGTACAGCATCCTGCCATTGTCACCGACACCTTGAACTGGGTGAAGGTGAGTGCTGTTTTCACTGCCCAAGGAGGTGAGAAGTTTTTGACACTGGGCAATTTCAAGAACAATGCACAGACGGCTACACAACTAATTCAAACCACCGGGTACTCTGGTGCTGCTTACTATATAGAAGATGTAAGTGTAATACCTTTAGATAGTATAACCCTTAAAGCAGATGCAGGTACAGATAAAACCATAACGGTAGGAGATAGTGTTTTTATAGGCAGTTTTACTACAGGACTTACCAATGTAAATTGGTATAATGCAACAGGCAATATAATAGCAACAGGCATACCCGGTATGTATGTAAAACCAGCAACAAGTACTTTTTATGTAATAGAGCAAACGGTTTGTGGGCAGTACTCCAAAGACACTGTGTATGTGAGTGTAGGGGTAGTGCCTTTGGTAATTAAGCATTATGAATTAAAAATTAAGAATGAAGGCGTAGTAAATAAATGGATTACTTTAAATGAAATCAATGTTTCGCATTTTAATATACAAAGAAGCAGTAATGGTATAGAATTTTATACCATACAGCAAACAACGGCAAAAAATAATGCTTATAATGAATACAGTATTACAGATGCACAGCCTTTAAATGGCACAAGTTATTACAGAATAGAAGCAGTGGATAAAGATGGCAAAACAACATACAGTAAAACAGAGAAAATACAATTGAAAATTAATAAGGAACAATTGACAATTTTTCCAAATCCTGCTACAAATATTGTTAATATTCGTTTTACAGATATTAGGCAGGTGTATATTACAGATGTTACAGGAAGATTATTATTAAGCAAACAATTAGGCGGTGTAAGCAATACACAATTAAACATTAGCTCAATAGGAAAAGGTATATTCTTTGTAAGGGTAACAGATAGTAAAGGCAATGCCCAAACAGGAAAATTAGTGGTGCAATGAAATTATTGATAAATATATTAATCCAATACATAAAGCAACACAGCATTTTTACTGTGTTGCTTTATCTTGTTTTTAATATAATGCCTGCAACGGCACAATTCAGCCCCCATAATTTAGTACCCAACCCAAGTTTTGAAAATTATAATTGCTGCCCGGTAGATATATATACCTCAACATATAGCTGTAAACCTGCTATGTGGTATGACCCTGACAAGGGGGGGGCTGTTTACATGAATGTTTGTGCTAACAACTGTATCGTCCTAAAAAAAGTTTACAGTTTTTATTTATTAATCCTGAAATAAGTTTACAATTCATTTTTAGTCCTGAATTGGGTTTACAATAATAGTTTTTTTGTTGTAATAATTCTTCCATAATCTT
>JAIBAV010000156.1 GCA_019695015.1 Chitinophagaceae bacterium
GCATATTTTTTTAAGTTATGCCATATAGGAAAAAAGAATAAAACCAATAAAGCACTAGGCAAAAAAATACCTATTACACCCAGCACACAACCTAAAACATGAAGTAATGGGCTACCTTCATTTCTTAACAACATACCACCTGTAAAAGAGGCAATACTAAAAACTGGCCCTGGTATAGCTCTTACCATCCCACTTCCTGTTAAAAATTCTTCTTTACTCATTTTTAAAACATCTCTTTTACTTTTCAATATTTTCTCTGTCTTTGGTCTAACAACATACTGCTCATACATCATAGGCATCAAAACATCGCCACCGCCAAACACTAAGCTTCCAAACCTGTAATTGTTTTCAAATAGGTTAATGGCTTTTCTGTTTTCCCAATTTTGCCTGGTTGCAGTTTCCGATATATACCCAGTTAAACCAAATAGAAAAAGAAAAATTAAAATATTTGCCCACTTTATTTTTTGTGTAGGTAATGTTTTTTGAGGTATTCTTTTATCGCTAAAATTTGTTGCTATTCCTGCACAAATAATTAAAACAGGAAAAACCCAAGGCGATTTAAAAGCAAAAAATGTTATAAATGATGCAGCAACTAAAATAATTCTTGTAATGGTGTTATTAATACAAACCTTATAAAGCTTTAATGATGAAAATGCTATAAACCCAACTGCCATTGGTTGAATAAACCTGAACCATTGAGTGTTAATTGAATTTTTGTCTAAATAACTTAATAAAAAAGACAAACCACCCATTAAAACGCTTGCAGGAAAAATCCAAATTAATAAAGTTAATAAAGCCAAACCTGTTCCACCACGTTTATAACCTATTAATGTAATAGTTTGTGTAGATGATGCACCAGGAATCATATTACAAAAACTAACTAAATCTAAAAGCTCTTTTTCCGATACGTATTTTCTTTGTTTTACAAAAGTTTTAAGCATCATTCCATAATGCCCTTGTGGTCCTCCAAAGGCAGTAATGCTATATAAAAAAACAGCTTTTAAAAATGGTATATGTCTTAATAAAATCAAAAGCAGTATTTTTTTTTAAACTAGTTACAAGATAAAGAAAAATAAAATGTAACAATATTCAATTTCAATAACTAACCCATTTATTGCAAAGCCTATACACCTTAACTTTGCTAACTTATAAATACCATAATGCAATTATCAAATTTATATAACAAAGCGTTACAATTTGAATTTTTAAGTATAGAAGAAGGTATGTTTTTGTTTAAACATGCACCTTTAACAGAGTTGATGCATATAGCAAATGAAATGAAAAAACACCATGTGCCACATGGTAAAGTAACTTGGCAAATTGATAGAAACTTAAACACAACTAATGTATGTATTGCCAATTGTAAATTTTGTAATTTTTATAGAATACCTGGCCATTCAGAAGCATATATTACCGATATGCCCACTTATAGAAAAAAAATTCAGGAAACCATTAATTATGGAGGAGATCAACTATTACTGCAAGGAGGGCATCACCCAAACTTAGGCTTAGATTTTTATACAAAAATATTTAGAGAGATAAAGCAAGAATTTCCTACCATTAAATTACATGCTTTGGGCCCCCCTGAGGTTGCACATATTACTAAGCTGGAAAAAAGTACCCACTACGAAGTTTTAAAAGCTTTGCAAAATGCAGGTTTAGATAGTTTGCCAGGTGCAGGTGCCGAAATTTTAGTAGATAGAGTGAGAAGATTAGTAAGTAAAGGAAAATGTGGGGCAGATGAATGGCTGGAAATTATGCATCAAGCCCACAAGCTAAATATTACTACCAGTGCAACTATGATGTTTGGACATGTAGAAACAGTAGAAGAAAGATTTATTCATTTAAGTAAAATAAGAGAAATACAAGCTAAGAAACCCGATTCTGCAAAAGGTTTTTTAGCATTTATACCATGGACTTTTCAAGATGTAGATACCTTGTTAGCTAAAATTAGAGGAGTGCATAATCTCACTACTTCCGAAGAATATATTAGAACTATTGCAATTAGCCGTATAATGTTACCCAATATTAAAAATATTCAGGCAAGTTGGCTAACTGTTGGAAAAGAAACTGCACAAATATGTTTGCATGGCGGTGCAAACGATTTTGGAAGTATAATGTTAGAAGAAAATGTAGTAAGTGCAGCCGGTGCCCCTCATAGATTTACTTATAAAACAATTCAAAATGCCATTTCCGAAGCTGGTTTTGGACCTCAATTACGCAACCAACAATATGAATGGAGAGATTTGCCAAACTTTATACAAGAACAGGTTATAAATTATTAAAATTAATTTTTACCAAGTGTAACATTATTGTACCTTTTGCGTATTACTTACATTAATTAGAACTTAAACAAAACTACCTTAGCTGTTGCATGACAGAAAGAGATTACAATAATTGTGTAAACCAATATGCAGATAATGTGTATAGGTTTATTTTAAAAAATATTAAGCAAGAGGAAGATGCTAAGGATATTGTGCAAACTGCATTTGAAAAACTATGGAGAAACAAGGAAAATGTTGAAACTGATAAATCAAAATCATACTTGTTTACTATAGCTTACAATCAAATGATAGACCATATTAGAAAAAATAAAAGAATTGTTTTAACCGAAAGTTTTAAAGACAATGTAAGAATAAATCACCCAACCGATAGCTTTTCTAAAAATGTTTTTGATGAAGCTTTATCAAAATTAAACGATATACAAAAAAGTTTAGTTATGTTAAAAGATTATGAAGGATATAGCTACGAGGAAATTGGAAAAATTACTAACCTAAATGCCAGTCAGGTAAAAGTTTATTTGCATAGAGCAAGAATTATACTAAGAGATTTTTTAGTAAAAAGAGAAAATGTGTTATAAGTTTTTAGTAGAAAAATGAAGCAATGAAAATGGAAATTAATAGAAACAATTATCAAGAATATTTTTTACTTTATTTAGATGATGAGCTATCTGTTCATCAAAAAAATATGGTAGATGAATTTTTATTAATACACAAAGATCTAAAAGTAGAGTTTAATTTATTTAAACAAACTAAATTACCTAACCCAACCTTAATAAGTGCTAATAAAAGCACTTTGTACAGATTTGATATAGATACCATCCATAAAGCTAACTATGAAGAAAATTTTTTATTATATGCCGATAATGAATTAGATGAAAATAAAAGGCAAGCAGTTGAAAAATTTGTTTTGCAAAATCCAAGTTATCAAAACGAATTTACTGTATTAAAAATGGCAACTCTTCAACCGGAAAATATTCAATGCCCTTTTAAAAATGAGTTACTTAAAAATGAAAGAAAGCCAATTATCTATTTTGGATTTAAACCTGTTGCTATAGCTGCTTCTTTAGTATTAATAGCTGTAGCTGTTTGGCTATTAAATTTTAATAATACAATTATCAATAACAATAATATTGCTTTTAACAGCCAAACTAATAATTCTCAAAACAATAACACCTCTTCAATAAATAACTTACAAGCAAAAACAAGCATACCTACTATATCTAATAATAAAGTTCAGCCTTCTACACTATATAACCAACAAGAGGAGCCTAAGGTGCAAAGCACTTCTAATACTAATCTTGCAACAACAATTATTAATCAAAATAATGAGGTAAATAATGCAGTAACTAATTCAACAGTTTCAACCATCCACAACACTACCAAACAAGAACAAAACATAGTTGAAGTTGACTTAAAGAGTGTATATCAGAATGCAAATTATAAAACACTACAAACTTCTAATAATACAGCTTTAAATACATTAATTCAAGTTAACAATAATATAGAGGAAACCAATATGGTACAACAAAGTACATTTCAATA
The DNA here is from genome assembly GCA_019695015.1 of Chitinophagaceae bacterium. Taxonomy (GTDB): domain Bacteria; phylum Bacteroidota; class Bacteroidia; order Chitinophagales; family Chitinophagaceae; genus UBA1930. Next base: position 3,825 of record JAIBAV010000156.1, read on the forward strand.
TATAGATATAAATGAGATTACAGAAAACGAAAGCAGCAATGAAAAACTAATTAATATTGGTAACATAAAAGTTAAAAAAAGTAAGCTAAAAAATATTTTTAAAAAAGCAAAGAAAATAATTGGTGCACCTATAGATAATAAGGCAATAGCCTTAGCCACTTTATAACTATTTAC
>JAIBAV010000052.1 GCA_019695015.1 Chitinophagaceae bacterium
TAGAAGTTCTATCTTTTATTGAGATAGAGAAAAGAGTTAAAAACATATTAGATAAATTACAGCAACAATTAAATTGAAATATTTACTAATTATATTAAGTTATCCATTTTTATTGCTAATAAAGCTTTATCAGTATATCATTTCTCCAATGTTAGGTCCTAAATGTAGGTTTACTCCTACTTGCTCACAATATGCTGCAGAAGCATTAAAGAAATATGGTATTTTTAAAGGTAGTTGGTTAGCTTTAAAAAGAATTAGTAAATGCCATCCTGCAGGAAGTAGTGGCTACGACCCTGTACCTTAATAAAATATAGTATGCAAGAATTTTTAGATAAAATAATATTAAACAACAATGTAAGAAGTTATGCAACTGTTTTTGCTATAATAATAATTGCTTTTATTTTTAAAAGATATCTTACAAAATACATTGCTGGTTGGCTATACAAATTGGTTTCTAACAAAGAAATTAAGGTTAAAAAAGAATCCTTCTTAAATAAAGTAATTAAACCATTAGATGCTTTTTTAATTTTATTAGTTTCCATAATTGCTGTAGATAAATTAAACTTTCCTGAAATTTTAGATTTTAAAATATTAAAAATTTCTTTTAAAACAATAATAGAAAGTGTTAGCAATGCTGCAATGGTAATTGTGTTTATATGGCTTTGTAGAAGAATGATAGATTTTATTGCTATTATTTTAGAAGAAAAAGCCAATGCAACCGAAGACCCTACAGATAATCAGCTAATAGTATTTTTTAAAGACTTTTTTAAAGTAATATTAGTTATTATAGGCATTTTACTTATACTACGTTTTTCATTTCATAAAAACATAGGCAACCTACTTACAGGATTAAGTATTGTGGGTGCTGCAATAGCACTATCGTTAAGAGAAAGTTTAGAAAATTTAATAGCCTCTTTTATCATATTTTTTAATAAGCCTTTTGTAACAGGCGATGTAGTAAAAGTGCATAATTTTACTGGCACTGTTGAAAAAGTTGGGTTAAGAAGTACAAGAATAAGAACCGATGTTAAAACTTTTGTTACTGTACCAAACAAACAAATGGTAGATAGCATTTTAGACAATATAACTTTAAGAACCCAGCGTAAAATAGATATTCGTTTAGAAATTAGCTTATCTACCAGCATATCTCAGCTAAAAGAATTAACCCCATTATTGCAAAATATAGTTACACCCAACAGTGTTATAGAAAACAGTTTAGTTTACTTTTTAGAAACTGGAAAAAATGCTCATGTTTTTGTTGTAGAAGTTTATGCTGCAATGTTTCAAAACATTAATGAATTTAATGTATTGAGAGAAGAAATAAATTTAAAGATAATTGAACTTTTAGAAAACCAGCAAATTGAGTTTGCTGCAACCATTGCAGATATTAAACTACATAATAAATAAACGTTTTAACTAAACTACTGTAAAATAATTTTAAAGCAATTTTTAACTCTGCTGCTACATTGTTGTATCTACACACAAAATTTTATCTATAATACAAACATTAAAACTTGTTTGCTAAAAAAATATTCTGATTTTATTTCTCTTAAAATACTTTTCGTACCTTGTAAACATCTTGGTTTAACTTGCAATATTTTAAATATTACCAAATAAGCCAATAATAAAAAAACATTTCAACAATTTCATGAGAAAAGTACTATTAGCATTTCTATTATTAAACATTTTTTTTTCCATAAAAGCCCAAAATAAAATTAGTTACTATCGTTCTAAAGGCAAATTACCTATGATGTCTTATAGCAAAGGCTCTGATAGATTAGGTGGTGCTAAAATGAATATAATTGACACAAATATTTTATTAAAAATTATAGATAGCACACACGAATTTTTTACTGTTCAATTATCAAAAAATCATACTTCCTATTTAGAAAAAGAATTTGCAATACCAGATACTTTAGTGAAGCCAAAAAATTACTATTTATGCAATAGTATTAATATAAAATCTATTGAAGATAGTTTTGATTTGGTATCCATTAATATGGAAGAAAAAGTTCCTTATAAAATTTGGATGGAGAATAATCCAAATAAAATAATGCTTCAGCTCTATGGTGTACAAAGCAATATCAACTGGATAAATCAACGTATAAATACAAAATCTGTAAAAAATGTAACCATTAACCAAACAGAAGATGATGTAATAACAGTTACTATTGAACTATCTAATAAACAACATTGGGGTTTTAGCACTAGTTACATACATAATACTTTAAACATAAAAGTTAAACATGCACCCAAACCAGAAATAAAAAATTTAATAATTGCAATAGATGCCGGCCATGGTGGAAACAATAAAGGAACTATTGGAAGCAAAACTAAAATTGAAGAAAAAGATTACACTTTAATATACGCCAAAGAATTAGAAAAATTACTTACCAAAAAAGGTGCAAAAGTTATTATGACAAGAACAACAGATACCAGTTTTGGTAATAAAGACAGAATATTGTTTTTGCAACAATATAGCCCACATTTGCTTATTAGTTTGCACTTCAACGCATCTGTAAAGCCTGAGATTAATGGAGTAAGCACCTATTATAAACATATTGGTTTTAAACCATTAGCACAATCTATTTTACAAAAAATGCTTGAATTAGACCTAAACGAGTTTGGCAATATTGGCCAGTTTAATTTTTCTTTAAATGCCATCACAGACTTTCCAAACTGCCTGGTAGAAATAGCATTTCTATCTAACGAATTAGACGAAGAAAAAGTTTTACGACCTAAATTCCCATTATTTGTGGCACAAAAAATTTATGCAGGATTAAAAGATTTTTTAAAACAAAGTGCCGATGATTAAAATTCATTGAAGAGCATTAAAATAAATTAACTATTTTCAGACTTTAAATAAATATTATGCGTATTGTTCCTTTTATAATTTCAGCAGCAATCACTACAGGCTTAATTATTACTTTAAATACACAATTAAAAATTGGTACTAGTAAAACACCCAAACTTGGTTATTTTCTTTCGCCCCAATATGGATTTTGGCAAAATGCCGAACCTACAGACATTGCATTTAACGATGATATTAAAATGCCAGGTGTTACCAATCAGGTTGATGTTTATTTTGATGAAAGATTAGTGCCTCATGTATATGCAGAAAACGATGCAGATGCCTATTTTATACAAGGATATTTACATGCCAAATTTAGGTTATGGCAAATGGAATTTCAAACTCATATTGCAGCAGGTAGGTTAAGTGAAATAGTTGGAGAAGACAAAATTGCAACCGACAAATATTTTAGAAGATTAGGTATGGTATATGGTGCTGAAAATACTTTAAAAGCAATTGATAAAGATGCAGAAACAAAAGCAGCTTGTGATGCTTATACAGCAGGTGTTAATACTTATATAAACTCTTTAAAGCCCGAGCAAATTCCTTTTGAATATAAATTATTAGACTATAAGCCAGAAGCTTGGACTAATTTAAAAACAGCCATCTTCTTAAAATTTATGAGTTGGGATTTAGCAGGAAAAACTGAAGACTTATTATTTACAAATGCTAAAACTTATTTTGGATATGATGATTTACAAAAACTCTATCCATTAATTCAAGATACATTAGACCCCATCATTCCTAAAGGCACAGTGTATGAAAAAGCATCTATTACTGTAACTAAACCAGCTAATAGCGATAGCTTATATTTAGAAAGAAAAGATACTATTAATAACACCCCAACAGTAAAACCTAATAAAAATAATGGTAGCAATAATTGGGCAGTAGCTGGCATTAAAACAAAGAGTGGAAAACCAATTTTATGTAATGATCCACATCTTGGCTTAAATCTCCCCTCACTTTGGTTTGAAATGCAAATTACTACTCCAAAATATAGTAGCTATGGAGCTACTTTTCCTGGCTCGCCTGCCATTATAATTGGTTTTAATGATAGTTGTGCATGGGGTGTAACTAATGCAGGAAGAGATGTAGAAGATTTTTATGAAATAAAGTTTAGAGATAGTACAATGCAAGAATATTTTTTTGATGGCAGATGGCAAGCAGCACAAATAAGAACAGAAACTATAAAAATTAAAGGTAAGCCAGCCATAGAAGAAAAAATAGCAATGACAATTTTTGGACCTGTTATGTACGATAAATCCTATCCTGCAAAATCTAATAAAGAAATTAATATTGCAGTGAGATGGAAAGCACACGACGAAAGTAATGAGCTAAGAACTTTTTATAAACTAAATAGAATGAACAATTATTTAGATTATGTAGATGCCATTTCAACCTATGAATGCCCAGGACAAAATTTTGTATTTGCAGCTCACAATGGCGATATAGCTTTAAGGCAACAAGGTGCATTTGCTGCAAAATGGCAACAACAAGGAGATTTTATAATGCCAGGTACCGATAGCTCTTACATGTGGCAAGGCATTATTGCAGCAAAAGAAAACCCTCAAATTGTTAATCCGCAAAGAGGTTTTGTTAGTAGTGCCAACCAACAAGCAACAGATGCTACATATCCATATTATCTTGGTCGTCCTAATTTATTTCCTCCTTATCGTGGCTTTATTATTAACAGAAAACTTGCAGCAATGAATAATATTACACCTCAAGATATGCAGGCACTACAAACAGATAATTATAATGTTTATGCAGAAATATGCAAACCGGTTTTATTAAAATATATTAATTCCAACGAACTGAAAGATAATGAAAAAAAATATTTGCAAATATTTACTTCCTGGAATTTAAGAAATGATATTCATGAAAAAGGTATTACAGTTTTTAAAATTTGGTGGGATAGTTTAGAAACAGCAACATGGGCAGATGAATTTGAAAAATCTACTTTAAAATTGCCCTGGCCTGATGAAAGTACTTTAATAGAAAAAATAATAAACGATAGCAGTAATTATAAGTTTATTGATAATATTAATACAAAAAATAAAAAGGAAACCTTAGCAGAAATTGTTACACAAGCATTCAAAAATGCTTCTAAAACTTTAGACAGTTTAGAGAAAATAAATAAATTAGAATGGGTGAACTATAAAGATACCAAAGTACAGCACTTATTACAATTACCTGCATTAAGCAAATTACATTTGCCCATTGGTGGTGGTGTTCATATTATCAATGCAACTTCTACCACACATGGCCCAAGTTGGAGAATGATTGTACATTTAACAGATAAAATAGAAGCCTATGGCGTTTATCCTGGTGGGCAAAATGGAAACCCAGGAAGTAAATATTACAGTAATTTTGTAGATACTTGGGCAGCCGGTAAATACTATAATATTATTTTTATTTCAAAGCAAGAAGCAAGAAAAGATACAAGAATGAAATGGCATACAGTTTTTGTAAACGGATAAAATTTAAACAATGAAATTTATTACAGCATTAGTTTTAACAGCATTATTATGTTTTGCAATTGGCTTATTTACAAACTTACCCTGGTATAGTTTTGTGTTATGTAGTTTAATTGTGGCAGTTGCCATTCATCAAAAACCATTTAAAGCATTTTTAGCAGGTTTTATTGCTGCATTTTTATTATGGTTTATAATGGCTTGGTTAAAAGACTCTGCCAATGAACATTTACTTTCTAAAAAGGTTGCTGAAATTTTACCCCTCAATGGCAATTATCATTTATTAATAATACTATCAGGATTGATTGGTGGTTTATTAGCTGGCATGGGAGCTTTAACAGGAAGCTTTTTAAGAAAAATAAAATAATTAAAAGTTAAAGTAAAAGTATATTAGAGTAATTTATCTATTTTTAAATATAACTTCATCTTAAATAAAATTAATTATAATGAAGAATTACTTACCGCATTTTATAATTGCAATAGCTATAATTATTTTTGGTTTTATTATCAGTAATGCTTACATATATAAATTTACTTCTACCGAAACAATTGTTGTAACAGGTTTAGCAGAAAAAGACTTTACAAGCGATTTAATTGTTTGGAAAGGAAGCTTTACCAGAACTGGATTAGATTTAAAAGAAGTATATGCTCAAATAAAACAAGATGAAGCAAGCATTAAAAATTATTTGAAAGAAAAAGGACTACCAGATAGTAGTGTAATTTTTTCGTCTTTTGATGTATTGAAAAACTATCAATCTAAATATGCCGAAAATGGAACAATTACAGGCAATATTTTTACTGGATATACACTAACTGGCGAAGTTAAAATTGAATCAATGAATTTACCATTGGTTGAAAAAATTTCGAGAGAAGTAACTGAATTATTGCAAAAGGGAATTGAATTTAACTCGCAAAAGCCATCTTTTTACTATACAAAATTGCATGATTTAAAAATCGATTTATTGGCTAATGCGTCAAAAGATGCAAAGTTAAGAGCCGAAACAATTGCCAAAAACTCTGGTACTAATATTAATAGCTTAAAGAGAGCTACTTCTGGCGTTTTTCAAATTACCGGAAAAAATGATAATGAAGAGTACAGCTATGGAGGCTCTTTTAATACTACTTCTAAATTTAAAACTGCCTCCATAACTATTAGAACAGAATATTTGTGTAAATAAATTTTTATTGAAACTATTTTCTACTTTAAAAATGAGCTATCATATTTATGGTTTAAAAAATTGCAATACCACTCAAAAAGCAATACAATGGTTTAAGCAGCATAAATTAGCTTATAAATTTATTAATAACCGAACAGAGCCAATATCCAAAAGCAAATTAGAGCTTTGGTGTAATCAGGTAAGTTGGGAGAAGTTATTGAACAAAAAAGGTACTGCATTTAAATTGTTACATCCTGCTATTCAACAATCTGCTACAACACAAGAAAAAGCAATTGAAATAATGCTTGCAAGGCCAAGTACCATAAAAAGGCCATTGATAGAGAAGGATAATAAAATTATTACTTTAGGTTTTAGCCAAGTTTTTTTTGAGATACATTATTTATGAGATATCTGTCTTAAATTTTATCTCCATGAAACATGACACCCCATATTAAAAACATACCAAAAACAATAAAAATTACACCAGAAATTTTATTGATGATATGAATATTGTGTGGTGTAAGCTTTGACCTTATTTTTCCTGCCAATAAAACTTTTGCAATATCTGTTGCTAAAACTACAGCTAAACAAATAAAAAAAACAGTTACAATGTATCTTAAAGAATGTAGCTGTAGTGCAGCTTGTGCATGTATTTTAGCTGTGGCTGCTAACCAAAAAATAAATACACCTGGATTAAGTAAATTCATAAAAAAGCCAGATAAAAAAATGCCAGCTAATTCTGTTTTTTTAAATTTTTTTTCGGTACCAGAATTTTCATTTGAAAAAACAACTTTTTTAAAAAAGAAAGTATAAATACCTATAGCAATTAAAAAACAACTACCTGCTACACCTATAATCATTTTATTAGCTAGTAAATGATTAAAAATTGTACTTAATACATTGCAAACTAAAACTAGTGTAACATCGCTGGCAGAAACTCCAGCAATAAATGCATAACCTCCTATATGGCCATTACTTAAGCTTTGTCTAATTACTGCAAAAATAACCGGACCAACCGATATGGAAAGTAGTAATCCTAATGTTAGTCCACTTATAATTGCTTCTATCATTTTATTTATTTCCTATATAAGTTTTATAAGAATTATTGTTACAAAAAATTAATGTCAAAATTTTATTTTAATTCATCGTTTAAAAAAAGATGCCAATCTTCTAACATTTTTCCTTTTAATACTCTTGGAAATTTATGTTGCCCTCCTATTTTTCCTTTTAGTTTCATAAACTGCATAAACTTATCTTCAGTAAGTATAGTTAAGAAAATTTCTTTTAATGCACTTTTTCTTTCCACTGCATAATCATCATTTAATACTTTTAAATGTTCATCTATTTTTAAAGCCAATGTATCTGCATCAATCTTATCATTACAGGCAATATACCAATGATGAGCAAAAAAACTTTGATAAGGTACACCAGCAACTGTAAATTCTGGAATACTAATGTTAAATTCTTCTCCAACTAATTTAATAGCTTTATTCATATTTTCTACACTCAAATGCTCCCCTACCAGGCTTAAAAAATGTTTTGTTCTTCCGGTAATTATTATTTCACTTCTTTCTTTATCTACAAACCTAATGGTATCGCCAATTAAATATCTCCATGTGCCTGCAGAAGTGCTAATCATTAATGCATAGTCCTTACCTTCTTCTACTTCATGTATCATTAATGTTTCTGGATTGGTTGTAATTTCTCCTTCCGAATCAAAATTTTTTTCATTAAAAGGAATAAATTCCATAAAAATATGTTCACTGGTTACCAACCTCATACCTTTTGCATTTTGCCTATTTTGGTAAGCTAAAAATCCTTCGCTAGATAAATAAGTTTCTATATAATTAATTGGTTTACCAAGCAACTTTTCAAACCCTCTTTTGTAAGGTTCGAAACTTACGCCCCCATGTACAAAAAATGCAAGATTGGGCCATATTTCGTGAATGTTTTTTAACTGATATTTCTCAATAATCATTTCTAATAACATCTGAATCCAGGCTGGCACACCAATAATAAAACCAATATCCCATTCTGGAGCTTTTCTTACAATTTCTTCTAACTTTAATTGCCAGTCTTTTTCTTTAGCAATTTTTTTACCAGGTTTGTAAAATGGCTGAAACCAAAATGGTGCTTTTTTTTGCGTTATTCCGCTTAAATCTCCTGCATAATAACCTGCATTTTTTTGAAGTTCTGTACTACCTCCTAATGTAAGCCAACCTTTACCTATTGATTTAACTGGAATATTTTCGTATCCTCTTAAACTCAGCAATTGTTTTATCATTACAATCTTATTGCCATTTAAAAGGTCGTTGGTTACTGGTATGTATTTACTTGCTGCTTCGCTGGTGCCAGATGAAAGTGCATAATATTTTATTTTTCCTGGCCAGCAAATATCTGGTTTACCTTCTAAGGTTTTATGCCACCACTCTTTATAAATGGAGTTGTAATTATACACAGGTACAATTTCCTGAAATTTTTTACCAGCATGTTTGCTCATTAAAATTTCATCAAACTTATATTTTTGTCCAAACTGTGTAAATCGGGCTTTGCGTAATAATTTTTTTAAAACTTTAATTTGTTGCCTACGAGGATTATTCTCTGGCAATCTTAAAGCTTTGGTAATATATTTAGGCAGTTTAATATCAATTATTGCCATCTTTTAATAAAGCTGGTTTTAATAGTTTTAAAACAATCGTTAGTTACTCAACAAATGTAACATATTGTTTTATTCAAATATCAACCTACATCAAAAACATTATCCTCCTAATTTTTTATACGAATTGATTATTGATTTTACATCTTGCAGCCAATGATAATCTTTAGCATACATGAAATCTAATTTCTCTAAAACATTGGTATTAGCAAACTGTTTTTTCTTTGTTGCTATTCCGTAATGAGTAATAATTGCTGGTTTTAGAACTGGCAAAGTAGGTGTTAAATTTGCATACCCAACCCAAGTATTTTTACCTATTAATACTTTTAGTGCATTTAAAATTGCATTAGCAGTTTTTTTGATAAAAAGTAATTGAAAAGGAAAAGTAACTAAAATAAAAAGGGCAGTAAAAATATCTACCACTCTTTTCATTCTTGCCTGATAAGGATTAGTAATAGAATATACAACTTCTGTATTTAAAATTTCACCAGTTGCCGTTTTAGAATCACTGCCTATAATACAACTACTTTCATTTTCATAAAATCTAAAATTAATTTTACCAGATAATTGCTGCACTTGATTAATTATTTGCTGGTAAGATAATGTTCCGCCACAAAAAATAATTTCTTTAATTTTTAATGTTTCTATAATTTTTTGTAGCTGATTAAAGCTACCAATTGAATTGCCATTTGGTTCGTTCAAAACATCTATTCTTCCTAAAACTCTTTCTTGCTTATTTACAGTTTTAAGTAAATTAAATGCATTCGTGTACTCTTCAATTGTGCCTACAATAACCGTTTGTTGCATTTTATTTTCTTCATCTGTTTCTTTAATCAATCCCATTTTAGTTAATACCCATCTGTAAAAAATAAGCATAAAGCCAGAGGTAATGCCACCAAATAATATTACTCCTCTAGAAAATCTAACATTTTCTGGCAAAAGTGAATATACCGCTAATCCTGCAACAATTGCTACTAACGAAGCTGCAATGGCTTTAACAGGCTTATACAAATTATCGTACATACCTGCAAATGCTGCAGCAGTTAAAAAAACTAAAACATAAATTGGCGTAATTGTGTTTACAATATTTTGTAAAAACTCGTTACCATGCCTTATATAAGTAACCCATGCTGTTTTTACTAACCATATACAAAAATAAATTACCAAACTATCAATTATAGCTAAACTAATTTTGGTAAACAACCTTTTTAATAAAGATAAAACTGCTCTTATCCAAATGGCAATTTTAATAGTTGAAGAAAAAATGGTAGCATAGCTGCCTTTATAATGTTTGCTTACAAAAATGCTCATTGCTTCGTAAAACATTTTTACATAATTTAGGCTGCCACGTTTGGTACTTTCTCCTTTAAAATGAATAATGCAACTATCTGCAAAATAATAATTTTTAAGTCCAGTTTGTTGTAACCTATAACTTAAATCTACATCTTCGCCATACATAAAAAACTTCTCATCAAAAACACCAATCTTATCTAATAACTCCTTTCTTGTCATTATAAAAGCACCAGCTAAAACATCCACTTCATGATTTTTATTTTTATCTAAATATCCTAAAGCGTATTTATTAAAATGCTTAGAAGTTGGAAATAAATACGAAGCCCCTATGAGCTTATAGAATGATGTAATTGGAGACGGAAAAGATCTTTTACTTTCTGGTAAAAAATGGCCCTGCCCATCTAACATTTTAATTCCTAGGGCTGCACAATTTGTTTGCTTATTTATAAAGGCAATGCATTTTGTAAAACAATCTTCTGGTACTATAGTATCTGGATTTAGAAATAAAATAAATTCTCCTTTAGCTTGTGCAAAAGCAATATTATTTGCCTTTCCAAATCCTATATTTTCTTTATTTTGTATAAATTTCACCCATGGGAAAAAGGGTTGTAAATAGGCAACACTACCATCTGTTGAATTATTATCCACCACAAAAACTTCTGCATCAATAGTATTAATAGCTTTTTGTACAGCGTACAAACACTGTTGAAGAAAATATTTTACATTAAAATTTACTATTATTATTGATAGCTGCACCTATTTATACAAACTTATTTGCAGGCAACATACTTTGTATTTACGAAGTTGCCAAAACTTAATAAAATTTTTGAGAAAATAAATTTAGTTAAAAGTTCTGCTTGAGTAATTTTTATTTAATTTAAATCTCAACCCCATTGATAATCCAACAGCATTAAATTTTTGTTTAAACCCATAGGCATTATACTTTGGGTTTGTTAAACTGTAACGAAAATAGGGTTCTGCAAATATTTCAGCAGATTCGGATAATGGCTTTATTAAACTGATGCTACCATACAAACTTAAGCCTACATTTTGTTTATAAATTCCAGGGCGTTCTTTTATATTTACCATTTGATAACTTGTATCAAATATTTTACCACTATACCAACTAGATAGGTTTACAATAAAGCCAGCATTAACAGATGCTCTGAAATTTTTTCTATAAAATTCGTACCCTAAAGAAATTGGCAACTCTATACTTTTTATTGAATTGTAATTAACACTACGGGCATAAGTTATTTGTAATTGTTTAGAAGTATCTGCAACTGTTACAGTATTTCCGTTAATATCAGTAACTGTATTAATGGTTATTACAGTAATCTCCTTTCTTTCTTTTTCCATCATCAGGCTTGTTTTTTCAATCATTTGATTGTATTGTAAACCGCCTTTAATGTATAAATTTTTAGATAATCCTCTTGTAAATTTTGCACCTATGCTAATACCTGCAACCATTTTTTCTACACTATCTTTCTTGCTTAAATAAGCATCATTTGCCGGGTTATTACTATATACTTTTTTCATCACATACTCTGGTGCAATAAACCCTTCAACATACCAATTCTTTTTATAACTACTATATTCTCCTGGGCATTCTAATGGTTCTGTATTTTGATATAGTTTATAAGATAGTTTTTGGTTTGCAATTTTGGCTAATGGAAGTGTAGTAAGTAAGAATACTTTTTCAGTAGTGCCTTTTATTAAATTACTTTGATTATTTTCTTGAATATTTAATTCTTCTGAATGAAGATTACTATTGGATATATTATCTACTGTTGAATGATAACTATCATTACCTGATTTGTAATTATCAGTTGTGTTATTATTTATACTTTCCGTTGCAGTATAAACATTAGTATTTACACTGCTACTTGTATAAAATTTATTATTTGGTATTAATTGATTAGTATTTTTAACAGTAGCGTTTTTATCTATTTTAATTTTGCTAACTCCATTTGATGAAGTTAGTGGAGAATTTAGTTTTGATTCACCAAATGCAACTTTTTGTTCTAACTCTTTATTTTGTTTACTGTAATTATTAAAAAAAATATTTTGAGTAATGTTTTGATTAGTTTTTTGTGTTAGTAAGCCGCTACTATTAGCTAAATTTACTGAGCGATTGCTTTGCTGTTTAATAATATAACCTAGTGTTACAGTGGTAAGTAATAACCCAACAAAGAAAGACAATCTTGCACCAGTAAAATAATTTTGAATAATAGATTTATTCTTTTGTTGTTCTACAACAATATTTTGCCATACCCTTTCTGATACAGGAGATGAATAATTATTTAACTTATCTTTTATTTCTTTATCAGACAACATAATCTATTACCTATACTGCTATTTTTTCTAATTGTAAAATTTGTTGTTGCAACATTTTCCTAGCTTTTACTAATTGGCTTCTGCTTGTACTAGGTTGTATTTGTAACATCTGCCCAATCTCATCATGAGAATATCCATCAATTACATAAAGGTTAAAAACAACCTTATAACCATGTGGCAATTGGCTAATTAGCTTCAATAATTCTTCTTCGCCTAAATTGGAGTAAGTATAATAATGATAAGTTGCAGCAGCAGACTCTTTTAATTCGCTAAAAATAATTTTCTTTTTTTGAATACATTTTAATGCACTATTCACCATTATTCTTCTTACCCAACCTTCAAATGAACCTTCAAACTTAAACTGGTGTACGTTGCTAAATACTCTTATAAAACCTTCTTGTAACAAATCTTCGGCCTCCATTAAATCGTTGGCATATCGTAAACAAACTGTAAACATTTTGCCACTCAATTGTTCATATAACAATCGTTGACAAGTGGCATCTTGCCTAATACACCCTTTTATCATTTCAATTTCAGTCAAAGTAGTGTGTTAATTTTTTATGTTTACTTAAATAGTGATACTGCAGTAATTGTTTATGCTGCTTTGAATGCATAAAGTTAATTTTTTTTTATTACTCTACCACTAATAAATTATTTAGTTGATTATTAAGAACTTATCTTATAAATTTTTAATTTTATTTATAATTCCGGTTGTTGAAAAACCTTGAATGATGGGATTAATAACAACATTCCCTCCATTTTTTATTACTTCTTCGGCACCTATAATTTGGTTTATTGTATAATCTCCACCTTTTACTAATACATTAGGTAATAAGGTTGTAATTAAATTATATGGAGTATCTTCTTCAAAAATTATTACAGCATCAATAATGGCAAAACTTGCTAACATCATTGCTCTACTTTGCTGATGGTTTATTGGTCTATCTTCTCCCTTAATTTTTTTTATACTACTATCGCTATTAACTGCAACTATTAAATAATCTGCTTCTTTAGCAGCCTGCGATAAAGAGTATATATGTCCATCGTGTAAAATATCAAAACAACCATTAGTAAAAGCAATAGTTTTATTAAATTTTTTCCAAATGGCTACCTGTTTAACCAATGCTGGTAAATCGAATATTTTTTTTTCTATTGCTGCTATTTGTTTCATTTAATGTATTTATTGAAATGTATATTGCAAGGTAAATAAAATTACCAACCTATTTTAGAGAAAATTTTGTGTTTAAAGTATATTAAATACAAATATTGAGTATGGTTTGTAATATTGCTATATGATTAAAGTTCCTTCGTATCTTAAAAAAGGCGATACAATAGGTTTAGTTTGCCCAGCAGGCTATATGCCTTTAAATAAAG
>JAIBAV010000056.1 GCA_019695015.1 Chitinophagaceae bacterium
TTTTTGTGGTAAAATTGCTTCGGTGGGGCAGTTATCAATACATTTTGTGCATGAGCCACAATAGTCTTTAGTAAAAGGGTTATCATAAGCCAATTCAATATCTACAATTAATGTTGCTATAAAAAAGAAGGAGCCAGAATGTTTTGTTATTAATATTCCATTTTTTCCTACCCAACCCAAGCCACTTTTATTAGCCCAGGTTTTTTCTAAAACAGGTGCACTATCTACAAAACCACGGCCATTTACTTGACCAATTTTTTCGGTTATAATTTGTAATAATGTTCTAAGCTTATCTCTAATGCTCAAATGATAATCGTTACCATAAGCATATTTAGATATTTTAGGAACAGATGCATTTTGCTTTGAATCAGGATAATAATTTTGCATTAAAGTAATTACACTTTTTGCACCTGGCACTAATTTTTGAGGATCAGTTCTAAGGTCAAAATAATTTTCCATGTATTGCATACTTCCATGCATGCCTTTATTTAACCATTGTTCTAAACGTTTTGCATCTTCATTTAAATATTCAGCTTTTGCAATTCCACAAAAATCAAAACCTAATTGGTAAGCAGTTTGTTTTATTGTTTGGCTATATGTTGTTTGGTTACTGATAATAATGAATTTTGATATGTAATAGCTTATTCAGTATTTTGCTATAATAATTGTATAACTTATGAAAAGGTTTATTCTAGTTTTAATTTGCTCAATTTACGCTACATTATTATTTGCTCAAAAAAATAATGGTGCTATAAAATTTGGTGATATTACTACCAACGATTTAGCCACAAAAATATATAGTATAGATAGCCAGGCAAACGCAGTAGTTTTATACAATTATGGACACTCTAAAATGGAGGCTAATAGCGAAGGATCTTTTAATTTAGTTAATACTTTTCATCAAAAAATTAAAATATTAAATAAAAAGGCATTTGATTTAGCAAATTATAAAATTTATTTATTCAATAATGAAGGAGGAAACGAAAAAATAGAATCTTTTCAGGCTGCAACTTATAATTTAGTTAACGGAGAAATTATAACTACAAAAGTAGAAAAGAGCTCATTAAAAAAATCAAAAATTAATGAAGATAGTACTTTACATGAATTTACTTTTTCTGATATTCAGGAAGGTTCAATTATAGAATGTAGTTACAAAATTATTTCGCCTGATGTTAGGGAGATGAGGGATTGGTTCTTTCAGTTATCTTACCCTGTATTATGGAGTGAGTTTTATTTTATTTACCCAAATATGTTTGAATTTGTTGCGTTAAAAAAAGGGGTACATAAATTTTCAGAGGAAACTGTTTATACTACAAATGAGCGTTATGATATTATGATACCACAAGGTGTAGATGCTGGCGGATTTGATGGTAATATGCCTACAATAAACAATAAATGGGTGATGCAAAATATTCCGGCAATGGAGAAACAAAATTTTGTAACATCCATGTATAATTATTTAGCATCTATCAGGTTTTATATTAGTGGTATAAGATTACCAGGTGCAGGCTTTAAATCAACTATACCAACTTGGATAGCCTTATCAAAAGGATTAATGGCAAGTGAGAATTTTGGTGCAGAGATTAATAAAAAACCATCTTGGGCAAAAGATGAAGTTAAAAAACTAACTGCTGGTATAACAGATAATTTAGAAAAAGCAAAAAAAATTTACAACTATGTTCAATCAAATATTAAAGTAAATTACACTTCAAATATTGATATTTCATTACCAATTAAAAAAATATTTCAGAATAAAAAAGGAAATGCAATACAGGTAAATGCTTTGTTAGCAACCTTGCTCAGTTCAGCAGATTTACCTGTTAAGCCTATATTGCTAAGCACAAGAGAAAATGGTAAACCATCTGAGCTGTATCCAATTATTGATGAGTTTAATTATATGGTTTGCTATTTAGAAATTAACGATCAAAAATATTTTTTAGATGCTTCTTCAAATAAATTAGGGTTCGGAAAATTACCATTAAAATGTTATAACGGAGCTGCAAGATTGATTGATACAACTATGCCATCTATTATAAATATTTCTGCAGACTCGTTGCTTGAAACTACTAAAACAAATGTATATATTATCAATAAAGAAGAAGGGCTTGGAATGACTGGTTCCTTTACTTCATCATTGGGTTATTCAAAATCTACAGAAATTAGAGAAAGACTATTGACGAATAATGAATCTGATATTTTTAATGAACAAAAAAATAAATTTGAATTTAAAACAGATATTACCAATTCTGTTATTGAAAATTTAAATGACTTAGAGACATCGTTAAATTTAAAGTACAATTTTAGTTTAGATTCAGAGGCCGAAACAATTAATTTTTTACCCTTGCTTACAGAAGCAATTAAAGAAAATCCGTTTAAAGAAACTAAAAGAAATTATCCAATAGAAATGCCCTATACTATAAGTCAAACTTATTTATTTTCTATGGAAACTCCTAAAGGCTATGAAATTGCAGAAATGCCAAAAAGTGCAAGAATATTACTTAATGAAACCGAAGGATTGTTTGAATATTTAATTGCCAAAAAATCCAATGGGTCAATACAACTTAAATGTGTTGTAAAAATTAATGTTGCCAATTTTAATGCAGCAGAAGATTTTGAAACCTTAAAAGGGTTTTACAATTTTATTATTCAAAAAGAAAGCGAACCAATTGTGTTTAAAAAGAAAAAATAAAACCACTAAAGTTCTTTTAAAACTACGCTGTTTTTTTGTATGTTTAATTCGTAGTTTATACCAATTTTCAACGTTACATTTTCTTTATTGTGGCTTACAGGAAAATTAAAACAAATTGGGTAGTTATAGTCTTTTACATGAAAATGAATGATATTGTAAACCTCCTGTCCAAATGGTTTAGAAGTATCTTTTAGTTCAGAAAATCCACCAATAATTAAAGCATTTAAGTTATTTAATGCACCACTGCGTTTTAATTGTACAAACATTCTATCTATATTATATAAATATTCACCAATATCTTCAATAAATAATATTTTTTTATTGGTGTTATATGCAGACTTGGAGCCAATTAAATGTGTTATTAATGCCAAATTTCCGCCAATTAATTCACCATTTATTTTACCTAAATTATTTAATATATGAGGCTTGCAATAGTATTTATTCTTTTTACCTGCTAAAGCATTTTTTAATGATAGAATATATTCATTCTTAAATCCATTATCATTAAATGCAGCAGCCATAGGTGCATGCATAGTTGCAATATTATATTGGTTGTTTATGTGTGCATGAAAAACTGTTATATCGCTAAATCCAATAATCCATTTAGGATTTTTTTTAAATTTTGTAAAATTTAATTGGTCAATAATTCTGCTTACTCCATAACCACCTCTTGCACAAAGAATGGCTTTAATAGCATCATCATCTAACATTGCCTGAAAGTCATTTAACCTTTCTACATCTGTTCCAGAAAAATAATTTTTTTGTTTACCACCAACAGTTTTTCCAATACAAACATTATACCCCCAGTTTTGTAAAGTATTAATGCAAGTGGTTGCTTTATTTAAAGGCATATAGCCTGCTGGGCAAACTAAACCTATTGTATCGCCTTTTTTAAGATACGAAGGAACTTTAATCATATAGCAATATTACAAACCATACTCAATATTTGTATTTAATATACTATAAACACAAAATTTTCTCTAAAATAGGTTGGTAATTTTATTTACCTTGCAATATACATTTCAATAAATACATTAAATGAAACAAATTGCAGCAATAGAAAAAAAAATATTCGATTTACCAGCATTGGTTAAACAGGTAGCCATTTGGAAAAAATTTAATAAAACTATTGCTTTTACTAATGGTTGTTTTGATATTTTACACGATGGGCATATATACTCTTTATCGCAGGCTGCTAAAGAAGCAGATTATTTAATAGTTGCAGTTAATAGCGATAGTAGTATAAAAAAAATTAAGGGAGAAGATAGACCAATAAACCATCAGCAAAGTAGAGCA
>JAIBAV010000106.1 GCA_019695015.1 Chitinophagaceae bacterium
TCATCTACTTGTTTTCTTATTCTTTGTTTATAGGCATTGTAACAATAATAAATAAACAAAACTATGGCAGCAAAAAGTAAAAAATCTGGAATTAATGTATAAGAAAGAGGAAGATAAAAGAAGATTATTATAAATGAAATAAGGGCGGTATTAATTAACCATAAAATAATCCATAAAATTGTAGGGTTTGTATATTTTGAAATTAAAAACATAGGAATTAATCTGGATGCTACGCCAATAACTAACAATAAGAACCAGCCCAAAATACCAGTATGCACATGCAGAGGTAAATAGTGCAATGAGTTTTGCGGCAAAAAATTATAAGTAAAATTATATACCAATGCTAACCCTAAACTAACAGTAATAAATAACCAAATAACTGATGTGAAAACATACACTGCATGAACATTTTCTTTCTTACTTTTTGAAATACTGTAACCAATATTAATTAGATAACACAGAATGGAAAGTAGTACTAATCTTCCTCCCCATTTTGCAGGAGTTCCCATATCAAAAACATAAAAACCATAAACCAATAATGGAATACCAATAGCAGATAAGATAAATGAAAGGTGTGCTAACTTATAACTATACAACTCTCCTTCTATTAACACTGGTACTAATTGATGGCTTGCCCCCAAAATAATCATTGTGCCCCAACCCAATGCCATTATATGTGTTATTGCTAAAATGTGTGGTTGAAAATAATGGGCTAAAAAGGTATTCGAAGAAAGCAATAAAAATATTGATGCAACAATAAATGAAATTGCTGCATACAAATAAAAAGGTAAAACAACTTTATAGGAAGTGGTTTTTACAATGGATGAATTACCTAAGCCAACGAACATTTTTTATGCTTTAAAAATTAGTAAATGTACTTCGCCATCTGTGATTTCTTTTGTACGATAATCAAAATTTCGTTCTTTAAGTTCGGGTAATAAAAAAACAGGAATTCTTTTATGGTAAACATATAAGGCTTTATAGTTTGGTATTTTTTCTATCTCCTCTAAAATGGTAAGCATTGGTAGAGGCATTTCTAAATTACGAACATCAATGGTTACTAAATTATTAGAATACTTTTCAATAATGCTTTGCCAATCCTCTTCATTGTTTGTTAAATCTGGGCTGTTAATTTCTGTTTCATTTATTTTATAAAAATAAGTATTAACAACCTCGCTGCTTTCGTGTTCTACAAATGCTTCAAAACCCTGTTTGTTTAAAATTGGAATTAATGGTGCAGGTTCAAAACTATTAATTAGTTTTAAAACATCTCCTTTTTGTAATTGCTTTACTGAGTTAAGAATAATATTAAAAGGATCGTTACCACTATTAATAACCGGACGAACATCTAACTCTTTAATATTTTCTTTAGAAATATGTTGAATGAATATTGGGAGATTGCTTTCGTTGTTGGTTTTTTTTTCTGCAATTGTTTCATCTATTTCAAACCCTAAGGATTTAAATTTTTCGAAAAAATCTGCTACTTGTACACCACCAATTTTACTTGCCATTGCAATAGATGTACGAGAAGCCATTAGTTTTCTTAAAAGAGGGTTTTTTAGTTTATTGAATTTAGATGAAATACTAATAATAGCATCTAATGCTTGTGGATGTGCTTTTAATAAAGCAGAAATTTTTGTATTGGCGTTAATTTTTATCATTTCTACATAATTATTGCACCAATTAATAAAACACATTCATTGCTAGTATTATTTTCTATTGCATGTTTTGTGTTTTTGGGGAAAATAAAAAAATCGCCAGGCTCGCCAGTAAACTTATTTTCATCAATCACAAAAAAAGGGTTTCCTTTTACAACAAATGCATATTCAGTTTTATCTGGATGCAAGTGTAATGGATATTTTGAAAATGAGTCAACCCTAACTAGTTTTACTGTACCATTTTGTAAATTGATAAAGTCTTTACCATAAAACCCTTTTACTTTACCCTCTGCACATTGTGGCAAGGCCTGGCTAATTTTAAATTGCATTTTAGTTGTTTAATTTTTTTTCTATTTCTAATGCTTTAGGAAAAAGTATATTGTTTTCTAAATGTATATGAATGTGTAAATCTTCTTCAAACTCTTCTAACAATTTAAACAATAAAGTATAACTAGCACAAGCATCGCTTGGTAGTGTAAAATTATTGCTAAGTGTTCTTATTTCTTCTAAACATTTACCGGTAGATTCATGCTCCATTTCCATCATATTAATTGGACCTCTTACAGAACCCATAGAGCTAAACTGAATAGGGGTTCCATTATTTTTTGCACCAACTATTTCTTTTATATATGGAAATAAGATTTGTTCTTCTTTCACCATGTGGGTACTCATTTCTGCATAAACAGCATCTACTAATTCGTAAATAGGAATTAGCTCAGGATGTGCACTTCCATGAACTTGTGCAACTTTTGCAGCATAATTTTTTAAATCGGGTAATGTTTGTTTTACATAACTATGGTGGGTGTTTACAATATAATCTGCTAAAAAGTCTAAGCTCCAATCATTATAAGGTAATGGACGAGAGGCTACAACCTTATCTGCTTCTGCTAATTCTTTTTCAATAACATTTATATCAAGCCCTTTTTCTGCACAAACTTCTTTTACTGTTTTTTTACCACCACAGCAAAAGTCTATTCCATATTTTTTAAATATTTGAGCTTTTCTTATATCATTAGCAGCAATCTCTCCAAGGGTTTCATTACCCTCGCCTATAATGCGTTTTTGAATTTTTATTTTCCACCATTCTGGACCATTTTCTAAATAATCCCAAGTAAAAATATTACCTCTCTGCCCCAATAATTGATAATATAAAGGCTTTGGGTCATGATCGTTATGAATAGTTAAACTTTCCCCTTCGTTAAGTTCATCAAATCTTGCAAAAATAGTTGGGTGCTTTAACCTTGGCTCTAACAGGGTTACATTTAGAATGTTTTCTACAGTTGTTTCCATCACATTTTTTTTATTTTGTTAATAATACAGCAAAGGTAAGAGAATTACAATAAAAGTAATTAAATACTTTTATTATTGACAAATGAATGACATTTAGAAGATGTAGTTAATTGCTCGCCTTATTATAACTTAACTGTTATAAATAAAAAGTACAGGATAATTTGAAAAATAAAAATAATACCGCCTGCAAAAAATGCTTTGCCTGAAATTTTCCATAAAGATTTGATGTTTATTTTAAGTCCAATTGCAGCCATACCAATATTTAATAAACCATCGCCCAGTTTTGTAATTTGTTTTATAGCGTTAGCATTAAAAATATTAAGTTGAGAAATTAAAACAGCTATTAAGAAGAACAATATAAATAATGGAAGTTTAATTTTTGTACCATTACTTCTTTTTCTGAATAGGAAAAAAATTATAAGAAGAAAAGGAATAAGAAAAGCTACTCTACCCATTTTTACAACAGTAGAAAATTGCCCCACTTCATCGCTAACTGCAAACCCTGCACTTACTACATGCCCAACAGATTGTAGAATACCTCCTAAGAAAATACCAGTATCAACAGAAGAAAACTGAAAAGCAGCGGCAATTAATGGAAGCAAAATCATACCAATTAAGCCAAGTACATTTACAACAGCTAAAGATAATCCGGTTTCTTCTTCTTTTGCCTCTATTAATGGGGCAGTTGCTCCAATTGCAGAGGAGCCACAAATTGCACTTCCTGCACCTAAAAGCCAATAAAGTTTATTGTTATTGCTTCCAAAAATTTTGCCTAATAAAAGAGAAATTAATATAACAACAATAATGCTTACTGTAATCATTAATATGGTAGAGGTACCAATTTTTGAAAACTTATTTATTTCAAATCCAAACCCTATAAAAACAATTGCAGTTTCTAATACATATTTTTCTGACCATACAACACCTGGTGTAAATTTAGAAAAGTTGGGAATTAATTGCCTTACAATAATACCTAACATTAGTGCAAGTATAGTAACGCCCAAATTAGGAATATAAGCTGCTAAAAATTTAGCAACAAGCATTATTACAACTGCTAAAACAATTCCATAAGTTTTTTGTGCTGCCAATATTTTTACTTTACTGTTTTTCCAGTCCACGATAAAATACCACCGTCTAAATCAAAAATTTGCTTAAAGCCCAATTTTTCTAATTCAGCTCCAGCTTTTCTACTTCTTACACCACTTCTGCAATACACATAAACAGGCTTTTCTTTGTTTAGTTTTTTAACTAATTCTATAAAGTTACTATCTTTTATATTGATGTTTACAGCATTTTCTAAATGCCCTTCTTCATATTCTTCTGGTGTTCTAACATCTATTAATTGTGCCGATTTATCTTGTGCTAAGGCTAGTGCATAATTACTACTAGATAACACTTTATAATGTGCTGTATCTTGTGCACTACAAGCATTTAATAAGATACTAATTATAAATACCAACAAAAAGTTTTTCATGTAAAAAGGTTTAATGGTTGTAGAAATTATTTATTATTGTTTCTATATCTTTTGCAGAAATAACACCCGATTGCCGCCATTGTGGCTTACCATTTTTAAACAAAATTAATGTTGGTACACCACTAATTTGATAAGCAGCAGCAGTTTGTGGATTTTTATCTACATCAATTTTTAAAATAGTAGCTTTTTCGCCAACACGTTTTTTTACCTCTTCTAAAATAGGAGCCATTGTTTTACATGGGCCACACCAAGTTGCAAAAAAATCTACCAATATAGGTTTGTTTTGATTAATTATTTCTTGAAACGTCATTTGCATTTTCTTTTTTAAATAAAGAAAAAACCAAGCCTCCCATTATTGCACCATAAATAGTGCTGTTTAGTGGTTTAGAGGTTATGGCACATGTACCAGAATTACAGCCTATAAGTTTCCAATATAAAAACCCGCCAATTGCTCCTAATGCAATACCAATAAAGGCAAGCATATTTTTTTTAATAAAATTCATAATTTACATTTTTATTTTCCACATACCCCTTAACTCTCCTGCATTATAATGTAATGCTTTATCTTTTGGATATTTTTCAGATATAAGTTGTAGGGTAGATTTTGTTATTTCAGTTTCTTTACCATGGCACTTTAAACAAGTGGGCATCGCCATCACTATTGGTTTATAAAAATAAACTTCTCCATTGTTGTTGGTTTCAATAACACTGGCTTGTTTAATTTTCATTTTATTCCAGGCTACAGTATCGGTAGTAGTTTTTAATGCATTGTTACTATTTCTGTTTCTATCGGTAACCCTGCTAAGTTTTACATTATTTATTGATGCTAAAGTGTCGGTTAATTTTAAAGCATTTTCGTTGCAAAAACTTATGGCATAATCTGTACCTCCTAATTCAATAGCATTACTTACTTTTTGTAATAATATTTTTTGAGCTAGAGTAGCAATGCTATCTCCCTTCTTTAATAAGTATTGATTATTGGATACAGCTATTTGATTGGAAGAGTGATTATTGCAAGCAGCCAACAAAATAAATGGCATAAAAAATAAATACCTCATGTTTATTTATTTTTAATTTCTTCAAAACTTGACTCTTCTTTTTGTTTACTAGTTATTATACTATTGGTATTGCAGGCAGTTGCCCCACAACAACCAATATTAAATATGGGTAGTAATGAAAATAATAAACCCATTAAAATAAACATCCAATCTTTAACTAAAATGCCTTGTATAATAATAATAATACCAAGTGCTAATCTTAATAATCGCATAAAATTCCAACCAGTTAAAAGCTTTTGTATCATTATTTTTTTATTAATGTTATAAAAAGTTCACTACCATGTCTTGGGGAAATGCTATTGGTGCAAATGCTCATTGTTTTTAAAATAAATTCTGTTTCAAAAATTTTTTTATACTCCAATTCACTTCCTCCAAATGGAGGGCCATTGTTTTCAAATTCTTTATTAAAAAGCAGCCCTATTATTTTACTGTTTTTGTTTAATAATGAAGCGGCTTTGGCAGCATATTTTTTTCTTACTTCGGGATAAAAGGTACAAAAAAAAGTTTGTTCAACTATATAATCGTATCTGCCGTCATGCTCAAAAAAATCAGTGCAAATTACTTTAACCTGTGGAGTGTTTATAAATTTTTGCTGAAGTATTTCTACAGCCTTTGGAGCAATATCTACAAGCGTAATATTATTAAACCCTTTTTTTACCAAATCTTCTGCTTCGTAGGCATTGCCACAACCTGGAATTAGAATTGCAGCGTTTTTATTATCTACCTGGCTAAAATAATTACTTATTGCAGGGGCTGCATAACCAATATCCCAGCCTGTTTGGTTGTTTAGCCAACGGTTATTCCAAAAGGTTTTATCTAAATAGTTTAAATTTTCTTGCACAATTATTTAATTGTTTATAGCATTGTGTACGCTTTGCCATGTTCCACCATTGGTAACATTTGTTATACCACTTTGCTCTAAAATACTTTTAGCCTGAGCACTGCGTACGCCACTTTTACAAAAAACAATAATATTGTTTTTATTTTTAAATTTTGCAGTTTGGTTATGAATAGTATTTAAAGGAATGTTTATTGCACCTTTAACACTGCCAGTCGAAAACTCTGCAGGTGTACGAACATCAACCAATAAAGCACCTTGTTTACAAAGGTCTGCAATTTTATTTTTATTTGCAGAGCCAAAAAGCATTGAAAAAATTCCCATATTATATTAATTTAATTTACAAACATGATTACTATAACTAACGGTATTTTTTTTACTCTCTAACCAACTTTTCATACCGCCCGAAAAGTTTTTTATATTGTGAAAGCCATTACTTTTTAATATAGAATAAGCAGTAGAAGATCTATCGCCTGCCTGGCAATGAATAATTACTTCTTTATCTCTGCTTATCTTGTTTAAATTATTTTGAATTGTGCCCAAAAAAACATGATCTGCTTTTTCAATATGTGCTGCATTATATTCTGTTAATGCTCTAACATCTACAATTTGTACATTATCCTTTTTAATCAATTCCGAAAATTCGCTAAGCTGTATGTTATTAACTTGATGCAGCTCAACATTTAAATCGTTTATATTGCTTATATAGCCATATACATTATCTAAACCAATTCTCATTAATTTTCTGGTAATTTCCTCTATACAATTATCATCTGCTATTAAAATAAACTGTTCTTGATAATTTAAAAACCAACCAGCCCAAGTAGAAAGGGCATTGTTGTTTTGAATGTTAATACTACCAGGAAGGTGAGCTTTTGCAAACTCTTGTTTATTTCTTGTATCAATAATTTTTAATCCCTTTTTATATGCAGAAAGAAACTGACTGTTGGTTAATTTTATTTGTTGAGGCACTACCACCAAAAGCCTACGATTTACTTTATTCAAATGCTTCATCATAGCAAAATATTTTGGAGGCTCTGGTTGGTCGGCTAATAAATAATCAATAAAATCTTGCTCTTTATTATTGTATTGAAAAGCCCAGTTGCGAATTTTTTCGTAACCAACAGTAGAGCAATGTACTGCACCTAATGCTTTGCCACAGGCAGAGCCTGCACCATGAGCAGACCAAACTTGCACATAATCGGGCAGAGAAGTAAATTTTTGTAGTGATTGATACATTTGCTTGGCTCCTATTTCTTTAGTGCCTATTATGCCTGCTGCCTTTTCTAATAAATCTGGTCTTCCAATATCGCCAACAAAAACAAAATCTCCTGTAAAAACCATTACAGGTTTATTGCTTGCAGGATTATCGGTTAAAACAAATGAAATACTTTCTGGTGTATGGCCTGGTGTGTGTAACACATTTAAAGTTAAATTACCTACTTGAATAGTATCGCCATCTTTTAAGCCAATATGTTTAAATTCATATTGCCAGTCTTTACCGCCCTCGTCAGATAAATATATTCTTGCACCAGTAACTGCTTCTAATTCTCTTGAGCCACAAAGAAAATCGGCATGAATATGTGTTTCTGTTATATGTGTTATTTTTAAATTATTTTGTTGGGCAATTTCTAAATAGGTATCAATATCTCTTTTTGCATCTATTACAATTGCTTCTCCTGTAGCTTGGCAGCCAATAAAGTAGCTACTTTGTGCAAGGCTTTTATCAAATACATGTTGAAAAAACATAGCGAAATATTTTAAGACACCAAAGATGAATATATTTAAAAATATAGTTGGTTACTTTTGTTACACTATGCAATGTTTTACATTTCTTTAATAAAATGAATCTTTAAATAAATAAGTTTTAAGGAATAAAAAACAAGCAGCAACTATAATAAAGTAATTTTATTGCGGCCTAATTGCACTTTTCCTTCTTCTTCTAATTGCTTTAATAATCTTGAAACAACAACACGAACAGTACCTAATTTATTTGCTAGTTGTTCGTGAGTTATGGCTATAATATTAGATTGAGTAAGATTTGCTAATTTGTGGAGCAGGGTTAACAACCTTTCATCTACCTTTTTAAAAGCTATTGCATTTATAATTTCTAATAATTCTTCAAAACGTTTGTGATACAATTTAAAAATATACTCTAACCATTGAGGATATTCTTTAATAAACAACGAAACTTTTTCAATAGGTAAAAAAAGTATTTCAGCATCTTCTTCTACTTCTGCTTTTACTATACTTGCCTCATTGTGCATGCCACCTAAAAAAGACATGATACAACTTTCGCCAGCTTTTATATAATACAATAAAATTTCTCTTCCTTCTTCATCTGTTCTAATCACTTTTATAATTCCAGATGTTACAATAGGTATAGACCTAATGTGTGAATGTTCATTTAATATTATACTACCTGCTTCATAATTTTTTATAATACCATGTTGGTATAATTTTTCAACCAATTCTGGAGACGATTTGAATTCTTCTATTTGCCCTAATTCTTCCATTGTAAATATTTTATGTGCTATAAAGTTTATTTATTTTGATCTATATGAAGTATATGCAAAAGCCTATGAATTATTGGTGTAAAGAAAACAGCAGTTAAGCTTAAAAATGCAATACCACTATATAATGCATATAATGATGAAAAAATTTTAGCAGATACCGATTGCATTTCTATTACTGGCCCCATGCCTGTTAATATCATACAAGCCATGTGAAAACTATCTAACCAACCAATTTTTCCGAAATGATGATAGCCAAGTGTGCCAATTAAAACAGATAACAATATTAGTGAAAAAGCAAAAATTGCATATCGGCTCAATCGTAATAAAAACTTAGGAAAAGGAATAATATTTTGTTGTTTGTGTTCAAGTTTCATTTTTAAAATATTAATTTAAGTTTTCAATTTCTATTGAAAGTTGTTTTAAATCTTGTTTCATTAGGGTTATATAAGATTCAATTTGGTCATGCATATCTGCACGATTTTTTAATTGTTCCGTCTCATATTTTCCTCCATTACCAAAGTAAAGTTCTATATTTTTATCTTTATTTTTGGATGAAGTTATTTGGCCAAAATCTTGCCATTTTTCTATCAACTGTTTACGTAAAGATTTTTCGTTTTTAGATACATTTTCATAAGTTAAATAATACCAAATGGAAGGTGTAAAAAAAGAAGATGTTTTTGGATTGTTCCAAATGTCTTTTAATGCATTTCTATTATGATAAAATTCTATACTTTTATTGTTTAAAATTATAAGTGTGCCTAAGCCAACATCTATTATACTGGTTGTAATTGCAACAATATTTGAGGTGTTACCACTATTTGAATTCATTGAAATTATTTCTGCAGCAATAGAGCCTACTGCTCCAACAATCATAGAGCCAATGATTAAATTTTTTTCTTTGGCACTTTCTTTACTTTTCAAATAGGTGGCTACTTGGCTTGCCCTTTCTTCTTCACAATCTAATTCGCTTGCCACTGCCGAAATTTCTAAAGAGGCTATATTTATACGTTGTGTAATTTTTTGCAACAATTCTAACATAACCACTCTTCTTTCTAATTTTGGTGTTGTTCTTTCGTCTTTTTTTAACCTGGCATACATAGTTAAATTATCAATAACACCTATGGCGTTGGCTGTATTTAAGGCGGCAAAAGAAAACTTATTGGTAAGCAAGCTATCTAGTTCAATTTCATAAATGGGTTTAGGTAAGGGGGCGTTAGAAATGGCATTTTCTATAGAACTTTTACAATTGCTATTGCTTAGTTGGTTGCTTAGATTAATATTTTTAGAAGAGGTGCAAGAAGAAAGGCAGATAAAAGAAATAAGGTAGAATAATACAAATAGCCTTTTTGTGTTGGTCATATTTTAGTGCTTTTATCAAAGTTAACATACTAGTTTTAATAATACTACAATAAGCTCTAATAATGAAGTTGAATTAAATAAATAAAAACTAAAAATAAAATAGAAAACTTTTAGGAATGGAATTGTAGGGAAAAGAAATATTTTTTTATAAAAATAATGTACCAGAAAAAAGGCTAGGATATTTTAATGGAGGGAGATTGAAAGTTGTTACTTTATAGCTAAAGTTGAAAAGCCATTGCATTGTAATACTCTCTATATTGAAGAGTTGCTCTTCTTAATTTTATTTTTTAAATTTCTAATAATAGCAACCAATTTCATAAAAAAAGGAGCCAAATTAATTGACTCCTTTTCAATATAAAATAGAAAGGTATTATTTTAATTGTTCAAAACGGGCTTGGAAAAAGCGAAGATACTTAGGCTCATAAATCATTTTTAAGCCTTTTATTTTTGTTCTGTTTTCGTAAACCATTGCTACAGATTCTGCTACTACATCCATGTGGGCTTGTGTATAAACCCTTCTGGGTAGTGTAAAACGAACTAATTCTAAATTAGGATAATAATTATCGCCATTTGGTTTTCTTCCAGCAGATACAATACCACGTTCCATTGTTCTAACACCAGAGTCTAAATACACTTCAGCAGCTAATGTTTGAGCAGGAAATTGGTCTTGGGTTAGGTGAGGTAAAAATGCTTTTGCATCTACAAATATTCCATGACCACCAATTGGAGTTACAATAGGAATACCGTACTCTTGCATTTTAGCACCTAAATATTCTACTTGGCCTACACGAGCTTTTTGGTGTGCATCGCTAAGGCTTTCTACAATACCTACAGCAATTGCTTCCATATCTCTTCCTGCAATACCACCATAAGTGTGTAACCCTTCATATGCTACAACAAGGTTTCTGGCTTCTTCATAAATATCCCAATCGTTAATTGCTAAAAAGCCTCCAATATTTACAAGGGCATCTTTTTTAGCACTCATTGTTGCACCATCTGTTAAAGAGCAAATTTCTTTTACTATGTCTTTTATTTTGGTATTTTGATAACCCTTTTCTCTTTGTTGTATAAAGTAAGCATTTTCTGCTACACGGGTCATATCGTGTATTATTTTTATACCATGCTTTTTAGTATATTTTCTTAACTCTTTTAAATTTGCTAAACTAATAGGTTGCCCACCTGCCATGTTTACATTGGTAGCAACACATATATAAGGTATTTTAGATGCTCCTACTTTTTTAACTAATGCATCTAATTTATTTATATCAACATTGCCCTTAAAAGGAAAAGGATTATTGGGGTCGTGGGCTTCATCTATAATTACATCTACAAACTTGGCACCTGCTAACTCTTGATGAAGTCTTGTGGTGGTAAAGTACATATTACCTGGTACATAATCGCCTTTTTTAATCATTATTTTAGATAGTAAATGCTCTGCACCTCTGCCTTGGTGTGTTGGAATTATGTATTTATACCCATAATAATCTTGAATGGTTTTTTCCATTCTATAATAGCTTTTGCTGCCAGCATAAGCCTCATCGCCAGTCATAAAAGCCGACCATTGTTGGTCGCTCATTGCATTTGTTCCACTATCAGTTAACAAATCAATATATACATCTTCTGCAGGAAGAAGAAATGTATTAAAACCAGCTTCTTTTAAAGCTTTTAAACGTTGTGGGCGGGTAGTAACTTTTAAAAGTTCTACCATCTTCATTCTATAAGGTTCTGCCCATGATCTTTTTGTAATTTTTGCCATATTGTTATTTTATAGGTTCAAAGTGTGCGGTGAAGTGTCTTAAGAAAGGAGGTTCGTAAGTAATTTTAAATCCTTTTTTTCTATCTTTTATTTCTATAATATCATCAAATACGTCTAATACATAATCTAAGTGACTTTGTGTATAAACCCTTCTAGGTAATGCCATTCTTACAAGTTCATTGGCAGCAGGAATTAGTTTTCCATTTTCATCATATTTACCAAACATTACACTTCCCACTTCTACACAACGAATTCCACCTTTTAAGTATAAATCAATTACCAAGGCTTGCCCTGGATATTCTTCTAATGGTACATTTTGATATAATTTTTTTGCATCAATATAAACAGCATGCCCACCAATAGGCCATACAACAGGAATACCCTTTTCTCTTAATTTTTCTCCTAAATAAGCTGTGCTACGAATACGGTAATGCAAATAATCTTTATCAAACACTTCTTCTAAGCCTATGGCTAAGGCCTCCATATCTCTACCAGATAGGCCTCCATAAGTTGTAAAGCCCTCGGAAATGATGAGTAAGTTTTTACATTTTACAGATAAGGCTTCATCTTTTAGTGTTAGTAAGCCGCCAATATTTACCATTCCATCTTTTTTTGCACTCATAATAAATGCATCGCCTAGATTAAGCATTTCTTGTGCTATCTCTTTGTAGGTTTTATTCTCAAAGCCCTCCTCTCTATGTTTTACATAATAACTGTTTTCTGCAATTCTGCAACCATCAATCACCATCATTAAACCATATTTAGTACAAATTGCTCTAACATCTTTCATGTTTTTCATGCTTACAGGCTGGCCACCAGACGAATTGTTAGTTACAGTCATAATAATTGCAGCAATGTTTTTACCATGTTGCTGAATTAGAGTTTCTAATTTTTCTAAATCAATATTACCTTTAAAAGCATGATAAGATTCTACATCTTCTGCCTCTTTACAAACAATATCATAAGCTTCACTACCTACATATTCTATGTTTGCCCTGGTTGTGTCAAAATGTGTATTAGAAATAAATACTTTTCCTTTACCACCTAAAATACTATACAAAATACGTTCTGCTGCTCTACCTTGGTGTGTAGGTAAAACATATTGCATTCCGGTAAGGTTTTGTACAACGGTTTGTAAATGTTCCCAACTTCTTGCACCAGCATAACTTTCGTCTCCCATCATTATTCCTCCCCACTGTTTGTCACTCATTGCACCTGTACCACTATCGGTTAATAAATCAATAAAAACATCGTCCGACCTTAATAAAAATGGATTATAACCCGCCTTTTCTAAAGCATTTTGCCTATATTCTTCTGTAGTAATACGCAAGGGTTCAACCATCTTTATTTTAAATGGTTCTGTTAGTGTTCTCATTTTTTTACTCATATAAATTGTTATAAAGGGATGAAAAGAGATAGATTTTTTTGGGTGGCAAAGATAGTAGATTAATTAAAAAAGACATCAAAGTCTTAATTTAATTTTATAAACGGAAAGTATAATAATAAATTTAATAAATATTACACAGTACTACAATGGTTAATTTAATAATTGCTTATTAATATGGTTTCTATTTTTAAGAGTAGAAACAATAAAGCATGCTAATACAAACGGAAGTGTAAGTTGAATAATTTGTATTTGATTCATAAGCAAACTAAAAATTAGCGAAAGGGAAGAGGCTAGCAAAACCCAAAAAATAGTAAATAGTTTTCTATTAGCAAATGCAATAGCACATAACAATGCATTGTAGCTAAATAGCCCAGCATTAACAAGATTTAAAGGAATGGAAAGACTAATTGCAATTAAACCAGATAACGCCGAAAATGTAATAGCATAAATGGCAGCTATAGGAGAATTAATAAAAATAGCAATAAAAAAAACTATACCAGATACTGCATTTTCTTGAAAAATTACTTGACCAAACCCTTTAAAAATATAGTCAAAATTTAAATTGTTTGCAGGGCTTATGCCTTCGTTTAATATTAAAAGATTTGGTGTAAATGTTTTTATAAAAAAAATAATACTATATGTAACAGTTACAAAAGATAATGTGTATAA
>JAIBAV010000096.1 GCA_019695015.1 Chitinophagaceae bacterium
TTACTTTAAATAACCTAACAACAATAAACTATACAACTGCCGAAAGCAAAAAACTGGCTTTATTGTTACAAGAGTACTTACAAGTTCAATATAACTTGAATATTAAAATAACTGAAAAAGCTACAACTAATTGTATTCAATTTATTACAAATAAAAAAACTAATAATGAAGCTTATGATTTAGTTATTTCAACCAATAAAATTGAAATTATTGGTTATGATGCAGGCCTGTTTTATGGATACCAATCTCTACTTCAACTTTTACCAGTAACCATAAAAAATAAAGAAATATTATTACCTATTGTTACCATAAAAGATACACCAAGATTTGAGTATAGAGGAATGCATTTAGATGTTTGCAGGCATATGTTTCCACTAAGTTTTTTAAAAAAATATATAGATATATTAGCAAGTTATAAACTAAATGTTTTTCATTGGCATTTAACCGACGATCAAGGTTGGCGTTTAGAAATAAAAAAATATCCAAAGCTTACCTCTATTGGTGCATATAGAAATCAAACTTTAATTGGAAATTACCGAACAGTTGGTGAATATGACAATACTGCTTATGGTGGATTTTATACACAAGAACAGGCAAAAGAATTGGTTGCTTATGCAAGAGAACGCTTTGTTACTATTATTCCCGAAATTGAAATGCCTGGCCATGCATTAGCTGCTTTGGCTGCTTATCCAACATTGGGTTGTGGCGATAAAACAACTAACTTTCAAACAGCACAAACTTGGGGCGTTTTTGATGATGTTTTTTGTGCCGGCAAAGAAGAAACATTTGAACTACTGCAAAATGTTATTGACGAAGTAATTGAAATTTTTCCAAGTAAATACATTCATATTGGAGGCGATGAATGCCCTAAAACAAAATGGAAAACCTGTAGCTCATGTCAAAAAAGAATTAAAGACAATAACTTAAAAGATGAACATGAATTGCAGAGTTATTTCATTCAAAGAATGGAGAAATACATTAATAATAAAGGTAGAAAAATTATTGGATGGGATGAAATACTTGAAGGTGGATTAGCAGCCAATGCTACAGTAATGAGTTGGCGTGGAGATGCAGGAGGAATTGCAGCAGCAAATCAAAATCATGATGTAATTATGACACCTGCATCGTATGGGTTATATTTTGATCATAAACAAGGAGCAGACAGAAATAGAGAGCCTTTAAGTATTGGCGGCCTTTCTACTTTAGAAAAAGTATATCTATCAAACCCTATACCTGCAGTTTTAGAACCAACAAAACATAAATTTATTAAAGGCGTTCAAGCCAATGTTTGGACAGAATATATTGCAACTACAAACAAGGTAGAGTTTACCATTTACCCAAGAATTTTTGCTTTAGCTGAAATTGCATGGACAAGCCAAGAACATAAAAACTGGACTAACTTCTCTCAAACTAGAGTTGCTAACCATTTAGCAAAACTTGATAAAACCAATACATTTTATCGTGTACCAGAAGTTTATGGTTTAAAAGATACAATCATTTATGCATCGGAATATATTTTTAAAAATTTAACCCCATCGGTTGAAGGGGCTAAAATTTATTATACCATTGATGATTATAACCCATCTGCATTAGATAATGAATTTATTAATGAAGTTAAAATAACTGTTCCGCCTAGTAAAGAAAGAATTTTTAAAGCAATAGTTGTAACCCCTGCTGGTAAAACAAGTAATTATGTAAAAGCTGTAATCATCAATTCAAAAAATTAATACTTACCTTTTGTTAGTTTTTTAAATAGATAAATAATCATAAACAAGTAAGATTTATTATTTTTAAAGCATGATAACTAAACTGCCTAGACTGGCTATTAAAATTATTTTTATAATTATAACTTGTTTGGTTTTAGTGTTGTTTTTACCAGCATTATTAAGTTTTTGGGTAAGCCCTCAAGAATTTTGGGTTATTGGTTTTCTTACACTTATTTTTCCTTACACCGCTACAATTTTAGCCTTACTTTGTATTTTTTGGTTTATTTCAAAACCAAAATTTGGCTGGTTTATATTAATTGTTTTTTTATTAGGCTACAAGCATTATTGTGCAATATTTTCCTTTACGAGTATTAAAGATTTTATGTTAAATAAACAGACTAAAGATATTAGAATTATTTCGTGGAATATTCAAAGTTTTAATGGTATATCTAAAACCAAAGAGGCTAAGAAAAATTCAAAAAACGATATATTAAACTGCATCAATAAATACAAGCCCAATGTAGTTTGTTTACAAGAGTTTAACACATCTAATTTAAGTGCAGATGCAGATAACCTTTCTACTTTTAAACAATATTATCCTTATTATTATTTTTCTGAAGATTACAAAAGGAAAAAAGGAAGTTATATAAGTGGATGTATTATTTTTTCAACCTATCCTATAATTAAAACTGGAAAAACAAAATACCCTTTTGCAGAAAGCTTAATTTATGCAGATATTAAAATAAATTCAGACACCATAAGGATTTATACTTCGCATTTACAATCCTATAAATTTAAGAAAGAAGATTATGATGAGTTAGATAATATTAGCCAGCATAACGAAGCATCTAAGACTGCTTCAAAAAATTTATTTAATAAAATGAAATTAGCTTTTAAGCATAGAGCCGAACAAGCAAATATTGTTAATAGTGTAACATCAGCAGATAATAAACCTTCTATAATATGTGGAGATTTTAATGATGTACCAGCTAGTTATACTTACAATACTATCAAAGGCAATAGGCAAGATGCATTTTTAAATAACATTTTTGGTATAGGAAAAACTTTTACATCTTTAGCCCCCACCCTAAGAATAGATTATATTTTACCCGACAATTATTTTAAAATAAATCAGTTTGATTTAGTGGATGAAAATCTTAGCGACCATTTAATGTTAGTTACTGATGTAATGCTCCACAACAATAAAAGTCATTAAAATCTTCTATCCTCAAATCAACTTTTTTTTGAAACCTAAAACTTTGTTACTTTGTTTTAATCATTCAAATAAAAACTATGGCTATAAAAATATTTATTACGGGTGGTACTTTTGATAAAGAATACAATGAACTAAATGGCACCTTATTTTTTAAAGACACACACATGCCAGAGATTTTGAAACTTGGTAGAAATAAAGCCAATGTAGATGTAAGAACTTTAATGATGATTGATAGTTTAGAAATGACTCAAGAAGATAGAATGATGATTATTTACCAATGCCAACAATGTATAGAAGATAAAATAATTATAACCCATGGTACAGATACTATGGCAGAAACTGCAGAGCTGTTAGCACAAACGGTTTTTAATAAAACTATTGTACTTACTGGTGCCATGATTCCTTATAAATTTGGTAGTAGTGATGGATTATTTAATATAGGAAATGCCATTGCCTTTGTACAAACATTACCTTATGGCGTTTATATAGCAATGAATGGATTATATTTTAATGCTGGGCGTGTAAGAAAAAACAGGCAAACAGGCTCATTTGAAAGTATTTAGTTTTGAATTTCAAGGTGTTAATTATTTTTTTATCAAACTTTTGCTAAATTATTTATTACCCCTATCTTTGCACACCTTTCACAAAATGGTGGTATGGTGACCACTATTGAAATGAAACAAAATTGTTAGGAAAAGAAAACTTTAAAAGTAATGAAACAAACATTCCAACCACATAAACGTCGTAGAAAAACAGTTCATGGTTTTCGTAAACGTATGCAAACAGCTAATGGTCGTAAAGTATTGGCAAGCCGCCGTGCAAAAGGACGTAAAAAATTAACTGTTTCTGACGAACGTGGATTAAAATAATAAATAGAAACAAATAAATTATATTTAAGTTCTGCCTTTACAGCAGAACTTTTTAGTTTTATAGTATCTATGTTAAAAAAATATTCTTATAATAAAAAAGAAAAACTGAAGAGTAAAAAACTTTTAGATGAGGTGTTTAAAAAAGGTAAAACATTTTCTAT
>JAIBAV010000065.1 GCA_019695015.1 Chitinophagaceae bacterium
AAAAGCAAGGTCGCCTATGGCAGCTTCTTGCAAAAAGCCAATTACCTTTCCTTGTTGTGCTTGCTCATAAGCATCTCTGTAAATTTTTGTTCCTAGTATTTTATATACTTGCTGGGTAAAGCCACTACAATCTATACCAAAAATACTTTTACCACCCCACAAGTATGGAGTGTTGAGGTAAGAATGAATTACTTTTTGAATATTAGTTTCGGTTGAATTAAAATGAATATTAAAAATTTTATCGTTGATGGTTAAAATATTATTTTTTAATGCACCAATAAAAGAGCCAGACGATAAATACAAATTACTCTCCTTATATAAAGCAGTTGTAATTGGGATATTGGTACATTGCTTATGGTTTTGAATAGAAAAATTTTCATTAACTGTTGTTAGTTGTTTTTTAGAACACCAGCCAATATAATCATCATACATGGATGAAACTTTAAAAAAATCTTTTGTTGAATCTAAAATTGTTACACATTCTCCAAATAATAATTGACTAACCATTTCACTGCTATGTAATGCCTCACTCCTTAATGGTGCAACAGGTACAATTGTACAAGCATAATTCATTGCTATAAATTTATTTACTAAAATACAGTTGAATATTTTTAAACATGGAAATATTTTTTAGCAATTACAAAAAAAAGAGGCTGCTTACAAGCAACCTCTAAAATTGTTTATGAAAGTTATAATTACTCTTCAGAAACTATAAATGTGATACTTTGTTTGTGGCGATAAGCAACGTTTCTACCATTTTGTACTGCTGGTTTCCATTTAGGTCCTTTTTTAATTACTTTTATTGCTTCGTCTTTTGTGCCATAACCAGGGTCATTATCTGCTTGCACATCGCTTACATTACCTTCTTTATCTACAGTAAAAGTAACAACAACTGTATATTTTCCAGGGCTTGCACCATTATCCATTGGTAGGCTGCTATTTAAATTGCGTTGTAAATATTTGTTCCAAGCAGCTTTACCTCCAGGAAATTCAGCCTCAATTTGAACAACTGTAAATATTTTATTATAATCTTCTTCTTCTTTAGGTGCTTCTACTTTACCAGTACCTACTGCTTCAACAACAGGGGCAACAACACCAACATCTTTCATACCTTCTTGGTTTTTAGTACCAATTGCAGCCTCTTCTAGTTTAGTAACTTCTGGTGGAATTTCTTCTGGTTTTACTTCTTCTGCTTTTACAATTTTTGGAGGAGTAAATTGTTTCATCTCAACCTTAGGAGGCTCTTGTTTAGGAGGAGGAGGTGGTGGTGGTGGTTCAGGTTTTTTCTCTTCTGGCTCTTTTAAGCTTTCTAATTCAACATCTTGAACCAAAATTTTAGCTACCTTCTTTTCTCCTGAATTTGCTAATAATGAACCTACAAAAAACAAGGCACATAATGTAACAGTTGCAACAAAGGCAAAAGTTATACGCTTTGTGTAAGTTTTTCTTAAATCGTATGCACCATAAGCTTTATTTCTTCCTTCGAAGATAATATCAAGTATGTCTGCTGTTAAAATGTTATTCTTTTCCATAACTAATTAATTTTATTATAAGATGCAGTGCTAAATAATTTTACATAAGAAAAGTAAAAATTATTTAGATGATGCAGCTTCGGTAGCTTTTATTAATTGTACTTCTACATCAGATATATCTACCATTGCATATCTTTTTACAACATTAATGGTCATTTCATCTAATATATCTACTACATTTTTATAAGTACATTCATCACTTGGTTTTATTACAACCATAAAATCTTTTTCATCGGTATTGGCTTTTTTGCGAAGAATAATATTTCTTATACCATCTTCTCCGCCTCCAAAATTGGATGATTTAAAGTTTGCAGAAACATTAGCATTGTCTAACATTCCCTCGTAATAAAACACATTATTATCGTTGCCTAATAGAATAGTTAATGCACTATTATCTTTAATCTTATTCTGCTCTTCTGGCTTATCTGTATCTTTTGGTAAAAAAAGATTCATAGTAGTAGGCAGACTCATTGTTGTAGTAAATATGAAAAAAGTAATTAACAAAAAGCCCAAATCTACCATGGGGGTTAAATCAACCCTGGTGGACATTTTTTTGCTCTTTTTGACGCCGGGGCCTTTTTTATGACTGCCACCGGACGAGGTATCCATTTCTGCCATTTCGGTTACTTTTTATTTAATTTTTAAATAATTTAAGAGAACAAATTCAAGTTAATCATTTTTAATTCCGGCTTGTGCTTGTCTGTAAAGTTCGCTACCCACAGGCACTCCCTCTGGGTTTGTAATGATTTGAAACTTTAATAAATCGTTTTTCTTAAATGCTGTTATTACATTTTTAAAAGAAGGGTATTTAGAGGTATTATCGCCTTTAACTAATAAATTTATTTTTTGCCCCATATAAGCACTTCTTACAATTCTAAGCCACTCAATCATCTCGTTATTGGTACTGTCTTTACAAGGTATTCCAGGCATATTATCGCCTTTTCTTTGATCATCTGGTAGCTGTAAAAATGAAGTTAGTTTATTAAATGGTACTCCAATAAATTGGGCTTTTTTAAATGATTGTACATCTAATTTTAAGCCTTTTTCGTTGGCAATTGTATTGGCTATGTATTCTTTCTTTTCTTCGTTATCCATAGATAAAAAAACTTTACCATCTTTATCTATTGTAATTAAAACAATATCAGACTCTGGTGCAGCTTTATCAGACACAGAACTTGGAGGGCTAACAGAAACTGCTTCGGCTGGTTTGAATTTTGTTGTAAGGATAAAGAACGATAAGAGCAAAAAAGCTACATCGCACATTGCTGTCATATCTATATTGGTACTCTTCCTAGGAATCTTTGCACGTCCCATCGTTTTTTGATTTTAAGGTTATTCACTAATTGTTTAGATTCAAAGTATTCATCTTTCCACAAAAATTATTTGTATAAAGATGCAAAGCTTTGAGTTAATGTGAAGCCTGACTCATCAATTCCAAAAGTAATAGCATCAATTCTGGTGGTAAATACATTATACATAATAATTGCAACAGCAGATGTACCAATACCTAACGCTGTATTAAATAATGCTTCAGAAATACCTTTTGATAATTCTGCAGCTGCAGTTGCACCACCACTATCTTCTCCTAAGGCAGAGAAGGATTTAATCATACCTAATACCGTTCCTAATAAACCTAATAAGGTTGCTACAGATGCTAAAGTGGATAGGAATACTAAATTTTTCTCTAGCATTGGCAATTCTAATGCTGTAGATTCTTCAATTGATTTTTGAATATTTAGTACCTTTTGTTCGGTTGATAGTTCTGTATTTGAAATCATATCTTTATAAGTACGTAAACCAGATTTCATTACATTACCAACACTACCTTTTTGTTTATCACATTCTGCTAAAGCTTTATCAACATCTTTATTAGCTAAATGAAATTGCACTTTACGTAAAAACTCACCAATATTGCCTGCACCAGTAGCTTTTTGTATAGTT
The DNA here is from genome assembly GCA_019695015.1 of Chitinophagaceae bacterium. Classification (GTDB taxonomy): domain Bacteria; phylum Bacteroidota; class Bacteroidia; order Chitinophagales; family Chitinophagaceae; genus UBA1930. The sequence goes on from JAIBAV010000065.1 coordinate 3,474, forward strand.
AAAATTCTTTCAATAACAAATGTTATTACTATAAAGAACGAACCAATTAATATAGGTACTACTATACCACCTTCATACATTTTAGCCATACCTGTATTTGGTTTAAGTTTATGATGGTCTGGCCAAAACCAACCATTCAAATCTGGTTTTTCGAAATTGTTAGGAGATCCAAAAACAAACCTCCAAATTACATATCCTAAAATAAGACATACAATTGGGGCAATCCATGAAATAACATTACTGCTTTTTTTGGGTTGAACATTTGAAATTGTTTTTGTTGCTGTTGGAGTTGGTTTTAAGTCAGCCATAATTCAATTGTTTTAGTTTTTTAAAAATACTTTTAAATTAATAAATATTTAGCAATTCTACTGAAAAAATATTAGCTTTTTAATATTTTATTTCAAGTGAAATTGAAAAGTTGCTCAAGTTAATAGTTTTTTAAATTAATAATTATA
>JAIBAV010000097.1 GCA_019695015.1 Chitinophagaceae bacterium
TTGTAGTTAATTCAAATTTCAAAGAAAAAGCTTTAGCTAAAATTGAGTATTTTAAGGGGGTTACAACGAATATTAAAATTTTGACTATTTTAGATGATATTAAGCTGGATATTATTAACTGGCATGGACTATCTAAAGGAGCATTATTAGAAGCATTAAATTAAAAATATTGAATGAAATATTTTATAAATAAAAAGCTTCTTACCTTAACTGTTGCATTTTTCTTTTTCACATTAGCTGCTATTTTCATTCAGCTTTTTGCCTTTCAACCTGTTGCAAAATATTTTTCATACAAAACAAGTATTAGTTATGATGCAACAGGTTTATGTAAAAGCCATCCAAAAGATAGTTTTATTGAAAGACTATACGAACAGTATGCTTATGAAATAGAAAATAATCTTGAATTTTCAGGAAAGTTTCAATTACAAAAATACGAAAGGCAGCAACTTATTGAACTAATATTGATAGATGGAGCAGCACCACTAATATTTATAATCTTGGGTATAGTGGGTTTTGTTTATCTGATAAAGTATAAGAAAAATATTAACTATAACAACTTGTCCTTAATACAATGGATAGCTGTTTTTCTTAATTTATTTTGGTTCAGATGGTTATTACTTCTCGTACTATACATAGTTTTTGTGAGTTTAAGTAAAAAAGACAATGCTCTTTTAATAATAAATGAAACGAATATAGCTTACGCATTAAATATATCTCCATTGTTCATTCTCATACCATTGGGTTTGTTTTCTACTTGGATATGTTATATTACTGTTTTTGTTTTTATTCCCAAAGTATATCGAGGCAAATTTTTATTAACAGGAGTAATAGGCTGTATTTTAGCGTTGCTATTCTGGTTTAAACTTATAGGAGCAATGGTTTTACCTTATGAATAGAAAAATCCCTGCTTAAATTTTTAAGCAGGGATTTTTGGGAAAATTACGTTGCTATTGCTACGCTTCTGTATTTTCTTCAGCAGCAGGTGCATCATTTGCAGGCTGTGCTACTTCTTCTACTTTACGAACAGGAGGTACATAAGCTTTCTTTTGACGTTGTGTATTACGATGAGAATCGTTTCTACGTTTTACATGAGCTTCATGTTCTTCATGCCATGCCTGAAACTTAGTCATAGCTGTAGCATCATCGAACAAGCCCAGTTTTACACCACGCAATAAATGCTTTAAATACAACACTCCTTTGAAAGAGAGAATCCTGCGAACCGTATCGGTTGGTTGTGCTCCTTTGTGTAGCCAATCCAATGCTTTTTGACGATCTAACTGAATGCTTGCAGGAACAGTTAATGGATTGTAAGTTCCAATTTTTTGAATAAACTTACCATCTCTGGGTGCACGTGCATCTGCCACTACTATAAAATAGAAAGGGCGTTTTTTACTGCCGTGTCTTTGTAATCTCATTTTTACTGCCATAATAAATAGAAATTTAAAGGCTTTAACAATTTGGTTAATAATACAATCATGAATGATTGGGCAGCGAATGTATAAGTATTTTTTGGGGCTGCCAAAGATTTTTTTAGCTCTTAACAAAGTTTAATGTAAAACCTTTGTTCGGTAAGTTATTATTAAACAATTAGCTACTTAATTGTTTTTCTAACATTTGTACTTTTTCTTCCAAAAGCTTTATTTTGTCCTCGTATAGTTGTTTTATTTCAGGACTTTTAGAATAGTTATGAACAATAGCTCCACTTGAGTGTTGTTCATTATGAACGTTGAACACATATTTCTCATCAAAACTCAATATATTCTCTTTAGTAGTTTCTAAAACGTCAGCAATTTGTTTAAGACGTTCGTTGCTTATGCCTACTTCATCATTTTCTAAACGGGCATAATTACTTTGACTGATACCTAATTTCTCTGCCATATAGCCTTGTGTAAAGTTTCGCAGCTCTCTCAGCTTTTTTATTTTATTGCCTGTTTGGTACATATTGTTTGGATAATTTATGTACGAAAATACATAAACTACCCATTTATGCAATTAAAAATGTAAAGAAAAATAAGCAATATAGCATTGGCAAAACAGATAAAGCCAACAACAACATTTAGTTATTAATTAAATTTTTTTAGCGGAATACCTGTTTTGTTGTTCAGTTTTTTAAAAACCCTAAACTATATTTTTATGTTACAACCCAATAAATCTCCTCCAAAGACTACAAACAATAGCTCTGATTTTCAAAAAATATTACTTAAAATTTTAAAAAATTATAAACCATGAAAAAATTAATTGTTATTTTTACAGTTGTGCTAAGTGCTGCTGTAATTGCCTTTGTTGGATGCCAAAAAACGAGTACTGAAAAACAAGAACAAGGAATAGTTGGTACAACAGAAGTAAGTGCAAACTTATTAGGTATGAGTGTAAATAGTAGTTACGGTTTTTTGGTATTTACTACAACAGATGATGTAGATGCATACCTTGATTATTTAAAAGCAAATACCCATGCCGATGTGCAGGAATACCTTAGCTCAATAGGATTTTCTAATAGTTTGGGTGCTACCTTGTACGATGAAGAATATGCCACAGAACTTGTAACGGAGGAGCAAGCTATTAATTATATTGTAAATACACACAGGATATTTCAAGTACAGGATGTGATAATGAAACCCATTAATGAAGTAAATGAAGAAGTAAAATGGGAATTTTTATTAACAATGGTTTCATCTAACCTAAACAATAGTAGCTACGAAAATTTAATTGCAAATTATTACGATGAAAATACCATGAATAAGTTTGCCACAAATTGGCAGGATAGCACATTTGATTTATTAGAATTTATAGATGCAACACCTAATGGTTATGAAGAAACAGAACCCAATTCTACTGAAGCATTGATACCTTTGTATGGACGAAAATATGAATATGAGACAAGTTGCAGTCAACCACATTATAATGTACTCGGAAATTGTGTACGTGATTGCCAAACGATTAGACGAAGAGTTACCCATATTTGGTTTATAACAATCAAAGGCCCAAAATATGTGGAAAGCTCTTGGTCAGAGACTTCTGAAGGCTGCTGAGTTTTCAATTTATGAGTAGATGTGGCAACTTATTTGCTGTTGCTCCTAGCTTTTTACATTAAATATTAACGATGAAAATTATCTTAATTCTGTTCATGCCTCTGATTACATTTGCTCAGAAAAAATGTTCTGGTATTGTTATAGATAGAATAACTGGAAGTAGAATCCCTTATGCTGCTATTGGGCTTATTAAAGAAAATAAAGGAATTAATGCCAACGAGGACGGCAGTTTTAGCATCGTGTCTTCTTTTCCTCAAACTGATAGTCTTAGAATATCATCAGTAGGCTATAAAGCACTTTTATTACCTGTTTCAACATGTGTAAACGAGGGTGTTGTCATGCTTCAACAAGAAATTCGGGAACTTAAAGAAGTAATTGTTTCAAACCGTTCTAAACAGACTTTTATTCTCAACAAGTTTAGGAAATGCAGTTGGAGTATTTATAAAATTGGGCTGAATACTATATCACAGTTGGCACAGCGTTTCAATGCACCCGCACAAGGAATGCAACTTACGGCATTGGAGCTATGTAAAGACGATTCGGAGAGTAAATTTCGTATTCGTATTTACGATATAGACTCTACTTATAAATACCCTTCAAACGATTTGGTTGACAGTGTTATAGAGGTAACATCTAAAGAAGGTCATGTACGAATCAATCTTGAAGACTACAATATCATTATTCCAGGTAAAAGTTTTTTTATAGCTATAGAATGGCTTTATATCCCTTTTAATATACAGTTAAAAAAAGAGAAGATAAACGGGAGAAGAATAGTGAAAGCGTGGTATAAACCACAAATTAAACTTATTGAGCGTGACCAAAATGCGATAAATGAGGATATTTGGGAGCTTAGTTTTATGGGTAGGTGGGCTAACAGGTGGGTATCAAAAGGAGTCAATTTTCAAATTACAGCGGAGTTGAGGTAGTAATTTTTTTCATTATCCATTACCCAAGAGTACAAAACACTAAACCATAAAAAAATTAATTGTTATTTTTACAGTTGTGCTAAGTGCTGCTGTAATTGCCTTTGTTGGATGCCAAAAAACGAGTACTGAAAAACAAGAACAGGGAATAGTTGGCACAACAGAAGTAAGTGCAAACTCATTGGGTATGAGTGTAAATAGTAGTTACGGTTTTTTGGTATTTACTACAACAGATGATGTAGATGCATACCTTGATTATTTAAAAGCAAACACCCATGCCGATGTGCAGGAAAACCTTAGCTCAATAGGATTTTCTAATAGTTTGGGTGCTACCTTGTACGATGAAGAATATGCCACTGAACTTGTAACGGAGGAGCAAGCTATTAATTATATTGTAAATACACACAGGATATTTCAAGTACAGGATGTGATAATGAAACCAATAGTAGCATGGACAGGTTGTACTACTGCAAAATGGAAATATTTGCTTACTATGATAGATAGTTACTTGGATAATAGCAGCTACGAAAATTTAATTGCAAATTATTACGATGAAAATACCATGAATAAATTTGCTGCTGGTCAAGAACAGAAAACATCCATATTTGAACAAATACAATCTACACCTAATGGCTATGAAGATGAAGAGCCAACAGAATGCCCTACTGCTGAAGCAGGAAGACCTATTATTGGTTGGGGGAATTGGAAATGTGGCAAGTGTGATGCAACAGGACATAAGTCATGTGCGAAAAAACATTATTTCCTATTTTGGGTTGACGATGTTAAATACGAGTATATACAATGTAATTGATTTTAATACCAACCCCTGACAAAGCATAAGTTCACACATCTTGTCAGGGGTTTAAATATTAAACGTATGATGAAAATACTGAGCATTATTTTTTTATACTTTTTTTCTCTTGAAGTTTATAGTCAAACAACTATTTCTGGATTTGTTATTGATGAAAACACAAAAAAAGGAATTCCTTATGCCACAATTATCAATACCAATACTAAACAAGGATTATATACAATAGGAAACGGATATTTTAAGATAACCGCAAATAAAAATGATAGCATATATATAAGATGTATAGGGTACAAACCTATTACTGTACCTTATTATTTAAACACTAATAATGTCATTGATACATTTTATCTTATTCCTTACACTAAAGAATTGGAAGAAGTAATTGTTGCCCCTGTTGATTGGTCTAAATATAGAGAAATGAATATGGGCTATGCCAAACTGAAATCAAATTATCACATTTCAAGAGGTACAGGATTTGAATATGCTGCTTACATACCTAATACTAAGAATGTAGATGCTTATATCTATCAGTTAAACTATAAAATAAAGAAATTAAAATTGGATACTGTTGCTGTAAGATTACACTTGTATGCCGTAAGTGCAGATAATTTGCCTTCGGTAGAATTATTAGATTCGAATTACGTTGAAATACTTGAGGGAAAAGCGGATAAAGTTTTTTCTTTTGATATTTCAAAATTTAAAATTAAACTACCATCAAATGGAGTTTTTGTAGGTATTGAATGGTTGGGAGTTTATAACTCAAATACCAATTCCATCTTTTCCAAACAGGCTGTAGAGCCTTTAGTGGGGTTTAACTTTAAGAAGAAAGAACAATTAACTTATGAAAGAATAAGCAATGGAAAATGGGAAAAATCAGATGCCCGAAAGTTGTTAATTGGTAGCCATATTGAAAAAGAAATGTTTGATAGCCCTATACCAAACCTTTCTTGTGGTATTGTAATTAAAGCACCTAAGCGAAATAAAAATTAACTAATTTTAGTACTATAGAATAAAAGCCTGCTTATCTTTAATGGCTATGAATATTGTTATTACTGCTGCAACTACAAATGAATGGAAGCCTGCATTTTTAAACATTAATAAACTTTATACTAAAAAAAACAAAAGATTAAATGTTTCGTTTCATGTAAGTGGTGTAGGTATTGCTGCTACTGCTGTTTCACTTACAAAATTATTGTGCAATGAACAACCAGACTTAATCATTCAAATGGGTATTGCTGGAGCATTTAATAATAAAGAAGAATTAGGAAAAACCTTTGCAGTAAAGAATGATTGTTTTGCTGATATGGGTGTAGAAGAAAATGGAGAATGGAAAGATATTTTTGATTTGAAATTAAATAAAAATAATTGCCCACCTTATGCCAAGAAAGGATTGCCTAACCCATTCTTGCAACAATACAATTTGCTACATTTGCCCGTAGCAAAAGGTATAACAGTGAATACAATTAACACACAAAAAAGAAGAATTGAACAATTTAAAAAAAAGTATGCTCCAGATATTGAAACAATGGAAGGAGCAGCACTTCATTATGTTTGCAGAGATGCAAAGGTTGCTTTTTTGCAAATAAGATCAACAAGTAATTATGTTGGCGAACGCAATAAAACAAAATGGCTTTTAAAAGAAAGTATTGAAAATGTAAATAATACTGCTTTAAAATTGATTGACAAATTGTACGAAATTGCTTAAACATTTTGTAGATGAAACTAACACTTGGCTTTTCGCCTTGCCCAAACGATACATTTATTTTTGATGCACTGGTAAATAATAAAATTGATACAAATGGTTTTACTTTTAATGTTGTATTATCCGATGTTCAAACCTTGAACCAATGGGCTTTAGAAGAAAAGTTAGATGTAACGAAAATTAGTTATGGCGTATATCCTCTACTTTTAGAAAAATACAAATTATTGAATAGTGGTGGTGCATTAGGCAATGGTGTTGGCCCTTTGCTCATTACAAATTCAACAGCTTTAGAAAACAATACTATTAATGCCAATTCTTCAGTTGCAATTCCAGGAATAAATACAACAGCACATTTATTATTTTCCATGGCTTACCCTAACCATGCTAATAAACAATTTATGGTGTTTAATGAAATTGAAGATGCTGTGTTAAATGGGAAAGTGGATGCTGGTGTTATTATTCATGAAAACAGATTTACCTATCAACAAAAAGGATTAAAAAAAATAATTGACTTAGGCGAATACTGGGAAGAAAAATTAAAAATTCCAATTCCGTTAGGTGGTATTGTTGCACATAAAAGAGTAGAAGAAAGCATTCTTTCTACAGTAGATGAACTAATTAAAAAAAGTATTGAATTTGCTTTTGCAAACTATCCTTCTATTACAGATTATGTAAAGCAACATGCTCAGGAAATGGATGAATCCATTATGAAGCAACATATAGACTTGTATGTAAATAACTATTCTTTAGATATTGGAAATGATGGTAAAAAAGCAGTTGAAAAATTAATGGATATCCACCATTTGCTATCTACTAATAAGAGTTGAGTGTATGTACAAATTTTGAATAAATAAATTGAGTTGTGGTATTGGTATATTCGGTTTTACCACAAAACTTAACCCAACTAATGCCTTTAATAACATTAGTTAAAAATACTTCTTGTGCTTGTACTATGTCCTCAATGGTTAATGCAGTTTCTTTAAAAGGTAATCCTTCTTCTTTAAAACATTTAATTAAATATTTTCTCATTACACCATCAATACATCCTTGAGTTAATGCAGGAGTTTGTATTTCTCCATTTTTAATTACCCAAACATTGGCAATTGCAGAATCTGCAACACAGTTATGTTGATTTAAGATGATTGCTGAATGTAGATTATTTTTTTTTGCCCAAAATGCTGCCATTGAATAAGGTAAAAAATTATTGGTTTTAAGATGAGAAAAATTATCGCAAACTTTTTTTGCATCTATAAAAAAATCAACTTTCAACCCAGTTTTATCCCATTCATAAAACTGGTTTGGTAGTGGTTCTGCCTCTATTATATAATTGGGATAATTATTTTCTATCTCAAACAAATTCCCATTCCCTCTAAAAATATTTATTCTAACTTTTGCTGCTGTAGTAAAATTATTTTTTTGAATAAGGTTTAAAATTTTTTCTTCTAAAAAATCAGATGTCAAAAAATTAGGTTGCTCAAAATGAAGAGACTGCAATGCATCAAATAACCTATTAAAATGAAATTCTTTTAGTACAATTTTGTTATTTATTATCCTCAAAGTTTCAAAAAAACCATCTCCATATTTCAATCCCCTGTTAGATGCATCTACAATGGCAGTTTTATTACTAATAAACAATCCATTAAAACAAATGAATTTATTATTTATTTCATTAGTTGTTTGCATACATTTCAATAAAGTAAAAAATACTACTTTTAAGCAGAAATTATTTTACAATTTAAGCTTTATATTTTTTACAAAATTTTGTTTTTGTAAATATAGCTATGCAAAAAATAGAGTTCATGGAAAACAGTCAACATAATAAAATAAACAGCTACATTTTTTTATCGGTAATTATAGTTTTTGGACTTTTTCTGCTTTTTAGCTTATCCGAATTGTTTACAGCATTTTTAGGTGCATTAATGTTTTATATTTTAAGTAAACCATTGGTAGAATGGCTCATCAAAAATAAAAAATGGAATAAAAGTTTGGCTGTTGTTTTGGTAATTATCATCTCATTTTTTATCATATTATTACCAATTTTATTGATAGGAAGTTTACTGTATAAAGAAGTAAGCATTATTGCAAGCAGCCCAGAAGTAATTATAAAACCAATTAATGAGTTTGATGCCTTATTCTATCAAAAATTTAATATCCGTTTAATTTCTGTAAAAAATTTAGGAAGTATTCAAAGTTACGCCACCAGTATTTTATCATCTGCCTTAAATATTGGCTTGAATTTTTTTACAAGTATTACCATGATGTATTTCTTCTTGTATTTTTTATTAACCAATATAAACAGATTAGAAGCTGCAATTATTTTATACCTTCCTTTCAAAAAAAATAATATTAAACTTTTTGGAAAAGAATTGGTAGCACAAACTGTTAGTAATGCTATTGGTGTTCCTTTAATTGCATTAATACATGGGCTATTAGCCTATATAGCCTACAAAATTGCAGGACTTGAACAAGCAGCATTTTGGGCTATTATTACTGCATTTGCATCTGTAATTCCTGTTATTGGCACAGCTCTTATTTGGTTGCCAGTTAGTTTATTATTATTTATAAAAGGGCAAACCGGTTATGGTGTTTTTATAATTATTTGGGGTATAGTTATTATAGGATTAAGTGATAATTTATTTCGTTTTTTATTGGCAAAAAAAATGGCAGATGTGCACCCAATAGTTACAGTATTAGGGTTAATAATTGGTCTAAAATATTTTGGATTTACAGGTTTAATTTTTGGGCCTTTAATGATTTCTTATTTTATCATTCTATTAAAAATTTATTATAATCAATACCAAAAACCATTAAAACAAAAGCGAAAACATAATCTAACAATGCCTACTTATTTCAACATTCCATTTATTACAAATAAAAAAAAGCATTAGTACATTTCATTGGTTATTTCTACTGTTCTTAAAAATTCAACAGCTGCAATCATATCTGTATGTAAAATTCTATCTTGTTCATTAAATGAAACCTTTTCTCTAAATGCAGCAACAAATTTTTCAAGAATTGGCGAAGTTTTAGCAGGCCTTCTAAAATCTAATGCTTGAGCTGCAGTTAAAAGTTCTATTGCTAAAACTCTTTCTACATTATCTACAACCCTCATACATTTGGTAGCTGCATTAGCCCCCATGCTTACATGATCTTCCTGATTATTAGAAGATGAAATACTATCTACACTAGCAGGTGTGCACAATTGTTTATTTTCACTAACAATACCTGCAGCTGTATATTGTGGTATCATAAACCCAGAATTTAAACCTGGAGAGTTTACTAAAAACGCAGGTAACTCTCTTAACCCAGATATTAATTGATACGTTCTTCTTTCGCTAATATTACCAATTTCGCTCATGGCTATACTCAAAAAATCTAATCGTAGAGCTAAAGGCTGGCCATGAAAGTTGCCACCACTAACTATTAAATCTTCATCAGGAAAAACGTTTGGATTATCCGTTACAGAATTAATTTCGGTTAAAAATACTTCTAACACATTTTCAAAAACATCTTTACTTGCACCGTGTACCTGAGGAATGCATCTAAAGCTATAAGCATCTTGTACTTGCTTTTTAGGTTGATTACTTATTTCACTTCCTTCCAGCAATTTTCTTAAAGAAGCAGCAGTAGCTACTTGCCCTTTATGTTTTCTTACATGATGTATTGCTGGATGTAAAGGCTCTTTTACACAGTTAAAAGCATCAAAACTAATAGCTGCTATAATATCTGCCAACCTTAATAATCTTTCTGCTTTATATAAACAATACATACCATAAGCACTCATAAATTGAGTACCATTTATTAACGCTAAACCCTCTTTACTCTTTAATGCTACTGGGTTAAAACCAAGTTTATTTAAAATATCTTTTGTAGCAAATTTTTCATTTTCTATTTGCACCTCTCCCATGCCAATTAATGGTAAACATAAATGAGATAGTGGTGCTAAATCTCCACTTGCACCTAAGGAACCTTGCATAAAAACAATAGGTAAAATATTATTATTGCAGAGTGTTGCTAGTGCGTTAATAGTGTTAAGTTGTACTCCACTATTACCATAACTTAAGCTTTTTATTTTTAATAATAGCATTAACCTAACAATGTGGGTAGGCACTTCATTACCCATACCACAAGCATGGCTCATTAATAAATTATATTGTAATTGCTCAATTTGATTGGCATCTATTTTTACATTCTGTAAAAAACCAAAACCGGTGTTAATCCCATAAAACAAAGCATTATTATTGGCCATTTTTTCATCTAAAAAGTTACGACATTTTAACACCAATTGTATAGATTGATTTGAAATTGCAATTGTGCTATTTTGAGTTATAAACTGTTTTACCTCATCAAAAGAGAGCCATGAGTTATCAATATTTAAAACATTTTTAGTAGCCATATATTTAAATTGTTTTTATAGGTGCAATGTAGCTTTTTATATAGATATTTTTTAAATAAAGTTGGCATAAACATAATTTTCCTTTTATTTTGCAACTCCTTTAAAAAAGGTCCGGTAGCTCAGCTGAATAGAGCAACAGCCTTCTAAGCTGTGGGTCATTGGTTTGAATCCAATCCGGATCACATAAAAAGCCTTGATAATTCAGGGCTTTTTTGTTTTGTATAGTAACCATTTTAAGCACTCTTCTTTTTTACTCTTCAATATAATTCAAATCTTTATGAAAAGTTTCTTCCGTATAGTAAAATGCTATGAGTGCAATACTCATTACAATTACAGCAGTAATAATGCCACTCACAATTAAACTCAAATTCCAGCTTTTTTGAAAAACATCTAAGAAAAGTAAATTAATTAAAGGTAATGCACCACGAACCATATTAGGAATTGTGGTGGCTGCTGTAGCTCTTAAATTAGTACCAAACTGTTCGGCACCTATTGTTACAAAAATTGCCCAAAAGCCAGTACTAAACCCAAGAAAGGCACATATTGCATACATATTAAAATCAGAATTGTTTAGTGGGCTATAAAACAATATCATTCCTATAATACAAAGTATGTAAAAAAGTAGTAATGCCTTTTTTCTACTTTTAAAATACTGACTAACAAAGCCAATTAAAATATCGCCAAAGGCAATAGCAATATAAGCATACATAATTGCCTTACCACTAATGATAGCATTGGTTCCATAAAATTCAGTTGCAAAACGGTTACTATAATTTACCAAAACGCCAATTACATACCAGGTAGGCAAACCAATTAAAATAGCAAAGGCATATTTTTTAAACCTTTTGGCATTGGTAAAAAACATAAAAAAATTACCACGTTGAATGGCTTTATTTTTTACTTCTTTAAACATTCCACTCTCTGCAACAGAAACTCTTAAAAGCAATAAAATAAAACCTAATCCTCCGCCAATTTTGTAACACAATCTCCAATCTTGATTAGTTATATAAAAAGTATAATAAGCAAATACAGCACCAAACAAACCAATTCCTGCAACTAAAGATGTACCAATGCCTCTTTTGTTTTTAGGAAGCAATTCACTTACTAAAGTAATTCCTGCACCTAATTCGCCAGCAAGGCCAATGCCTGCAACAAACCTTGCAAAACTATACTGCCCTGTTGTTTGAACATAACCAGTTAAAAAATTAGCAACAGAATACATTGCAATGGATCCAAATAATACACTTAGCCTTCCTTTTTTATCTCCTATTGTTCCCCAAACAATACCTCCAATAAGTAAGCCCAACATTTGCCAGTTAATAATTTTAGTACTTGCATTGAGTACTGCTGCTTTATCTGCAAGGTTTATACCAATACCTTGTAAACTGGGTTCTCTTACAATGGTAAAAAGTAATAAGTCGTAAATATCTACAAAGTAACCTAATGCAGCAACAATTACAGGAAGTGAAAGAACACTATAGTTTTTTTGTGGATTCATGTAGTGATTAGTTGTTTGATGACTATTTTGAAAAGTATCAAAATTTGAATTAAAAAAAATGCATTAACTGAAATAAAATTACAGTTTGCAACAACTCAAACATCAAACAAATAAAAAACAGAGAAGATAATTAATGTTTTTTCTTTCCTAAAAGCTTTATAATTACAGGAGTATTAGAAACAATAACAATAATGATAATGATGATTTCCAAATGTTTTTTCAAATCAATATCAAACTTATCAATAAACAATTTATCTAAGTAATGGCCAGCAGCAATCATACTACCTGCCCAGGCAAATGAGCCAATAATATTAAACAATCCAAATTTCTTTTTATCCATTTGTACTATGCCGGCAATAATTGGTGCAAAAGTTCTTACAACAGGTAAAAACCTAGCAAATACAATTGCCCCACCACCATATTTTTCGTAAAACTCGTGTGCTTGCTGCAAATATTTTTGTTTAAATAAGAAGTTATCTTTCCAATGATACATTGCAGGCCCAATTTTTCTTCCAAACCAATAACCTGTAGTATTACCTAAAATACCAGCTAATGAAACCAGCGAAATAATCATTAAAAGATTTACAAAATCGCTACCAGTATCAAAAAAATAAGCAGCTAACATATTACTGAATATTCCTGCAACAAATAATAAACTATCCCCTGGTAGAAAAAATCCAACAAATAACCCTGTTTCGGCAAATACAATAAATAAGAGTAACCATAACCCTCCATTAATAATATAAAACATTGGGGTTAGCAAGTCTTTCCAAGTGAATTTTTTTTCAATTACAACCTTTTTGTTTTTAAGTTGATTAACCGTAACAACTGTACTGGTATAACCTTCTTTAGTTAATTCTATTGAATCTATTTGAGATGCATTGATGGTTGCAAAACCTTTTTCATTAGCTACAAAGCTTTTTCCTGTACTTAGTACTTTTATATTTACAGCTTCTACTTCTGCCTCGTATTGGTTTTGAACTTTAATTGTAATTGTATCTGTTTGTGCAAAAGAAATGCTAGAAATACAAATGCATAGTATCAATAAAAATAGAGATTGTTTCATAAAAATTAAGTGCAGTTCTGTATTAATAAGGACTAGTGTTGGTAATTATTATTTGGCAATGATATAATAAAAAAATGTAGTAGGGTTGTTAAAAAAATAGTAAATCAGGTGTTACTATTTTCCAATTCACCTTCCCATTTACTTACAACGCTTGTTGCAAGGGCATTACCAATTACATTGGTTGCTGTTCTAAACATATCGCAAAAATGATCTATTGGTAATATTAAAGCTACACCAATTGGTGGAATATTAAACATAGCACAAGTAGCCAAAACCACTACTAAACTTGCCCTTGGTACACCTGCAATCCCTTTGCTTGTAAGCATTAAAACAAGTAACATAGTAAGTTGTTGTGGAAGATCTGTTGCTATTGGTACATTATAAACCTGAGCAATAGCAATACTTGCAAAAGTCATGTACATCATACTACCATCTAAGTTAAATGAATAACCCAATGGAAGTACAAA
>JAIBAV010000144.1 GCA_019695015.1 Chitinophagaceae bacterium
TAACAGAAGGTGTTTCTTTATTCTCTGTATTTGTTGGCTTATTTTCTGTTGAATCGGTTGTTCCATTTTCTGTAATAGAATCTTCTTCTTCCTCTTTTCTGCCTTTACCTTTCTTTTTTTTGTTTTGTTTTGGTTTACCAAAGCCTTCCTTTTCTTCTTCTTTATTTTTTCCTTTTATTTTTTTACCTGAAGGTTTAGAAACTTGTAATGAATCTTTTGAAATAGATTGTGTACTATCTGCTTGTTCAATATCTTCATCCTCTATTTTCCCTTTATTCTTTTTGTTTTTCTTGCCTTTCTTTTTCTTTTTAGAAATTGGTTTACCAAATTTATCCACTTCTTCTTCGTCATCATCGTTACTATCTCCTGTAACACTTGTTTGCCCTGTAATGCCTTTACCTTTAATTGTTGGTTTGCCTGATGATTTTTTTGAACCACTGCCTGCTTCTACCTGTACCCAATCTTTACAACCATCATTGTCTTCAAAATCATTTAGCTCACTCATTTTACCACAGTGCTTCTTTTTATGCACACTATCCATTGGTGTGGTACAACAAAATTTTATAGGTATTTTAATATCAATTAAATTGGTTTCTCTACCATTTGTTGCATACAATGGCACTTCTTTTACAATACCTGTAATCATATCCTGACTAAAACTAAAACGTATTGTTACTGTTGCTTCATACTCTAAACCATATTCATCAACTCTTTTTTCATTTCTAACAAATTTTTCATCTATTATCAAAATTTGATTTGGCTTCATTCGTTTTATTTTAGTAATAAATTCATAAGTTAAACCAAGCCTTGGGTCTTCTAATTTTTTTACCACTTTTGCAGAACCTGTTGTAGAATAAAAGCTATCAACCTTATTATTTGTAGAATCAGTTTCGGAAGTTTTGCTAGTGTCTGTTACTTTAGTTTTTTCTTTTATTGCTTTTACGCTATCAATAAAGGACACTTTGGTTGAGTCTTTTTTTTGTGCATGAACACAAAATATTGTGAAAGCTAAACAAAAAAGTAGAGTTTTAATTTTTAATATCATGTAAATAGGTATGTAAAAATTGAAGTTATTTTAAAATGGAAAAATACAATAAAATAAAATAATCATCATGGTTGTTATTAAACTATTTAATTTGCTGTTTATTTCAACAACAGAAGAATGATTTTTAGATATATTTTATTACTGATAATCTGCTCAACTTATTGTTCTACACATCTACTTTCACAATGTAATACTACAATTTCTACTTTTCCTTATCATGAGGATTTTGAAGCTGGGCAAGGTAATTGGACTACTGGAGGAAACAATAACGATTGGCAATATGGCACTCCATCAAAAAGTATCATTACTGGTGCAGCAAGTGGTACAAAATGTTGGATTGTAGGCAAGTTAACAGGTAACTTTTACAACTTTGGTGAGAATGCATGGATTATGAGCCCCTGTTATGACTTTAGCTCCTTAACCAACCCACAAATTTCTTTTAGCGTTTTTTGGGAGACAGAAAGAAAATATGATGGTGCAACTTTTCAATATTCTGTAAATGGAGGTAATACCTGGAATACATTAGGCTCAACCAATTCTAATAATAATTGTAATGGTGTTAATTGGTTTAATTACTCACCAATTACCTCTTTAGGGGTTGATGGTTGGAGTGGAACAAAATTACCAACGTCTGGTAGCTGTAATGGTACAGGTGGTAGCGATGGTTGGGTAACCTCTAAACATATTTTAACAGGTTTAGCAGGGCAAAATAATGTGCGTTTTAGATTTGTTTTTGGTGCAGGAACAACCTGTAATAGCTTTAATGGCTTTGCGGTAGATGATATTACTATTTCAGAAGCACCGGTAAACACATGTAATTTTATTTTTTCATGTACAGGCAATAACACAGTCAACTTCACCAATACCTCCTCAATATGTGCAACCAATTTTAACTGGAATTTTGGCGATAATGCATCTCCATCAAATACAAGTAATGCTGAAAATCCTACGCATATTTTTACTGCACCTGGCACATATAATGTTTCTTTAACAGTTACTTTTCCTGGAAATATTATTGTAAATAAAATAAAAACTGTTACTGTACTTAGTGTTAATACATCAATAGTAAATAGTATTAAATGTAATGGCGATTCTATAGGATCGGCACTTGCAATTGTAACTGGTGGTGGTGGAGTTTATAATTATAATTGGAATACCAATCCTGTTCAAACAACTAATACTGCAACAAATTTAAAGGCAGGAAGTTATACAGTTACTGTAAGTGCTACTAATGCATGCACCACAAATTCTACTATTATTTTTACACAGCCCGATTCGTTAAAGGCAACCTCTATTGTTGCAAATGAATTATGTAAGCAGCAAAATGGTTTTATTGAGGTAGTTACTACTGGTGGTGTTTTGCCTTATACTTATTTATGGAATACCAATCCCATACAAAACACTTCTAAAGCCAGCAATTTAAAAGCAGGTAATTATGCAGTAATTATTACAGATGCAAATTTGTGTAAATTATCAATGAATAATTCTATAAAAGATTCTATAAACAATATAAACCTAAACTTAGGTAACGATACTTCTTTTTGCCCAGGTAGTCAATTAATATTAAATGCAGGTGCCGGATTTGCAAATTATGTTTGGCAAAACGCTTCTACTAATGCAACATTTACAGCTACACAAACTGGAAATTATTTTGTTATTGTAACAGATAAAGATGGCTGCACAAAAACGGATACCATAAAAATTAATGTTGATTGTAGCGATATTTATTTTCCAACTGCATTTACACCTAATAGTGATGGGTTAAATGATACATTTGGAGCATTGGGTAATTTATTTTCATTAACAAGCTATCAATTTTATGTTTATGGTCGGTGGGGGCAATTAATTTTTTATACAAACAATGCTTTTGAAAAATGGGATGGCAAACAAAATGGAAACAATTTAGATAGTGGCACCTATATTTGGTTTGCCACTTATTCCATAAATAATAAACCCTTACTATTTAAAAAAGGAACTGTAATAATGATTAGATAATTTTTTACTTACATTTGTTGCTTAGGCTCATTGAAAATTGTATGTCTAAAGGTCTCATAGTTCAACGGATAGAATAGGAGTTTCCTAAACTCTAGATCCAAGTTCGATTCTTGGTGAGACCACTCATAATTTTAATATTAAGAGCAACTTTTATTGCCCTAATTTTATTCTTAATAATCAAAACTTAAACTTATTAATTTGTTTGCTATGAGTAAAGAAAATATTTTAGAAAGTATAGATAAAAAATATGCTGATTTAGGAGAAAATGCAGAAACTTATTTAAAAGGGTTATTACAGGCAAAACCTATTACCTATTGGGATTATATACAGGTAGATACTTTACACTCATTACAAAAACCAAGAACAAATTATAAAGATGAAGAAATTTTTATCATGTATCATCAGGTAACAGAGTTAGTTCTTAAAATGATGGTTCATGAACTAAAGCAGTTGGTATTTGAAGAACATACTGAGGAAATTTATATAGATAAAGTAAACAGATTAAACCGCTACACTTCTATGTTAATTACCTCTTTTGATGTAATGAAGTATGGAATGAATTATGATGATTACAATATATTTAGAAGTACTCTTACGCCTGCAAGTGGTTTTCAGTGTGCTCAATTTAGATATATAGAAATATTTTGTACGAGGTTAGAAAATTTAATTAACGAAGAAGGTAAGAAAAGATTAGGCCCCAACCCATCTGTTGAAGAATATTTTGAACATATTTATTGGAAAGATGCAGGATTAAACAGGCAAACAGGAAAAAAATCTTTAACTCTACAACTT
>JAIBAV010000107.1 GCA_019695015.1 Chitinophagaceae bacterium
ATTTTAATGTAAATAAGCAATAGCAAGGCTTTTAAACAAAAAATTGCCATGTACAAGTTAAATAAAATAACCTAAGTAAGATTATTCATCTTTAACCTATTGATAGTAATATGCAAGTATATTTGCCAAGTGTAATTAAAGTATGAAAAAGCTTGATTGGTATATATTAAAAAAATTCTTTGCTACATTCTTTTTTTCAATTTTATTGTTTGCTATCATAGCAATTGTTATTGATGCTAGTGAAAAAGCAGACGACTTTGTACAATCCAAACTAAGTATTAAAAATATAATTACTGATTATTATTTTGGTTTTGTACCACATATAATCGCATTACTCTTCCCTCTTTTTGTATTTATTGCAGTTATTTTTTTTACTTCAAAAATGGCAGGAAAAAGTGAAATTATTGCAATACTTGCAAGCGGTGTATCCTACAACAAATGGTTAAAACCATATTTTATTGGTGGTGTGTTGCTTACCCTTTTTTTATGGATAGCTAATCAAAATATCATTCCAAAAGCAAATGTTATTCATGCAAGTTTTTTAACTAAATATGTAGATGCAAACTCATCTTACGAAGCATTAATGAGTAGCCAACGTAAAAGAGATTTATACTTTAGATTAGATTCTTTTTCTTATGCTGGCATTATTAACTACGATACTAGCAGTAAATCAGGAGGTCAGTTTTTTTTAAACAAATTTAAAGGAACTAAAATAGTTGAAAACTTAAGAAGCAATGAAATAAGATGGGATAATGAAAAAAACAAATGGATACTAACTTCTGTATTGGTAAGAAAAATAAATGGATTACAGGAAGAAATGGTAGAATTTGAATCAAAAGAAATGAATTTTAATTTTAAACCTTTTGATTTAAGAAAAGATACTTATGTAAAAAGTAAATTAACCACCGAGGAACTTAAAAGATATATTCAATTAGAAGAAATGAGGGGCTCCGAATCTATAAATGAATTAAAAGTAGAAAGATACAAACGTGATGCAGGTGCTTTTTCTGTGCTTTTATTAACTTTAATTGGGGCAATTATTGCTGGAAGAAAAGTAAGAGGCGGTAGTGGTATGCACCTAGCTTGGGGCTTTATTATTGCTGCTTTGTATATAATTACTGATAAATTTTCTACCATCTTTTCCTCAAAAGGAAATTTTCAACCACTTATTGCAGCTTGGCTACCTAATATTTTCTTTTGTTTTGTTGCTTACTTTTTATATAGAAAAGCACCAAAATAAATTTTTCTTCTACTGTACTTTGTAGTACAAATTACTTACTTTATCTTTAACCACTTTCAATAATATACATTGCATAATGTAGCATTATTTAAAAAAATCCCTATTAAACAAATTGAAAATTATAATCTTTTTTGATTATAGTTATATTATATAACAAGGTTTATTCTTGATAATAAACTAAAAAAAATAAAGAAATGGGAATTATTAAGGACACATTTAAAAGCAAAGCAGATATTGCCAATAGCGAAATAAAAGCAATATTAAATGAACATGGTAACAAGAAAATTGGAGAAGTTACCCTTGCTCAAATCTATCAAGGTATGCGTGGTATAACAGGCCTGGTTTCTGAAACAAGTTTATTAGATGCACAAGAAGGAATTAGGTTTAGAGGTTATTCTATACCAGAACTACAAGCAAAACTCCCTAAAGCAGAAGGAGGAAATGAACCATTACCAGAAGGATTGTTTTATTTAATGTTATTAGGAGAATTACCTACAGAAAATGATGTACAACATTTAACTAGTGTATGGCAACGCCGTAGTCATGTACCATCACATGTTTTTCAAACAATTGATGCATTACCACTAACAGCTCATCCAATGACTATGTTTGTAACAGGTATTATGGCTTTACAAACAGAAAGTCATTTTGCTGAAGAGTATTCAAAAGGTATCAATAAAAAAGATTATTGGAATCCAATGTATGATGATGCAATGGATTTAATTGCTCGATTACCACGTATTGCAGCTTACGTTTACAGAAGAAAATATAAGAACAATCAACATATACAACCAAATGGTTTATTAGATTGGTCTGGTAATCTTGCACACATGATGGGTTATAACGATCCAAGATTTAAAGAGTTAATGCGTTTATACATGACTATACATGCAGATCATGAAGGAGGTAATGTATCTGCACATACAACCCATTTAGTTGGTAGTGCATTAAGCGATCCTTATTTAAGTTATGCAGCTGGTATGAATGGTTTAGCTGGCCCTTTACATGGCTTAGCTAATCAAGAAGTAATTAAATGGATTTTTGAAATGCAAGAACAATTAGGAACAGATAGCCCAACCAAAGCACAAATAGAACAATATGTGAAAGATACCATCTCTTCAGGTAAAGTTGTACCAGGTTATGGCCATGCAGTACTTAGAAAAACAGACCCACGTTTTTCAGCACAAATGGAATTTGGTAAAAAACACATGCCCGATGATAAACTTTGCCAAACCGTTTGGAATATTTATGAAACTGTTCCTCCTATTTTACAATCTTTAGGAAAAATAAAAAACCCTTGGCCAAATGTAGATGCACATAGTGGAGCTTTATTAGTACATTTTGGTTTGGTAGAATACGAATTTTATACCGTTTTATTTGCAGTAAGCCGTGCATTAGGTGTAATGGTAAGCTTATGTTGGGATAGAGCACTAGGTTTTCCTTTAGAAAGACCAAAAAGTGTAACTACCGAAAGTGTGAAAAAATGGTTAGAGGGTAAAGACGAAATTTGGGATTAATATTTTTTTATCCTAATTCAGAAGCTACTTATACAGTAGCTTCTTTTTTTTACCACTTATATATAATTAAACTAAAGAAATTAATTTTTACTACATTGCAATAAGCTTAAAAATTTATTTTATGTACAAGAAAATATTAATTCTACTAATAACAACTAGTATGATAGCTTGCAAAACAAACGAAATAGAAAAGAAAACTTATGAATGGCCCAAAGATGCAAATGCACCTATTGCAGAGGTAAAACCATTTACCAGAATTTGGCATAACGATACAGTAGTGGATAATTACTATTGGATGATTGACTACTTTAAGAAAGGGCCAGATAGCACAAAAGTTGTAGATTATTTAAAAACAGAAAATGCTTATACAGAAGCAATGTTACATGGCACTAAAAAACTACAAGCTGATTTATTTACTGAAATGAAAAGTAGAATAAAAGAAAAAGATGAATCGGTACCTACATTTAAAAATGGTTATTATTATTATAGCAAAACAGAGGATGGAAAACAATACTTTAAGTATTGTAGAAAAAAAGGTAGCTTAGATGCACCAGAAGAAATATTATTAGATGTAGATAAAATGGCAGAAGGTAAAGCATATTTTTCTGTGAATGGCTTTTCGGTTAGCAGTAATAATAAACTTTTAGCATTTGGAGTAGATGAAGTAAGTAGAAGACAATACACCATTTATATTAAGAACTTAGAAACAGGTGAATTGCTTAAAGATGTTATTCCAAATACAGAAGGATCTGCATGTTGGGCAGAAGACAATACTACTATTTTTTATACAGCAAAACACCCAGTAACGCTATTATCTGAAAAAATTAAAAAACATGTTTTAGGTACAGATGCTGCAAAAGATGTTGTAGTGTATCATGAAAAAGATAATTCAAACTACATAGGAATTTCAAAAACAAAGAACGATAAGTATATTTATATTTACAGTGGTGGCACATTATCATCTGAAATATTTTATATAGATGCAGCAAAGCCTAATGATGTTTTTAAATCCTTTCAGCCAAGAATAAAAAATGTTTTATACTCCATTTATGCATTAGAGGATAAATTTTTAATTCTTACTAATAACAATGCTATTAATTTTAAATTAATGGAATGCCCATTAGATAAAACAGGAATAGAACATTGGAAAGAATTGGTGCCACACAGACCTGATATTTTGTTACAAGATGTAGATGTATTTAAAAACTTTATTGTTTTATCTGAAAGAAAAAATGGATTAACACAGATAAATATAAAAAACACAAAAGAAAATAAAGAACATTATTTAGATTTTGGAGAACCTACTTATGCAGCATATATAGGCAGTAACGAAGAATACAATACAGATAAATTAAGGTACAATTTCACCTCTTTAACTACGCCCAACTCTGTTTTTGATTATGATATGAATAGTAAGAACAAAACTCTATTAAAGCAACAAGAAGTTTTGGGTGGATACAATTCTAAAGATTATGTTTCTGAAAGATTATTTGCAACTGCTAAAGATGGAACTAAAATTCCTATTTCAATTGTATATAAAAAAGGATTTCATAAAAATGGAAAATCGCCTTTATTATTATATGCTTACGGTAGTTATGGAAACAGTTTAGACGCTAGTTTTAGCAGTACCAGATTAAGTTTATTAAACAGAGGTTTTGCTTATGCCATTGCACATATTAGGGGAGGACAAGAAATGGGAAGGCAATGGTATGAAGATGGTAAAATGTTTAAAAAGAAAAATACTTTTACCGATTATATTGATTGTGCAGAATTTTTAGTTAAAGAAAATTTTACAAGCAAAGAACATTTGTATGCACAAGGTGGTAGTGCAGGAGGTTTATTAATGGGTGCAGTTATTAATATGGCTCCTAATTTATGGAATGGAGTAATTGCACAGGTTCCGTTTGTAGATGTTGTAAATACAATGCTCGACGAATCCATACCTTTAACTACAAACGAGTTTGATGAATGGGGCAACCCTAAAAAAAAGGAGGATTATTTTTATATGAAAAGTTATAGCCCTTATGAAAATATTGAAAAGAAAGACTATCCTAATTTATTAGTTACAACAGGCTTACACGATAGCCAAGTTCAATATTTTGAGCCTGCTAAATGGGTTGCTAAATTAAGAGCAATGAAAACAGATAAAAATGTTCTTTTACTGCATACTAATATGGAATTTGGACATGGCGGAGCAAGTGGACGTTTTGACTATTTAAAAGACATTGCTTTAAATTATGCCTTTATACTAGCACTAGAAGGTATAAACCAATAATCAAAAAACTTAATGAAAATTAACTAATTAAAAATCCTTTAGTAAATTATCTAAAGGATTTTCTTTATTATTTTCTATTTATAAAAATTTCATTCTAAAATTTTCTAGCTTTCTTTAACTAAAATGCACTTAGTTAAAAAATAATATAATTCAAATAGTTGCTCATTTGTTTCTAAAACTTTTAAATGCTTATTAATTGTACTAAAATCTTTTCTGATTGCAGGGCCTGTAAATACTACTTCAGGTAAATTGTTTCTCAACCTTAATGCAGTTTCTTCTATTAATGGTTGTAAAACATTAAAATTAATTGTAGCGTCTTTACAAATATTACTTGCATTAAAGTATAAAAAGTTTACAAAATTGTTTACAAATACAGCTGCAATATGTAAGTGCAAACGTTGCAAGTCGTTCAATATTTCAACATTAGAATGAAGTGCATTTGTAATAAATTTTATTGTCTCCATTGCAATATCATTATTGGCATCTATAGCAAAAGGCAAAACTGCATTATTATCGGTAGTTTTGGAAATGCTTTGAATAGGATATAATACCCCATAAAAATCACTACAACTTTTCAATACATTCATATTTACAGCCCCAGATGTGTGTAATACCAATGCTTTCTTTGAAACATTCAATTTGCTTGCAACTCCTTCAATACTGTCATCTGCAATTGCAATTATATAAATGTTTGCACTTTGTATAATATTCTCTATGTTGTTAGTAGCTTCAGCATTTATAATATCAGCTAATAGTGTTGCATGTTGCAAGTTTGGGCTATATACTTGCAATACCTTCAGCCCAGCATTGTGTATTTTTTTTGAAAGTAAAGCTGCTACTTTTCCTGAACCAATCATTACCACATTCATATCGTATATTTGAATTTTTATGAAGTTAAAGTTATCGCAAAGAATAGCAATAAGCTATTATAGAGCCAAAATTAAAACCATTTCACTTTTATCTAAAAAATTAGCAGCCGAAAAAGCACTAACAATTTTTTGTACACCATTTAGCGGAAAACCAAAACGAGCAATACCACACTTATTTCATCAAGCAGAAAAATTGGTTTGCCATACTAATAATTTAAAACTTGTTGGTTGGCAATGGAATGCAAAAAATAGTAATGGGAAAAAAGTACTTATTGCACATGGGTTTGATAGCTGTAGCTATAAATTTGATAAACTTATACAACACTTACTGAGTGCAGGTTTTACAGTACTAGCTTTTGATGCTCCTGCACATGGTTTAAGCGATGGCAAAACTGTAAATGCACTAGACTATAAGAAAGCGTTACTGGCAATAAACAAGCAAGTAGAAGATTTATATTGTATCATTGGTCATTCGCTAGGTGGTTTAGCTGCTTCTTTAGCAGCAGAAGAGATGCATGAATTGAAGAAACTTATTTTAATTGCACCAGCAACAGAAACCCAAAGAGCAATTGATAATTTTTTTAAGTATGTACCCTTAGGAAAAGATATAAAAGATGAAATAGAAAAAATAATTTACAATTTTGAGCAAAAGCCTGTTAGCTATTATGCTGTTAGCAGAAGTGTTCAAACTATCACCATTCCTGTATTTTGGGTACATGATAGCCATGATTGGATTTGCCCTTTTGAAGATGTAAAACCTATTGTAGATTTACATTTAAACCATATTCAATTTTATATTTCCAACGGATTGGGGCATAATAAAATTTATAGAAATAATACAGTTATGCAAAAGATTACTGACTTTCTGATTCACTAAGAAGTAGATAATTCTATCACTCTCCTTTCTCTGTTGCTTATATAAGCTGCTTCTATAATTTGAATAACTTGCATTGCTTCTTCTGCACTTACTGGTAATGGAGCTTGGTTAATTATTGCATTATACATAGATGTATAAAACTGCATATAGTTACCTGTAACTGATGGTACTTTTTCTCTAACTAATTTATTATTTATAGTAGCATTTAATACACCAAAATCAAACTCACTTTCTGCCCCAAAATTATGTAAAGTGGGTAACAAGTTTTGTAATAAAAACTCTTCTTGAATATTGGTTTTAGGTTTAATAAATGAACCATTAGTGCCATGTAAAATGTATCCAATGTTATTTTCTTTAACTAATAAACTACTATGTAAGCTAACACTAGATTTTTTATAATAAAGTTTTAGGTCAAAGTAGTCATCAATCTTGCTATTGGTTCTTTGTTTACCTATATCAGCAAAAACTGCATTTGGTAGTCCAAATAATTGAATTGTTTGGTCTATCAAGTGAGAGCCTAAATCAAACAAAATACCAGAACCTACACCTGGTGTTTCTTTATGAATTTTATTGCTTAATTCAGGTTTATACCTATCAAAACAAAATCTTGCTTCATGTATTTCGCCCAATACTTTTTTTATAACAATATCTTGAACAGTTAAAAAATCGCTATCATATCTTCTGTTATGATAAACGGTTAATAATTTATTTTTTTCTTTTGCTAGAGTTATCAATGCTTGGGCCTCCTTTACTGTTGTAGTAAATGGTTTTTCAACTATTACATGCTTATTAGCATGCAAAGCCATTGTAGCATATTCAAAATGAGTAATATTTGGTGTGTTAATGATAACTACATCAACAGCAGCATCATTTATTAATTCATAAAAACTATTGTAAGAAATAATGTTAGGATATTTTTCTTTTGCTTGCTTGTTTGTTCTTTCTACAACAGCATACAAATCAAACCCAGGATGATTATAAATAAATGGTGCATGAAAAAATTTTCCACTAGTGCCAAAACTACACAAGGCTGTTTTAATTTTCATAATTGGTATTTGTTTGCCATTACTTTGTAAACCAACTTAATAAAATACCTGTAGCAACTGCTGCATTTAAACTTTCTGCACCACCTTTTTTAGGTATTGTTACAGGATAGTTGATGACTGGCAATAGGTTTGTTCTTATTCCTTTTCCCTCATTTCCTATAATTAAAAACCCTTCCTTCGCATCTGTATTTTCAAATAAATTATTTCCATTTAGAACTGCACCATAAACAGGTAATTTATGGTTAGTCAGAATTTCTTCCACATTACCATACCAAATATTTACCCTTACAAAACTGCCCATTGTGCTTTGTATTACTTTATTGTTATACCAATCTACTGTATCATTAGTGCAAAAAATATTTTCAACTCCATACCAATCAGCAATTCTTATAATTGTTCCTAAATTTCCTGGGTCTTGTATGCCATCTAAAACTAAATTTAGTTTATTGGTTAAATTGCTATAATAATCAGGCTTTTGCTTTACCAAAGCTATAACAGTAGAGGG
Organism: Chitinophagaceae bacterium; assembly: GCA_019695015.1. Classification (GTDB taxonomy): domain Bacteria; phylum Bacteroidota; class Bacteroidia; order Chitinophagales; family Chitinophagaceae; genus UBA1930. Next base: position 8,330 of record JAIBAV010000107.1, read on the forward strand.
TGTACTTAGTTGGCTAACTTTGTTCATCTCAATCTCACTAATTTCAATAATATTGTTATTATATGTATCTAGTTTGGATAAATAATCTTTTGTTGCATAAATTTTTTCAATTTCAAAACTACTATTCAATAGTTCTTCCAAAATCTTTGGACCTTCGGCAATAAAAAGTTTTTCTATGCCTCTTTGTTTTTTATGGCATAAAGATTGAATATATTTGATATCATTTTTACTTAGCATAGTTTATGAATTTTATTAAAAAAGCAAACAACCTCTTTATACTTTCCTTTATAGTATTGTTTGTTTTTACATCCTGTACAAAGAAAAGATATCCTGCCAATACCCCATTTGTTTATAATAATAAAATTATTTTAAATGGAAATATATCTAAAGATGAGAAAAAAAGATTAAAAGTTGAGTTACAAAATTATTGGGATGATAGTTTAAAGCCAAGGCATAGTTCTCAATGGTTAGGTGTAGTAAAAAAATTTAAAAACCCGCCTGTTTTCGATACTGTAAATTTCTCTAGAACTAAAATTTTTATGAATGCCTATCTTCAATCTCAGGGTTATTATTATTCTGCTTTTGGAAAAGATAGTTTTTATATAAAGAAAGGGCCTTTGCTTGGACAAAAAGACCAACTACGAACAACTGTACTAATAAATATTAATTTAAGTAAAAGAATAAAAATTGACTCGGTAAAATATGAATTTATAGATTCCATTCATCATAGCATTAAAGATTCTGTATTGCAAAACCTGGCAATGCAACAATATAAAAAATCTTTTTTAAAAACTGGTGAACCTTATACTAAACAAAAAATATCTGATGAGTTAGACAGGCTGGTACAATGGTTTAGAACCAAAGGTTACTATAAGTTTACCAGAGAGCATGTATATGCTTTAGTTGATACGACTAATGAAAATTTATTTAAACTTACTTTAGACCCCATTGAATTAGCAAAACTAATTGTTGATGCAGAAAAGAAACGAAGAGAAAATCCTTCTTGGAAAATTACTATCAAGCAAAGAGTAAACGATGATTCAACACGATTAAATAAATTTTATGTAAGAAATTCTTACTACTATCCAGAAACAAAAATTAGCGAAATACCAGACTCTTTAATAAATAGTTCAAGTTTTAGAATTTCAAAAAACAAAAAAGGTGATTTGTTTTTGAAAGAAAAAGAGGGATTGTTTAAAATTAAGCCATTAAGAGAACATACTTATTTAAGAAAAGACAGTTTGTATAATGAATATAGTTTTTTTAAAACACTTAATACACTTTCTTCTATTCCTGCATGGCAGCAAATAGATGCCAGAATAATACCACAAGGAAAAGATTCTTTAGATATTCATTATTTTTTAGTTCCCCAAAAAAAATATCAAATAAGCTATAATATTGAAGGTAGTAGAAACTCAGGAGATTTTACAGCAGGTAATTTACTAGGCGTTTCTTTAAGTACTTCTCTTAATAACAGAAACGTTGGAAAGCTTGCAATACAAAGCAATACAGGTTTGCGGGGTGGTGTTGAATTAAATTTATTTCAACAAAATTCACAAGGCACTAAATCAGATTTAATTCAAACAGTACAATTTAGTTTGTCTCAAACATATAGCTTTCCTAGATTAGTAATGCCAAGAAGCTTTTTAAAACTTCCATTATTTAAAAGAACGGAAAATAAACGAACCGTTTTAACAGGTGCAATAGCCTATACAGAGAGGTTTCAAATTTTCAGACTTAGATCTGCCAATTTTAGCTATGCATGGGAATGGCAAAAACTTCTTAAAAATAATTATACTGCCTTAATATCTTGGAAGCCCTTAAACATTGAGTTATATAGTATTGACACTTTACCCGGTTTAAAAACTTTATTTGATGCAAATCCATTCTTAAGAAATTCATTTAATACTGGTAATGTAATTGGTTTCCCTTTTCCTGGAGGTGGTTTAAATTATACATTAACTAAGCCAGGAAAAAGATTAAACAGTAATCAATTAATTAGATTTGGTATTGAAGAAAGTGGGTTATTAACCCTACCTTTTAAATCATTACAAAATAAAGTGTATCAGTATATTAAATCAGAGGTAGAATATAAATATGCTTACAAAAAAATAAAAGGAGAAACTGTTTACCGTGCATTTATAGGTTTTGGTATTCCATTAAGAGGGCAATCATTACCCTTCTTTAAACAATACTTTGCAGGAGGCCCAAATAGCATGAGGGCATGGGGTTTAAGACAATTAGGTTTAGGCTCATCTATACTAAGCGACACCCTTGCTGTAAATACATTTAGAGATAGATTTGGCGACATGCAACTTGAATTTAATGCAGAGTATCGTTTTACTTTAGCCAACCTTGGAAGTTTTAAATTATCCAGTGCATTATTTGCAGATATTGGTAATATTTGGAATTTAAAGAAAGATCCTACCAACCCCAATGCTGAGTTTTCATTAAGCAGGTTATACAATGATTTAGCAATAGGTATTGGAACTGGTGTAAGATTAGATTTTTCTTATTTTTTGATTAGGGTTGATTTTGCTTATAAAGTAAAAGACCCAGGAAGAATTACCAATAATGGTTGGATGAGTTTTAAAGATTTTGTTTGGACAGAAAAAAGAAATAATAAAAATAATACTGAAATAAAAAACTTTGCCATACAGTTAGGAATAGGCTTACCATTTTAATTATTTTTAATTACCATTGCACCTTAATATGAAACATATTTTATTAATTGGTGCAGGAAAATCTGCTACTGTTTTAATTCATTTCTTAATTGAATTAGTTCAAAATAAAAATTGGCATTTAACAGTAGCCGATGGCAACGAACAATTGTTAAATGATAAAGTTAAAACAAGTAAAAATGTATCTATACTTGTTTTAAAAATAGATAATGAACTGGAAAGAAAACAAGCAATTGCATCTGCAGACATTGTTATTTCTATGATGCCACCACATTTGCATTACTTGATTGCAATAGATTGTATGGAGTTCAATAAACATCTACTCACAGCATCTTATGTAGATGAAAAAATTCAGGCTTTAGCAAAAACAATTAAAGAAAAGAATTTACTTTTTTTATGTGAAATGGGCTTAGACCCTGGCATAGACCACATGAGTGCCATGAAATTAATTCATGAAATAAAAGAAAAAGGAGGAAATATTGTTTCATTTAAATCGCATTGTGGAGGTTTAATTGCACCAGAAAGCGATGACAACCCTTGGCATTATAAAATAAGTTGGAACCCGAAAAATATTATTCTTGCTGGTAAAGCTGGTGCAACTTATCTTGAAAATGGCAAAGTGGTGAAATTGCCATATGAAGCACTTTTTAAAAACAATATTTCTGTAACAACAAGTAATAATAAATATGCTTATTATCCAAACAGAGATTCTTTAAATTATATTTCAATTTATCAATTACAGCAAATTAAAACTTTTGTAAGAACCACTTTAAGGCATCCACAATTTTGCACAGGATGGAATATGATTATTAATTTACAATTAACTAATGAAGTAAAACAATACCAAACAAATGGCTTAAGTATTGCAAAGTTTTTTGAAACTCATTTTAAAGAATTTAATTGCCATGAATTTCTAAAGGAAATTAAAAAAAATGATTCATTGCACCAACAGCTTTTATTTATTGGTTTAAATGATAAGGATACCATCATTAATAAAGGTTTATGTAATGCTGCTGAAGTACTACAATTTATTCTCGAAAAAAAATTAGTTTTAAACAACGCAGATAAAGATTTAATTGTAATGCTTCATGAATTTGAATATTTGCTACACAATAAAAAATATTATGTAACAAGTTTATTAGAACTTGCAGGAAAAGACAATCAGCAAACTGCAATGGCCAAAACAGTTGGTCTGCCATTAGGAATAGCAGCAAAATTAATTTTAGAGAATAAAATAACAACAACAGGCTTGCATATTCCAATATTACCAGAAATATATTTACCTGTTTTGGAGGAATTACAGAATTATGGAATTTCTTTTAATGAAGATAGTTCTGAAATTTCATAAGTTTAATAATTATTTAAAACCTATTCATTTAAGCCAAAAGAATTCTATTAATAAAAATGCAATAAGGGCTATTTCTTTTTAGCAGCTTTGGTTTTTAATTTTTTTTCTTTAACAGCAAAAGCATTAGGTACTTGTTCTGCAATCATTTTCTTAATTGTTTCAATATCTATAGTTTCTAATTCTGCAGTATCGTATTTTGTGCCATCTGCTTTTTTACCAAGTTTCAACATTTTTTTATTAAACCTAATAAAAGCACCCCATCTACCATTTTCAATGCTAATTTTTTCCGAAGGCCATTGTTGAATGTAGCGGTTGGCTTCTTTATTAATTTTTGCTTCAATCAACTCTTCAATATCCTGCTTACTAAGGTTGTCAAAATTATATTTTCTTGGAACGTTAATATACATATCATTCCATTTAATAAATGGTCCAAATCTTCCTTTGCCTTTTGTAACAGGCATTTCATTATAGGTTGAAATTGGAGCATCGGCCTGTTGTTTTTCTTCAATAAATAATTTGGCACGTTCTACATCAATTTCAAATAAATCTTCATTTTTAGGAATAGAAATAAACTGATCACCCATTTTAATGTAAGGGCCAAATCTACCAATATTTACAGATAATTCCTGACCATTATATTCACCAATTATTCTTGGTAGGGCAAATAAAGCCAATGCTTCCTCTAAAGTTATAGTTTCTATGCTTTGTGTGGGGTTTAATTTTGCAAAGCGTGGTTTTTCTTCATCGGTTGCCTCTCCTATTTGAACCATTGCACCATAACGTCCCATACGAGCAACTATTTTTCTCCCTGTTGCTTCTTCAATTCCTAATTCTCTTTCGCCTTTTGCTCTTTCTGCATTTTCTAAAGTGTGTTCAATGGTTTCATGAAAGGGTTTATAAAATCCATCTATCATACTACTCCACTTCTTATTACCTTCTGCAATTTCATCAAACTCTTTTTCTATTTGTGCAGTAAAATCATAATCCATTACGTTTTTGAAATGCTGCTTTAAAAAATCGGTAACAAGCATTCCTAAATCTGTAGGAAAAAGTTTAGCTTTTTCAGCACCAGTATTTTCTAAAATTGTTGTGTTAGTAATTTTAAAATCTGGTGTAAGTGTTACAATATCTACTTTTCTTTTAATCGCATCTTTATCTCTTTTTTCAACATAATTTCTTTTAATTATGGTGCTAATGGTTGGTGCATAA
>JAIBAV010000075.1 GCA_019695015.1 Chitinophagaceae bacterium
TTTACCCATATTTTTTATTTCGTCTTTTTCGGGTAGTTTTAAATCAATAAAACTATCAAAATAGGTAGCAATTTGTTCAGCACTACCAGATTTTAGTGCTTTTATAATATCATTATTATCTGATTGGTTAAGTGTAATAAAAGAAAATAACCCAACTGAAAGTAATAGCAACAAACGTTTCATTGAAATTCTTTTTAAAAAATAAATAAATACTTGTTTAACTACTGCACTAAAAACATGCCAAATTAACCATTTGATTACAATATGCCTAAAGGCAAGATAATAATTTATCCATATATTTTTAACTTAGTTTTGAATTTTACTGAATATGTTAGCTTTCTACTAAAAAAACAAATACTTCTTTGGGGCCATGAATGCCAGTAACCAATGTTTTTTCAATATCTGCAGTTCTGCTAGGACCAGAGGCTAATGTTATTAAGGAAGGAAGTTGGTTAATGTATTTTTCTTGAAGTAAAGTAAGCCCTTCACCAATATCATAAACTAATTGGTTGGTAAAAGCTATACAAATATGTGCTGGGGCATATACACTTGTATTCCTTCCACTTTTTTGAAGGCTGCTTAAAAAAATACTACCAGTTCTGGCAACTAAAAACTCACATGAGGTAATGCTTACCTGACAGGTGTTTAAATCGTTATGTTCAAAATTTTTAAAGTTATTTAAACTTAAAATGTATTTTAATTCGGGTTCTCTACAAAAAATTTTATTCCAATTTCTGCTACTGGTTAAGTGATTTAGTTGATTGGCTAATTCTTGTTCGTTTGTACAAAATGAAAATTTACCAGAAAGTTGAGTAAAGTTTTCTGCAAATTCTATTTCTAATTCTTGCTGTGTTGGTGTATATATATTTTGCAAGTTGGGTTTAACAGCACTAAAAGGCTCAGGCACTGGTTTTGCCAGTGCCTGTTTTATTTTGGATAATATTCTATTTTTAGATTGGTCACTCATTATTTGTTTCATTAGCAGTAACTGAATTTTCAACTACATTAATGTTGTTGGTTTCAGTTGGAGTATTTGTAGTGGTTTGATTTTCACTAGAGGGATGTTCTTGAACATCTATAATTTTCTTCTCTTCAAATGGTCTTTTACCAATTAGTTCTTCTACATCGCTTTGGTGCAATACTTCTTTATCTAATAATTCTTTTGCTAATTTTTCTACTTGTTCTTTTTTCTCTGTTAATAATTCTTTTGTGCGTATGTATGCAGTATCAATTAGTTTTCTTACTTCTTCATCTATTATTCTTCCAGTTTCTTCACTATAAGGTTTTTGAAAAGCATTCTCTTGTCCTGGGTCGTAAAAACTTATATTACCTACTTTACTGTTCATACCATATACAGTAACCATACTGTAAGCAATTTTAGTAATTTGCTGTAAATCGTTCGCTGCACCTGTAGATATTTTGTTAAAGAAAATTTCTTCTGCAGCTCTACCGCCCAAAGTCATACATATCTGATCCATCAATTGATCTGTATTATATAAGTGTTGTTCTTTAGGGGTATATTGGGCATATCCTAATGCTGCAGAACCTCTTGGTACAATTGTTACTTTTAATAAAGGGTAAGCATGCTCTAAAAACCAACCACATATAGCATGACCAGCTTCGTGGTATGCAATAATTTCTTTTTCGTGTGGAGCAATTATTTTATTTTTCTTTTCAAGTCCGCCAATTACTCTATCAATAGCATCTTGAAAATCGCTCATATCAACTGCTGCTTTATTTTTTCTGGCAGCTATTAAAGCAGCTTCATTGCAAACATTTGCAATGTCGGCACCTGCAAAACCAGGTGTTTGTTCGGCAAGCTTATGTACATCTAATGTTTCAGAAACCTTAATAGGTTGTAGGTGTACTTTAAAAATTGCTTCTCTGCCTTTAACATCTGGTTTATCAATAGTTATTTGTCTATCAAACCTGCCTGGTCTTAATAAAGCACTATCTAAAACATCTGGCCTGTTGGTTGCAGCAAGAATAATAATACCAGCGTCTCCTGCAAAGCCATCCATTTCTACAAGTAATTGGTTAAGGGTGTTTTCTCTTTCGTCATTACTCATCATTACATTTTTCCCTCTTGCTCTGCCTATAGCATCTATTTCATCAATAAAAATAATACATGGTGCTTTTTCACGGGCTTGTTTAAATAAATCTCTTACACGGCTTGCACCAACACCTACAAACATTTCCACAAAATCGCTACCGCTTAAGCTAAAGAATGGAACTTGGGCTTCGCCAGCCATTGCTTTTGCTAATAAGGTTTTACCTGTTCCTGGAGGGCCAACTAATAAAGCTCCTTTAGGTATTTTGCCTCCTAATGCTGTGTATTTTTTAGGGTTTTTTAGGAAGTCAACAATTTCCATTACTTCTACTTTGGCTTCATCTAAACCGGCTACATCACCAAAATTGATGTTTACTTTAGTACCTTTTTCAAATAGCTGGGCTTTACTTTTTCCTATACTAAAAATACCACCAGCACCACCACCACTGCCTGAGCCTCCACCCATTTTACGCATTAATAAAACCCAGGAGCCAATTACTATAATAAGTGTTAGAACAATATTTGCAATGGGTCCCCAAAATTCTCCCTCTTGTTTATAATTCTTTGGAACCTCTTGAATATTTTTATTTTCAGAGTAAAATTTGGATAATTCATCATCAAAATTTTTAAAGTCAGATACTTTAAACTCAAATAATGGTAGCCCTTTTTTAGCAACTTCTTTTGGTTTTATAGTTGCATTTTTAAATTTTTCTTTATAAAAAGGTTTATCTAAGCTATCTGCTATTAAATATACTTTTATGCTTTTTCTTCCAGCATTATCTACTTGGTCTATTTTTGAAACATCGCCTTTGGCAAGCATTTCATTTTTAAATTCTAATGATGTGGTAGAAACAGTTTCAGGTGTACCCATATCAAATATTCTATAACTTAATAATAGAATAATAATGGCAGCGTATATCCAATAAATCGAAAACTTTGGGCTTTTCTTTGATTTATTTCCTCCTGTATTTAAATTAGGTCTTAAGTTTTTTTGTTTTTGCTCATCCATAGGTTGATAATAGTTTATGGTCGTTGAATTTTGTGTTTTTTTCTTTGACCTTCTTGGCTTTTGTAATTAAATTAATTGGTTTCGTGTTTTAATATTCCTGCATCATTCCACATTTCTTCTAATTTATAAAAGTTTCTTGCTTCAGGATACATAATGTGTACAACTATATTTATATAATCAACTAAAATCCATTGTAATGCTTGCTTACCCTCTTGCTTATTAGGTGTTTCATTGCATTTTAACTTCACTTCTTCTACAATAAATTCGCAAATTGCTTTTAATTGAGTAGTACTAGAAGCCTGGCAAATGATAAAGAAATCTGCCGATGCTTCTGGTATTTTTCTTAAATCTAAACTTACAATATGTTCTCCTTTTTTATCTTCAATTGCATTAATTATGGATTTGAAAATTTTAGAATTTCTGGTAAGTTTTACAACAGTACTTTTTTTGCGGGTATTTAAAACAGAAAGATTTGCCAAAAATGAATATTATTATAGTTAATTAATTTTTATGTTGCCTGTATAAAACCAAATGGTTTTTATTACTGCTAATTTTGCCAAAAATAACAATCTTTTGCCAACATCAAACACTCCTAACATTTCTTTACCAACTATTGGGAATACTTTTATTGAATTAGCAGAAATTGATAGTACCAATACTTATGCCATGAAACAAATTCAGGCAAAAGTGGCAGAACATGGTACAGCCTATTTTGCTCATAATCAAACAAATGGTAAAGGAACTA
>JAIBAV010000055.1 GCA_019695015.1 Chitinophagaceae bacterium
TAATGATTTAAAATTTTCAATTGTCATAAACTAAGTATATAGGTTAATAATTTTAAGATTTGTTTAGTTGTTGGTTGAAAAGCTGTTTTTAATTTTACCACAAACATCGGAAGTAATCATTTTTTCTGCAAGTGCCAACATATTTTTAAAAGCTACATCATTGCTAATACCATGGCCAATTATTACTGGTTTTGAAACACCCAATACAGGTGTACCGCCATAATTTTCATAATGAAACCTACTTAAATAAGTGTCGTTATGTAAGTTTCTTTGTGTAGCAATATCATAAAAACTTTCGGCCATTTTTAATACTACATTTCCTGTAAAACCATCACAAACTATTACATCTGCTTTATCATTAAAAATATCTCTCCCTTCCACATTTCCCACAAAATTAATCATTGTATTTTCTTTAAGCATAGGGTAGGTGGCTTGTGCAAGTATATTACCCTTGCCTTCTTCTTCGCCAACATTTAATAAACCTGTTGTAGGATTGGGAATGCCTAAAATATTTTGAGCATAAAGATTACCTAAGGTAGCAAATTGATTTAAGTGTTCTGGCTTACAATCTGCATTTAAACCAACATCTAATAATAAACCTGTAGTGCCATTTGTTTTTGGAATAATAGTTGCAATTGTTGGTCTTTGAACTCCTGCAATTGCCTTAATGCTAAACATAGCACCAACTAACATTGCACCAGTATTGCCAGCACTAATAAAAGCATCTATTTTACCGGTTGCTAATAAGTGAAAACCAATTGCAATAGAGCTATTGGGCTTTTCTTTTAAAGCTTTTGTAGGATGTTCATTGTACCCAATTACTTCATCTGAATGTATTAATTGTATATTGTTTTGAATACTGTGTTCTGCTAATAGAGGTTCAATAATGGCTTTATTAGCAATGCCAATTACAGTAACATTATTTGCTTGTTGCAAGTATAGTTTAAGCCCTTTAACTGCTTCGGTTGGTGCAAAATCACCACCCATTAAATCAAAACCAATATTCATGCTTCCATTAGATTTAAAGGTAAATTGTACTAACTTCTATAAAACAACAAGTGTCTGATACCACTAAAGTACCTGACACTTAAATTATTTAAAGAATTCAACATAGTAGTTGCTAAGCTTTTAAAGGAGCTTTTTCTGCAACTAATTTTCCTTTATAATACAATTTTCCTTCACTTACATGAGCACGGTGGCGTACATGTGTTTCTCCTGTTGCAGTATCTTTACTCAAAGTAACTGATTCAGCAATATAATGTGTTCTTCTTTTTGCACTACGTTGTTGTGAGTGTCTTCTTTTTGGATTTGGCATAACTCAAATTTTTAAAATTAATCCAATTGTTTTTATTTGTTTTTAAATAATAAAAGTTATTTGTAGTAGCTTTTATATTATTTTGTACTTATTCTTTTTCTAAATCTTTAAACTGTTCTAATCCTTTCCACATCTGGTTTTCTGCATTAATATTCTTTGCTTGCATTTGCTCAAGTTTAGTAATAACCTCTTGATTACATAATGATTTGCCATTTTCGTCATTTCCGCAAATATTTTGCATTGGCACACTTAAACTTACAAACTCATATAACCAATCGGAAATATGAATATGACTTTCACCTCTGCTTATATAATAAATATCCGGGTCTTCTTCCTGCTCATTCATTATCTCTGGCTCATCAGTCATTTTTACAATAATATTAAACTCATCCCATAATTGTTGTTGTATGGTGTTACCACATCTGTCACAATTTACATTTACTGTTCCATCAATATCAAACTTCAATTGCATAAAGCCAGCATGTTTATCAAGGTGAAGTTTAATATTTGCAATACAATTACTAAAATCCTGATTACCATAATTTAAAAAGAACTGATCCTCTAACCTATATTCAAACACATGAATGCCTGGTTTTAACCCTACAAAAGCAATATCAAAATCCCTGCGATTAGCCATGTGTAAATTTTTAGGGTTGGCAAAGGTAGTAGTTTGAATTAAACTTACAAAAGATTGTTGATAATCTTTGTTTTTTAAAACTATTTGATTATTTTGCTCACATTACTTATTTTAGATTTTTAAACCAAACTAACTGATTATGAGAAAGATTATTTTACTCATGTTTATTTTTCTTTCTGGAACTTTTCTTGCACAATCTCAAACTAATGTGCAAATAGGTACAGGAACGGGTACGAGTACATATTTCCCAATTTATTACTTGTACGATTACAGCTACTCTCAAACAATTTATTCTGCTGCAGAACTAACTTCAGGAGGTGCTACATCTTCAGGAATGATTTCTAAAATATTTTTTAAGTCCACTGCTGCAGCAAGTACAGTAGGTAAATGGAAAAACTGGACTATTTATATGGCAAACACTGCTCAGCAAGGCTTTACGGGTACTAGTAATTATATACCTGCAAGCACTATGACGCAAGTTTTTAATGGAGATTTACCCGATAATGTTTCAGCAAATGTTTGGATAGAACTTACATTATCCACACCTTTTTTATGGGATGGGTCGAGCCACTTGGCAATTACTGTAATGGATAATACTCTTGGATGGGGTAATGCACCCACTTGGTCTGGTTATACTGCAACACCTATTTCAGGTGCATTAACAAGAGGTATATATTTTTATCAAGATGGAACGACTATAAACCCTAATTCCCCCAGTGCTGTTAGCTCAGGAACCACAAACCAAATTGCTCAAGTACAACTTGAGTGGACGCCGGCATCTGCTTGTTCTGGTACGCCTACTGCAGGTACTGCAGAAGCACCATTAACAGTACAATGCCCTAATACTTCATTTGGTTTAGCCTTAAATGGAACCACTTCTGCCAGTGGCCTTACTTATCAATGGCAGTCAAGGCCTACAAGCGGTGGAAGTTGGGCTGATATATTTGGAGCAACAACAAAAAGCTATACGTTAACAAGCGGAGTTAGTGTTAATACAGACTTTAGAGCTTATGTAACATGTACTAATGGTAATTTAACGGATACTTCAACTGTTACCTCAGTAACTGTATCAACATTAGCAGCAGCAGGAACATATACAATTAACTCATCTTTGCCTACTAGTGGTAGCAATTTTGCCAATTTTGAAGATGCTTATGATTTTATTAAATGTGGTATAGCTGGCCCTATTGTATTTAATGTTGCTGTAGGTAGTGGCCCATATACTATTACCTCCCCATTAAAATTACCAAAAATTAATGGCACCTCAGCAACCAATACTATTACCTTTAATGGTAATGGAGAAAGTATATTATACAATACCTCAGATGCAAATAATAGAGCAGCCATTGTTTTGAATGGTGCTGATAATATAATAATTGATAGCTTTACGGTTGATGTAAGTGCAGGTACTTATGGATGGGGTATTGTATTAACGAACAGAGCGGATAGTAATACTATTAGAAAATGTACAATTTTAACAAGTACAACTGCAACAACAACTAATTATGCAGGTATTTTAATTACTGGTTCTGTTACCGGTCCAACTACAGCTGGCGAAAATGGTAATGATAATCTAATAGAAAACAATAGAATAGTTGGTGGATATTATGCTATTACAGCTATTGGTACCACAACTACTTTAGATTCTAACAATATTATTAAGAATAATTTAATAGAAGAATATTACTATTATGGTATTTATACAAGCTATGAGCATAATTTACAAATTATAGGTAATGATTTTTCTAGACCTACACGTACTAATCCGAGTACTTTTGGGTATAGTATTTACTCTACAACTGGTAATGTAGGTGTATTAATTGACAAAAATAAAATACACAATTTATTTACCGGTCTACCTGTAAATACCTCTACCAACTACGCAATTGCTGTAATTTCCGCTGGAACAGCTACATACCCACACATAATTTCCAATAACCTAATCTATAATATAGAAGGTAATGGAACACACTATGGAATTTATAATAGCAGTGCAGCCTACACTAAAATTTATCATAATACCATAGCTCTTGATTATATAGGTGCCACAGCAGGTATTACTTATGGTTTTTATCAAACAGGCAATGTTAATGGTATTGAATTTAAAAATAATATAGTGTTTATAACCCGTGGAGGTAGTGGAGTGAAATACGCTATTTATAAATCTACAGCAGCTACACCAATTGCAAGTAACAATAATGTATTCTTTTTAGGAAGTGCCGGTAGTGGTACACAAAATATAGGTTACCAAACTAGTGCTTCTGCAGATTTAATTACTTGGCAAACTACTAGTGGTCAGGATGCTTTAAGTAAGGCTGCTGACCCTTTATTTTTAAATCCTAGTAGTGGTGATTATTCTACAACTGAGCCAACAATTGATGATATGGGGGCTGCAGTTGGTGTTTTAAAAGATATTAATGGTATAAACAGGAGCTTAACTACACCTGATCCAGGAGCATACGAAAAACCACCTTCTGTTGGTATTGATATGAAGCCAGTGATGATGTTAACACCAATTACTTCTACTCCAGGATGTTATAACACCGAAACCCTTGCAGTTCAAATTGAAAATAACAGTGTTGATTCTATCAATTTTAGTATTAATCCTGTTACAGTTACTATTAATGTAACTGGTGCTGCAACAGCTACATATACAGCTATTGTTAATACTGGAAAATTAGCACCAGATTCTAGCTTAAATGTAACAATGACTACACCTGGTGCCACATTAAATATGAGTACTGCAGGAGCTTATAATTTTGATATTTCTACCTCTGTAACTGGCGATGTAAATTCTGCTAATAATTTAATTAGCACAACTAGAACAAAAATAAGTTTAACAGCAGGCACAATTGCTAGTAGCCAAACCGAATTATGTGCTTCTGGTACTCCTCCTTTATTTACATTAACTAATGCAGAAGGGTACAGTAGTATTAAATGGCAAGTTAGTAATACTAGTGGCTCTGGATTTACAGATATACCAGGAGCTAACTCACTAACTTATACACTTGGTGCAGTTCCTATATCAACCAAATACTTTAGAGTGGTGGCAACTTGTGGTTCTACTGATGTTAATTCACCTGAATTGACAATAACAGTGGTGAATCCTCAAATTACTTCTACAACACCAGGTAGCCGCTGTGGACCTGGAACTGTAAATTTAAGTGCATTGGCTACAGGCTTTGATGTTAGATGGTATGCCGATTCTGTAGGTGGTGCCCCACTTTATACAGGTAATGCATTTACAACGCCTATAATAAATGCAACAGATACTTTTTATGCTGCTGCAATAAATAACCCTACTCCTGTACCGCCAGTAGTTGTAGGTGCAGGTGGCACTACAAGTTCCAGTTATGAAAGCCCATATTACTATTTATATGGAAATAAATTAAGCCAATACTTATTTAGAGCTTCAGAATTAACTGCATTGGGAATGACAGCAGGCAGTATCACTTCTGTAGCATTTGATGTAGTCTCTGCTGCATCTAGTTATAGTAATTTTAGTATTTCATTTAAGTCCACCAATGCAACAGACATGTCTTTAACTTTAGAATCTGGCCTAACAACTGTTTATACTTCTGCTATGGAAACTCCTACAGCAGGTGTTAATACATACAGCTTCTCAAGTACTCCATTTGCATGGGATGGGGCTTCTAACATAATTATGCAAATTTGTTGGGGTAATAGTACTAGTGGAGGAACTAGTGCTACTGTTAAAATGGATGCAACAAGTTTTGCAGCAAATGCTTATTATAGAGTGGATGGTGCAATGCCTGTTACCTTCTGTAATACTACTGCAGCAAATGGAACAACAAATAGTAGACCACAAACAACATTTGGTTTTGATGCTTCTTGTGTGGGTAGCCGTGTACCTGTAATTGCAACCATCAATACTCCACCTGCAATTGTGGCTTCTGTTATTAACGATTCTATTTGTAGTGGACAAAGTACAACTATCAGTGTTAGTAGTTCAAATTCTGGTTATACTTATACTTGGGATCCTGGTTCTTTAATTGGTGCTTCTCACTCCGTTGCTCCATTAACTAAAACAAAATATATTGTAAATGCAAATGACGCAAGTGGTGGTATGTATAATGGCTGTACTAACAAAGATTCAGTTGAAATTGTAGTAAAACCTGTACCTACTGCTGTTACCCCAAGTAGTACACCTGGTACTATTTGTACTTCAAATGGAGAAATTGCTAAATTAGTTGCTAATGGTGGTAATATAGGAGGAGAATTTACTTTTGGAACTGCAGCAGCACAAAACATTTCTTCTGGTTATCCAGCCCCTTATACTGCTTACTATGGTGGCCAAAGAATGCAGATGTTAATTACTGCAGCAGAGTTAACAGGACAAGGAGTTCAAGCTGGATTGTTAAATAGTATTTCTTTCCCTGTTGTTTCTTTAGGGGCTAATTGGGGAGGAAGTATTACTAGTTGTATCGATTTTCAAATGAGTGTTGGTGCCACAAGTTTAACTACTTTAACTGCTTTCCAATCTGGATTAACTCAAGTAGTTGCTCCAGGTAATTATACTCCTACTGTAGGAAACAATAATGTGCATACATTTACCACTCCATTTATGTGGGATGGAGTTAGCAATTTAATTATTGAAACAACTTTTTCTAATAATTTCCTTGGTGGAACTAGTGATGCAGTAATTCAGTATAATACTACTACTTCTTATAAAAGTACTATAGTGTATAGGGCAGATAGCAAAACACCTGCTGCAATAGCATCTGGTACCACTGTTAGTTTATCTTTTAACGCAAGACCAGACTTTATACTTAACAGTTCACTACCAACAACTTTTGTTTGGAGTCCATTAACAGGTTTATTTACAGATGCTGCTGCAACTATACCTTATACAGGTACAAGTTTAGATACAGTTTATGCTAAACCTGCAAGTACAACAACTTACGCTGTATCTTCCACAACAGCAGAAAATTGCAGTGTTAATGGTACTGTAAATGTAACTGTAGATTGCTCAGTACCAGTGACCTACACCATGTTTACAGGTAAAAGAGAAGGCATGGTAAATATGTTATCATGGCAAACTGCTACAGAAAGTAATAATATTGGTTTTGAATTACAACGTAGTAGCGATGGTAAACAATTTAGTAAACTAAGTTTTGTAAACAGCAAAGCAATTAATGGTAACAGTACATCTAATTTAAGCTATGGCTATAACGATGTAAAACCATTAGCAGGTACAAACTATTATCGTTTAAAACAAGTAGATAAAGATGGCAAGTTCAACTACTCTACTGTAGTTATCTTAAAAGGCGATAAAGTAAACCAAATAAGTATTGCTAGTGTTTATCCAAACCCTGTAAGAAATACCATTAATGTACAAATAGTATCACCAGCTAATGAAAAAGTAAGTTTAGTGATAACAGATATTACAGGTAAGGTATTAATGCAAGAAAACACAAGTTTAACAGCAGGCGATAATGTAAAACAAATAGATGTTAGCAGACTAAGCCAGGGAGCATATTTAATAAAAGCAATATGCAACAATGGTTGCGAAACAGCAGTATTTAAGTTTACTAAATATTAATTGCATACACATTCTTGTTAAAAAAAATTGAGCCACTTAATGTGGCTCAATTTTTTTGATTATGTTTAATATTCCTAATTCTTAAAAAGAAAAAAGGCACAAACAATTTCCCATTTACAATATTCTTTAGTTTATTTGCTTCATGTCAGTTATTATTCACCAAACATTTTGTCCTTGTTGTAATAGTGAAAATATAAATGAAGCATTTGTTACAAATGATTTTAGTGTTAGTAAACAAATTTTTGCTGTTTGGCAGTGTAATGATTGTTGTGTAAGGTTTACACAAAATATACCAGATGCAAATTCAATTGAACCTTACTATAAATCGGCAAATTATATTTCACATTCTGACACTAAGGAAGGATTAATAAATAAAATTTATCATTCAGTTAGAAATTTTACCTTACAAACTAAAAAGAAACTAATAGTAGAACAAACTGGTTTTACCAATGGTAGTTTGTTAGATATTGGTGCAGGCACAGGTGCATTTGCAAATATTATGCAACAATCTGGTTGGCAGGTAAAAGGGTTAGAGCCAGATACAACAGCCAGTAATATTGCCTTCCAAAAATATGGACTTCGATTTCAACATCCACAAGCACTTTTTGATCAAGAGCCTTTGCAATTTGATGCAATTACATTATGGCATGTTTTAGAACATATACATGATGTACATGGTTATTTGCAATGCATAAATAAAATTTTAAAACAAAATGGAAAAGTATTTATTGCTGTGCCAAATTACACAAGTGCAGATGCAGCAATTTATAAAGAATATTGGGCAGCTTATGATGTGCCAAGGCATTTATACCATTTTTCGCCATTAAGTTTTAAAAAATTAGCAGAGCAGCATAATTTTTTAATTGCTGCATATAAACCAATGTGGTTTGATAGTTTTTATGTGAGTATGCTTAGTGAAAAGTATAAAAATAATGGGAGAAATAATTATATAATGGCAATACTAAATGGGTGCATTTCAAATATTAAAACATTGGTTAATGTAGAGCAATGTAGCTCTATTATTTATGTATTAAGTAAAGCTAATTAAATTGTATTTCAAAAACCTTTGACCAATATTTACCAGTAATAAAAAATCTTTTTCCTATACTATCATAAGCAATTCCATTTAATACATCTACTTTTCTTTCTATGTCTTGAGGGGAGTGCTTATGTAAAATATCCTCTAAACTAGCTTCAGCTACAACTTTAGAAGTGTTTAAATTTATTTTTACAATTTTATAATTTGGCCAAACATTTGCATAAACAAATCCATCTACATATTCTAATTCATTTAGCCCCGTTACTGGCCCATAATTATTATTAATATTTAATGTTTTAGTAATTGCAAAGTTTTCAGGGTTTCTGAAATATAAATTATTACTGCCGTTACCCATAATAATTTCTTTGCCATTATTGGTCATTCCCCAGCCTTCGCCTTCGTAAGTAAATTCATTTATTTTTTTTAATGTTTTGGCATCATATACAAAGCATTTTTGTTCTTTATAGGTTAGTTGATAAATTTTATTATTTAGTAAGGTAATACCTTCGCCAAAATACTCTTTAGATAGGTTAATTTTTTGAATGTCATTACCTGTAAGAAGATTTATTTTAGCAAGTTTACTGTTTCCCTCATATTCAGTATCGCCTGTGCCTTCATACAAAAAACCATTATGCCACTCTAATCCCTCGGTAAAAGAAGTTTGGTTATGAGGGTATATGTTTTGAACACTATATTGCAATTGTTGCACCTGAACTATATTTTCATGCTCATTTTGTTTGGGTTTATCATTACATGAAAATATAAACAAGACAACGATACTAGTAATAATTTTTTTCAAAACAATTTGCTTATTGATGTAATTGAAATAGATAATTTTTTATATTTTTTTAAGTAAAACAATATACGTAGGAAAGTGGTCGCAATAACCACCTCTGTATGTATTACCATCCCAAGTACGCATTGGGTAACCTTTATAACGACCTTTATTTTCAGTCATAAATTCTCGGTTAAAAATTACTTGTTTAAAAAAGTAAAATCCATTTTGCTCTTGACTTAACCATGGGTAAGAAATCATTATTTGGTCAAACAAACCCCAAGCATCTTGATAGGCCAATGTGCCATAACCTTTTTTATATAAATTTATCCAAGGGTTAAACAAACCACCAGGTCTAACATCTTTTATTTTAGCTTTTGCTTTAAGTACTTGTGTAATACTTTCGTTGGTAGGGTTATCGTTTAAGTCGCCCATGATAACTACTTTTTGTTCACCATCTGCAGCAGCAATACTATCAATATGTTTTTTACAAACCATTGCAGCAGCATTTCTAGCTGGTGCACTACGTTCTTCTCCTCCTAATCTGCTAGGCCAGTGATTAACATAAACATGTACCGTTTCGCCATCAAGTTTACCTTTTACCCATAGAATATCTCTTGTAAAATAGGCATCTTTTGCACCACCAGGTAATTGTACAAAAAGTGGTTTGCTATCTTCAACAATAAAATATTTAGGGTTGTAGAGCATTGCAACATCTACACCTCTTGCATCCTTACTATCATAATGAACAATTTGATAATTTCTTTTTTTAAGTAATGGATGATTGGTTAAATCTTTTAAAACACTTTCGTTTTCTACCTCTGCAACACCTAAAATAGCTGCACCATCGGGGCTCAAACTTTCTGGCTTCTCATCGCTACCAAGTTTTGAAATTACAGTTGCTAATTTCCCAACTTTATCCCAATAAATGGCACCATTGTAATTTCTTGGTCCTTCGGGTGTAAATTCTTCATCATTTTTATTTGGATCGTTGATGGTGTCATAAAAATTCTCTAAATTATAAAATGCAATGATGGATATTTTATAAGATTTTTGTTGTGCTTTTAATAAAAAGCTACATCCAATTAGTGCTATAAGTAAGATGCTTTTTTTCATGTGTAAATTTTATAAGGTACAAACATAATCAAGAATAAGCAGTTTTAAAATTTTGAATAAAGTTTTAAGATATTAATAATTTTAGTAAACATTTTTAATACAATAAAAAACTATTTATTTTATGCTGCCAATCCTTTGAATCTGTTATTTTATTTAACTCTTTTAAAAATGGTTGAAAAGATAACTCTAATAAATTTTCGCTATTTAAAATTCCTAGTAATTTATCCAAATGTTTTTCTCCAGATTGGTTTACCATTGTTGGGTAAGTACTCCAAGCAAAATATGTAGAATGAGTTTCTTTAATTGTTTTTATTAACAATAATGCTGTATGAACAGGATGATAAACTGAAATATTTTTCACTTTTAAGCTAACCCCATAACATTTTTCATTTTTATATTTACTAAATGTTGGGGTGAAATTATATGGTTGTAGAGCTACTTCATCTTGTAAGCTATTAAATACCTCACATAACATTTCATTATTTAACCATGGGGCACCAAGTATTTCAAATGCATTTTGTGTTCCTCTTCCTTCGCTAATATTGGTAGCTTCTAAAAAGCCTAATCCTGTATAATACAAAGCAGCATTAAAAGTTTGTATTGCAGGCGATGTAGGCACAAATGTTATTTTCCAGTCTGGCTGAAACATATTTCTGCTCCAATTTGAACAAGTAATACATTCTAGTTGTGCATTAATATTTTTTACTTTGTTAAAATAATTTGCAAGTTCTGCCAAGGTACAGCAATGACGAATTGGAATACTAAATCTACCAATAAAGGAAGAACAGTTTTTCTCATCTAAAAGGCAACCCTCTGCTAATTCAAAATTGCCAGAAATTGGGTTAGGCCTGTCTAAAGTTATTATTGGTTTATTAAATTGTGCTGCAGCTTCTAAAATATAAGTCATCGTCCACAAATAGGTATAAAATCTACAGCCTATATCAGGTATATCAAACAAAATAATATCAATATCATCAATATCTTTTTCTAATGGTTTTAGTTGTTGGTTATACAAACTAATAATGGGCAATTTAGTAAGTTCATCGGTGCTATTATTTATTTTTACCCCATCTTCTCCCATTAAGTTTAAGCCATGTTCTGGCGAAAATAATTTTACCAAATTAAAACCATTTTGTAATAACAATTTCCTACTTGGTTGCAGTTGGTTTGTTGTAGCAGCATGGTTAGTAACCAAAGCAATTCTATCTTTTTTCCAGCTACAGTTTGAACGCAATAAATTATCTATTCCAAATATAACCATAGAGATGTTGTGTTATTTTGCTGTTGCCCAAAATTCATCTTTCCAGTTATCAGAAAAGGTATGTGTATGGTTTAATGCAATTAATTCTAATTGTTCGTTGGTGGCAACTAATTGCACTTCGTTAAACAAAACTCTTTCTTCAAACCTTATATGTTGGTCTAAATTTTTTTCAATTAATTTTAGTGTTTCTACATTTTTTTCAGGTTCGTTAAATAACTTTCTTAAATTTTCGTGTTCATTAATTGCCTGAATTACTAAATTGTTTTCAGTTGGTAAAATTGAAAAAACAAATTTTTCTTCTATCAAAAAATGATGCATTAAATGGCTCTCCCAAAACCAGTTTACATAATCCGTTATTCTGTTTATTTCAACATTTTTTTTCATTCCTTCTCTAATTTTCCAGCTAAGTAATAAACCATAATGATGTTCTCTACTTATTAGTTGCAGTATTTCGTTTCGTTTAATTGGTGTGGAGGATGGCATATTATATTTTTTATGAATCATTAATATAGCAATTATAATGTAATTTTTTGCCATTTACAAGCCAACTTTTTATAATTGTTATTTGGTTAGTATCAAATTGATTATTAATACATTTTGAGATTTATTTTATTTTATATTCTGAAATTATAATAAATAGTACTAGAGTTAATATAGAAAATTTAAATGAATAGTAACGTAGTATTTAATTCATAATCAAATACTTATTGTTTATTGAATAATTATTAATTACAAATACTTTTTCTCACCTTTTATACACACTGCATAATTGGTGTTTTAATAAGTAGCTTAAAACAATTATGTTCGCAGGTACTTAAAAAATGAAGAAGTAGCATGAAACTAAAATCGTTAGAAATAAAAGGGTTTAAAAGTTTTGCAGATAAAACTGTGGTAAGTTTTGATGAAGGTATTACAGGAATTATTGGACCTAATGGCTGCGGAAAAAGCAATATAATTGATAGCATTAGATGGGTAATTGGCGAACAAAAAATATCGGCATTAAGAAGTGAGAATTTAGAAGCTTTGGTTTTTAATGGCTCTAAAACAAGAAGTGCAAGTGGTTTAGCAGAAGTAAGCTTGACTTTTGAAAATACAAAAAACCTTTTACCAACCGAGTTTTCTACAGTTACTGTTACTAGAAGATTTTATAAAAATGGTGATAGTGAATATAGATTAAATGATGTGCAATGCCGTTTAAAAGATATACATAATTTATTTTTAGATACAGGTGTTAGCAACGATAGTTATGCAATTATTGAATTAGGAATGGTAGATGATATTATTAAAGATAAAGATAATAGCCGTAGAAAAATGTTAGAACAAGCAGCCGGCATTACTATCTACAAAACACGAAAAAAAGAAGCAAAGAATAAATTAGATGCTACAGAACAAGATTTGTCTAGAATTGAGGATATTTTATTTGAAATTAACAATCAATTAAAATCTTTAGAAAACCAAGCAAAAAAAGCAGAGAAATTTTATGAAATAAAAAACGAGTATAAAGAAATAGCAATCGAATTAGCTAAATCATCTTTAGAAGGATTTAATTTAACCTATAAAGAGCTAAATGAACAACAAGAATCAGAGACAAACAGAAAACTACAATTAGATGCTCAAATTGCAACACAAGATGCAGCTTTAGAACAAGAAAAAG
>JAIBAV010000099.1 GCA_019695015.1 Chitinophagaceae bacterium
ACCAGAAGGCAAAGCATTTATTGCAAATGATATTTATGCAGATGCAGATAGCCAACAAATAATCATTCTTACTGGCCCAAATATGAGTGGTAAAAGTGCCATATTAAGGCAAACAGCACTAATAACACTAATGGCCCACATTGGTAGCTTTGTACCAGTAGATACTGCAAAAATTCCTTTAACCGATAAAATTTTTACCCGTGTAGGAGCAAGTGATAATTTAAGTGGCGGAGAAAGTACTTTTATGGTAGAAATGAATGAAACCGCCTCCATCATCAATAATATTTCTAACAGAAGTTTAATTTTATTAGACGAAATTGGCAGGGGAACCTCTACTTACGATGGTATTAGCATTGCTTGGAGTATTGTAGAATATTTACACCAATCTACCGCAAAACCTAAAACATTATTTGCAACACATTATCACGAATTAAATGAATTGGAAGAAAAATTAACCCGTGTTAAAAATTATCATATTACCAATAAAGAAGTTGGAAATAAAATTATTTTTTTACGAAAATTAGCCAAAGGTGGCAGTACACATAGTTTTGGTATTCATGTGGCAAAAATGGCAGGAATGCCACAGGAGTTAATAAACAGAGCAAATGAAATTTTAAAAATATTAGAACAAAAAACAGAAATACCAGAGGAGCAAAATATAAAACCAATGATACAAGATCTAGGAGATAAGATAAAATCTTTAAACACTCCTAAATTACAACTCTCTATTTTTGATACACAAACACAGGTTTTTGAAGATATTAGAAAAACATTAGAAGGTATAGATATTAACAGGCTAACACCAGTAGAAGCATTAATGAAGTTAAACGAAATTAAAGGGATGATAAAATAAAATAACTACCCTGTTATGAGTAGTTATTTTATTCTTAAGCTTTTTCAAAATTATTTTGCAAAATGTATTTGAAAGCCAGCCCCAAGTGCAAACTGTGTTAACCCTGTTTGTAAAGCCAGTTGGCCGCCCATTTCTAAAGCAACGCTTTTATTTAAAAACATTGCATATCCACCCTTTAAAACAAAACTTGTTGTTGTTCCACCACCTGCCCCTCCAACGCCTAATCCAACTTGTGCAAATGGTTTACCAGTTTTATTATTTGAAAAATAGCCTCTAATAAAAGGAGCCAACATCCAACTAGTTTGTCCACCTCCTGTTGTTAAGTTAAACATACCGCCAATTGCATAATTTTTCATGAAGAAATAACCAGCATCTGGAGATAAAGTAAAAACAGTATTGGAACCTCCGCCCTTTGGTGAATTAATTGAAAGTGAAATATCGCCTCCTAATAACCATGTACTTTTTTCGGTTTGTGCATTTACTGTTAACCCTAAAGTAACAAATAATGCAATAATGAACGTTTTTTTCATAATATTCGTTTTTGGTTAAATTAATAAGTAAAATTACATGATTCCTTTATATTTAAAAAAAATCTACTTATTTTATCTCCAACTTAAACAAGCCAATGTATTACTTTTGCACTCCCAAAAATAAAGTGGCATGATTGATAAGTTAGATGCAATTAAAGCAAGGTTCGACCAAATTGGTGTAGCATTAACCAACCCTGAAATTATTAATAACCAAAAAGAGTTTGGTAAACTAAGTAAAGAATATCGTTCTCTCGAAAAAATTGTACAACCATTTGAGTTATATAAAAAAGTATTAACCGACCATGCTTTTGCCAAAGAAAGTTTAAATAGTAACGACGAAGATCTGAAAGAACTTGCCAAAATGGAATTACCCGAATTAGAAGAACAAAAAGAAACCTTAGAAAAACAATTAACTCAATTATTAATTCCTAAAGACCCACAAGATGATAAAAATGCTATACTAGAAATTCGTGCAGGTACTGGAGGAGATGAGGCAAGCTTGTTTGCAGGAGATTTATTAGGTATGTATTTGCGTTATTGCCAAAAAAAGGGCTGGAAGGCAAGTGTAGTAAGCGAAAGCGAAGGAACTGTTGGTGGTTATAAAGAAGTTGTTGTAGAAGTTACAGGCGAAGATGTTTATGGTACTTTAAAATTTGAAAGTGGAGTGCATCGTGTACAACGTGTACCTAATACAGAAACTCAGGGCAGAGTTCATACAAGTGCTGCTACTGTTGCTGTTATGCCAGAGGCAGAAGAGGTTGATGTTGAATTAAAAGAAAGTGATGTAAAAATGGAAACCGCACGTAGTGGTGGTGCTGGGGGACAAAATGTAAACAAAGTAGAAACAAAAGTATTTCTTACCCACTTACCTACAGGTATTGTTGTGGTTTGCCAAACAGAAAGAACGCAGTTGGCAAACAGAGAAAAAGCAATGACTATGTTAAGAAGTAAATTATACGAAGAGCAGGTACGCAAACAAGAAGATGAAATTGCCAGACAAAGAAAAACCTTAGTAAGTACTGGTGATAGAAGTGCAAAAATTAGAACTTATAATTGGCCTCAAGGCAGGGTAACAGACCATAGAATAGGACTTACATCTTACAATTTAGATGCTGTAATAAATGGAGAGATAGATGAGTTTATTGAAAATTTGCAATTAGCAGAAAATGCCGAAAAAATGGCTAATAATGGGTAAATAATTAGGAGTTGCAAAAAACCAATTTCATTTTATTCTGATTTTCCTTTATGTCATTCTGAGCCCCTTTTCTTGTCATCCTGCTCCCCTTTTTTTGTCATCCTGAGCGTAGCGAAGGATCTAAAGGTTAAGAACAAAGAGATTCCTCGTAAATTCGGAATGACAAGCATTTTTTAATTCACTTTATTCACTATATTTTATCCTGAGCCCTATTTTATTTCATCCTGATCCCTTTTCGTGTCATCCTGAGCGTAGCGAAGGATCTAAAGGTTAAGAACAATGAGATTCCTCGTAAACTCGGAATGACAAACCTTTTCTTGTCATGCTGAGGCAAAGAAGCATCTAAAGGTTTAATACAAAGAGATTCTTCGCAGGCTCGGAATGACATAGAATTAAAGATTCTTCGCTGACGCTCAGTATGACATGGCTTTTTTGTTTCACTTACGCTCAGAATGACACACTTTCTCCTTTACTTTGTTCAAAGTAACGTAAACTAATAATTATGCAATTTGGTTTTAATTATAATAAAAAGAAAACAATTCAAGCTTTACGATTTCATTTTATTTCTAGAAAAGAAATTAGACTTTTGGTTATTGTTGTGAATGTATTTGCAATTGTATCTGCTATTTTATTTTATTCTAAAAAAATTCGTCCTGAGTATTTTTTATTAGGCTCTATTTTATGGCTAGCTATTATGATTGCTAGTTGGTATATTTTGCCTTATACTGTTTATAAAAAAACTGAAATGTTTAAACATT
The DNA here is from genome assembly GCA_019695015.1 of Chitinophagaceae bacterium. Classification (GTDB taxonomy): domain Bacteria; phylum Bacteroidota; class Bacteroidia; order Chitinophagales; family Chitinophagaceae; genus UBA1930. Next base: position 3,337 of record JAIBAV010000099.1, read on the forward strand.
ATTTTATTGTTACATTGCAGCAAAAGGGCATTGTATTAGAATCAGAAAAAGGAGAAATAGAATGGAGTTGGGATAAATTTCAGAGTTATACCGAAAGCCCTAATTTTTTTCATTTATATTTCAACCCAAAATCCTTCCTATTAATCCCTTCTGATGAAATAGGCGATGAAATGAGGCATGAAATAAGGGGCTTTTTAAGGCAAATAAAAAAATAAAAAGCCTTACTACTTTTTTCAAATAATAAGGCTTCGGTAATTATTAAATACAATCTTTACTGCTTTGGCTTTACAAGTGGTTCGCCAAAAGGTTTTGTTGCCCCTCTGTGGCAAGTATTGCAAGTAAGCATTTGAAGTTTAACAGTATCGGCATGTGGTATTTTAGAAATGTACTTCATATTCATTTCCTGTGTCATTCTCATCATTTCTCTTGTAATATCTTTTCTTGGATTATCATCGCTTGCCATATCTAATTTTTTAGGATTCTCTTTTGATGGAGCATGGCAAAAACCACATTTAACACCCAAGGCAGCCTTAAACCCATCCATTACCTTATCTAAATCTTCATCAGAAATATCCTGTGGTAATACTTTTAAATTTTTAAATTTTACTGGACCTTGTTGCTTATTAGTAAATGAAAAAATTGATACTGAAATAATACACGATAACAAGCTTACAATAATTAATTTTTTCTTATTGTTTTTTAACATACAAATAAATTTAGTTACTAAATATACTTATTTATAAATTATTTCAAAAAATTTATAGCATTATTTCAAATAAAAAAATGTCTTACAATAAAAAACCACTTCTTTACGAAGTGGTTTTTTACTATTTAACCTTAGTAAATACTAAAAGTTATAATATCCTTTAAGACCAATATAACCTATAGAACCTCCACCTTTAGCAGATAATGCAGTATAGTGTAAGTTTAAGTTAAATTTGTCAAAATTGTATCCAATTTGTGGGCTATAAGCAAAGCCGCTACCACCGCCTTTAGAGAAAGAACCAAACCCTATTCCAGCACCAGCAGTAAAACCACCAGATACATAACGACCACCAACTAAAACTGGAATTAAACTTTGGCTTCCACCACCATAAGCAGATTTGATAGAGAAGTTGCTCCAACCTAATTGTGCAAATGCTTCAAAACTTTCAGATGCATGGTAAGTACCTTGTAATTCTACACCATAGCCAAAACTATGTGTTGTACCAAAGCTACCAATTGGCATAGATAAAGCAGGGCCAGCACCAAAGCTAAAACCTTTGCTAGATGAAGACTCTTTTTTTTCTTGTGCATTAGCCGTAAAGCCTACTAAGGCAGCTAAAGCAATAATAAAAATTTTTTTCATGTTGTTAAAATTTTATAAAAGGGTTAAATAATAAAGCCGAAGGTAAAGTAATTAATACTTAATTCAATACCCACTTAAGGGTATTTTAAAATATGTGCATAAAAGAAACAGATGTATAAATTTTATTAACACTATAAATAAATATTTTGTTTTCTCTTTTATTATTATTGAAACAATTACCAACAAAACAAATTGCAAGTAATACTTTTACACTTCTTTTAAAAAAATGCTTGTGGCAAAACGTACATCTAAATTAATTGCTAATGATAACTTTGATAATAGTAAGATTATAGTACAAGGTGCAAGAGAAAATAATTTAAAAAACATAGATATTGCTATTCCAAAAAATAAACTTGTGGTTTTTACAGGTGTAAGTGGGAGTGGTAAAAGTTCTTTAGCATTTGATACTATTTATAATGAGGGGCAAAGAAGGTATATGGAAAGCTTTGGTGCTTATGCAAGACAATTTTTAGGCAATATGGAACGGCCCGATGTAGATAAAATTTCTGGTCTTTCTCCTGTTATTTCTATAGAACAAAAAACAACAAATAAAAACCCAAGAAGTACAGTAGGCACAGTAACTGAATTGTATGATTTTTTGCGTTTACTATTTGCCCGTATTGGAGAAGCTTATAGCTATAATACAGGGAAAAAAATGGTTAAACTAAGCGAAGAGGAAATTATACAAACCATTTTTGAAAAGTTTAAAGAAGAGAAGATTTTAATTTTAGCACCATTGGTTCGTGGCAGAAAAGGACACTATAGAGAACTGTTTGAAGAAACCAGAAAAAAAGGATTTTTAAAAGTAAGAATTGATGGAGAAGTAAAAGACTTAACACCTAAACTACAAGTGGATAGATATAAAGTACACAATATTGAAATTGTAGTGGATAGACTTGAGGTTACAATGAATATGAAATTAAGGCTAAGCCAAAGCATACAACAAAGTTTAAAAATTGGTAAAGATTTAATATTTGTTGCATCTGCCAATCAAATATCCAACAACAAAGATGCTGTTTTTAGTAAACAGTTAATGTGTGTGGATACTGGTATTTCTTACGAAGAACCTTCACCAAATACATTTTCATTCAACTCGCCTTATGGTGCTTGCCCAACCTGTAAAGGCTTAGGAGTTGAATATAATATTAATATAGATGCTGTTTTACCCAATAAATCCAAAACAATAAAAGAAGGAGGCATTGTGCCTTTGGGAGAAGAAAGAGATGCTAGCGTTTTTAAACAAGTTGTTGATTTTGCAAAAAAAAATAAAATTAGCTTAGATACTCCTTTAGAAAAACTTTCAGACCAACAACTAAACCTAATACTCTTTGGCGATAAAAATATTACACAGGATTTAGTAATAAACATGAACGATGAAAATATTCCTAACGAATACACTGGCAGTTACGAAGGAATTATTCCTATGTTAAAACGATGGTTTACATCTACCAACAGTACTGATTTTTTACAAGGTTGGGTAGAAAAATTCATGACTCAAGGTATATGCAGTAGTTGTAATGGAAAAAAATTAAGAAAAGAAAGTTTATGGATAAAAATAAACAACAAAAACATAAGCGATATCAGCGAAATGAATTTAGATAAACTTATGCTTTGGCTTAATACTATTGAACATAATTTAAATTCAAAACAAAACATAATTGCAAAAGATATTTTAAAAGAAATAAGAGAACGATTGCAATTTTTATTAGATGTTGGCCTAAGCTATTTATCGTTAAACAGAAGCAGTAAAAGCCTTAGTGGTGGCGAAGCTCAGCGAATTAGATTGGCAACACAAATAGGTAGTAAACTACAGGGTATAACCTATATTTTAGACGAACCAAGTATTGGACTTCATCAACGAGATAATCATAAACTAATAGATTCTTTAAAAAATTTAAGAGATATTGGTAATAGCATTTTAGTGGTAGAACATGATAAAGACATTATGTTAGCTAGCGATTATTTGGTAGATATTGGACCAAAGGCTGGTAAGCATGGAGGACAAATTGTAGCATTTGGCACACCTAAAGAAATATTAAAAAGCAACAGCGATACAGCACAATATTTATCTGGCAAAAAGGCTATCTCTATTCCCAATGTAAGAAGGAAGGGTAATGGTAAATTTATTGAACTAATTGGTGCTAGTGGCAATAATTTAAAAACCATAACAACCAAACTTCCATTAGGAAATTTAATTGTTATAACAGGTGTAAGCGGTAGTGGTAAAAGCACTTTAATTAATGAAACACTGTATCCAATTTTAAGCAAACATTGTTATAAAAGTAATATTCCAATTAAGGAATTTAAAAGTATTAATGGTTTAGAGAATATAGATAAAGTAATTGAAATAGACCAAAGCCCAATTGGCAGAACACCAAGAAGCAACCCTGCCACTTATTGTGGTTTTTTTACGGAAATTAGAACTTTGTTTGCCAGTGTACCAGAAGCAAAAATAAGAGGTTATACTGCAGGCAGATTTTCATTTAATGTAAAAACAGGCAGATGCGAAGTTTGTGAAGGCGGCGGAATGAAAGTGATTGAAATGAATTTTTTACCAGATGTTTATGTACACTGCGAAAAGTGTAATGGTAAAAGATATAACAGAGAAACATTAGAAATAAGATATAAAGGAAAAAGCATTAGCGATGTGCTAAACATGACAGTTGATGAAGCCTGTGAATTTTTTAATGCAGTGCCCTGGCTTTACAGAAAAATAAAAGTTCTACAAGATGTAGGCTTGGGCTATTTAACGCTTGGGCAAAGTGCTGTAACACTTAGTGGTGGCGAAGCTCAACGTGTAAAATTATCTACAGAATTAGGCAAAAAAGACACAGGCAAAACTTTTTATATTCTTGATGAGCCAACTACTGGGTTACATTTTCAAGATATACAATTGTTAATGGAAGTGGTAAACAAATTGGTGGATAGAGGCAATACTGTTTTAATTATTGAACACAACTTAGATGTTATAAAACTTGCAGATTATATTATTGATTTAGGGCCTGAAGGAGGCGATGGTGGAGGTGAAATATTATTTGAAGGCACACCCGAAGAAATGATTCTTAATAAAGAAAGTTATACAGCAAAGTTTTTAAAACAAGAGCTATCAAACTAAGTTTAAACTGATATTAACAACCATTATTTCGGAAAAATTGTATTTTGTAACTGTATCCCTTTTTGTTTTATGAAATAAGTTTACCTGTTTTATATGAAATTAGTTTTACTTTCTACTTTTTTAATTTTTCATCTCTTTGTTTTTAGCCAAACAAATTCAGAAATTGATTTTAAAGCACATTTTGAAAAAGGCACCAACTTGCTACTTGCTGAAAAATATGATTCTGCATTATACTACTTTAATTTATCAGAAAAAATTGCTGAAAAGCAAAATAAATATTCAGACGATAAATACTCCTCTTTAAATATAAATAAAGGTATTTGTTACATGTATTTACAAGAGCCGGATAATGCTCATTATTATATGTACAAGGGACTTTTGAATGCTAGAAAATTTAAACATATTATTCCCGAATCCAATGCTATTCTATTTTTAAATAACTTACATAATACTATTCTAGAAAAAAACTGGACTTTTAATTACCCAAAAATGACCACCACCTTTGGCAGTTATATTTATTTCCCTATTCTTCAAATAGATAGTTTTAAAAACTCTGACAGCTTAAAAATAATAGTTGCTGCAGGCAAATACGATGGTATAGCAAATGACGATTACAAAGTAAATATTTATAAAAGATACGATGATAAATATAAAAATGAAGAAGATGTAAAAAATAGTTATTCTATAGGTATAGGAAGAGTTGTAAGTGTTGAAAATAACAGAACCATTATATATATTAAATCATCCTCTACTGTACCAATAGAGCCTAAAGATTTGGCTAATATTTATTGCCAAACCCCTGTGAGTGCAAAAAAAAATAAGTTTGTGCCATTGTTAGATATTGGAATAAACTTGTTGGATAATACAAAAGAAAAACTATTATTAAGCCGTAGATTTTTGTTGTATTACGATGATGAAAAAATTCATTTTGAGCTAATAAAAAACTTAAAAGTTGAATTATTTTATGTTCAAAATGCTTACGCAGAAGATACTTTAAAACCAAATAATACTTTAGCCCAAAAAGCAACAGAAGGAATTTTTAAAGGCGTTAATATTATTAAAGCCTTTGATAGCACCAACACTAAACATATAGTTGCTTTTATAAACTTTATGAAAGCATACCCAGGTAAGTATATTGGCAATAATTTTTCATTTTCTGAAATTTATGCTACCTGGCTTTTAAATAATACCCCAATGGCCAACGATGATCTTTTACTCTATATTGCTCAAACAGAAAAAAATAAAAGGGCCGAAATTGCTTATGCTTTAAAGAATCAAATTAAACAGAATAATATTATTGAAAAATGGGTAACCCTAACACTAAATGCTTTTGATAAAAACGATTTGCTAAATGTTAGAATTGCTTTAATGGGTTTTGCGGCAGTGTATGAAAGTGAAAAAAATATTGATGTTGGTGGGTGGCTAAGTTTTTTAAATGGTTTGTTTCAATACAAAACAGGAAGTATTTCCTTGGCAGATACTGCTTTAAAAAAGGCAGAAAAGTTTTTTACCAAATCTAATAACAAAGAAGGTCTAACAATAACCAAAAAGGCATTACAAAAAATACACACTAATAATAAAGTAAGTTTAGAAGTACAGCTTGGAGAGTTTGCAAGCTATAGTGTTGCAATGCATCCATCTGGCAAATATTATGCAACCAACGATGCAAATAATACTATCAGAATTTGGGATTTACATCTAGGAAAAACAATTCACACTTTTCAACCACAAAATGAAATAGTTTATTCCATAGCATACAGCCCCAATGGCCGTTATTTTGCAACCTGTAGTGATAATAAAACCATTAAAATTTATAGCACATTTGATTATGCAGTAATTACTACAATTAATACCTCTAATACTGAATACTGTATTGCTTTTTCTCCTAATAATAAAGAAATAGCAAGTGGCGGATATGACTCTTTAATAAAAGTGTGGAATTTTATAACTGGCGAAAAACTATACAGTTTAAATAAACACAAAGGTGCAGTTACACAGCTTTGCTATGTTGGTAGAAACGAAGATATTTTATTTAGTAGTGGTACGGATAGTATGGTTTATCGTTGGAATTTACAAACAAAACATGATGTGAATTGGTACAGAAAAAAAGCAAAGCTTTTAAATATGAAAGTTAGCTACAACGGTAATTATTTATTTTATACTGCCAACGATAGCTCTATTAATGTTTGGAATTTATATAAAAATAAATTTTATTTTAAAGAAAAAATAGCTGTTGCCCAATACGGGGATACAAAGTTTTATAACGAGCCCGATTTTTCACCAGATGGCAGTTTACTTACTTATGCCAACCAACAAAACAGTGTTGTATTAGTTGACCTAAACACAGGCTATTTAAAAGCAATAACAAAAACTGCAAATAAATATGCTTATTTAAATACATTAAATTTTACTACCGATCAAATGGGAATTTTTGCAACCTACCCATACATAAGTAAAACAAAACTCTTTGATATTAGTGGATATAAAAACATTCACAGTTTTAATACAAATGTGGAGTTAAAAATAAACAAACAATATACCAATCCAAATATAACCTTACAGTTTAGTGCAAAAGATGATGCTCTATTTACCGTTGGGGAAAGAATAGTAAAATTCGATTTTTCCAACAATAGCACACACCAACTTTTTTATGCAGCACAGGCTATTTATAACACAAAATTCATGATTAATGATTCTATTTCATTTGTAAGTGGCAGCCTTTCTATCTCTTTGTTTAACCATTTATCTAAAAAAACTATTTCATCTATTGAATTAACAACCAAAGACACTTTAGCACAATATTTTTTCAACGAAAAAAATAATATTATTTATTTAATTAGCAAAAAGGGTAGCATAGAAGGCTATAGGGTTAATAATTTTATTATAGAGCCCGCCATTGTATTTTCTGCTACAATAAATTTAAAGGAAAATAAATTTATTAACCTCGTAAAATTCTATAGTGATAATAATGATTTAGTTATAAGTACAACAGGTAAAATTGCTGATATGTATAGAGTAAATTTATCTAGTTCAAAAATTATAACACTCCCGTCTATAAAAAAATTTTACGATTTTATTGTTGCTAAAAACTGTTTTTATTTCAATAACAATAATGGTACTATAACAAAAAATAATGTAAAAAATTTAAAGGTAGAAAAAACTTATACATTAACTAATGTAAATGATGTTGCTGGCTTTTTACAATTATCTTCTAATAAAAAACTATTGGCTGCTTATTATAACGAAACAAATATTGCAGTAATAGATGTTGAAAAAGAAAAGCTACTTTACACTATTAAGGCTCATGATGTAATTGGAATGGGTTTGGCTTTTAGCAATAATTGCAAGTACCTTGCAACGGGTGGTTTCGATTCTAAAATTTGCTTATTTAATGCAAGCACAGGAGAAAAGCTTTTAAATATTTTTACACCTGCTGGGTTAGATTTTGTAGCTGCAGATACAACAGGATATTACATGGCAAGTAAAAACTCTTTAGAGGGATTAAGTTTTAAATTAAATGAAAATATATATCCATTTGAACAGTTTGATTTGGAGTTTAATAGGCCAGATAAGGTGTTGGCAAAGTCTGGTTTGGGTGATACTACATTAATTGCAGCATACAAAAAAGCAGTTTCAAAAAGATTAAAGAAAAACAACTCTTCAAGTATTAACCTATCGCAAATTGAGCAATTACCCTCTTTAAGCATTACAGACAATACAGATGTAAGCTACTTTACCAATTTAAATTTTACCGAGTTAACAATTAATTGCTATCACGAAAAACAACCTATAAAGGCATTGCATGTTTTAGTAAACAATAACCCAGTTTATGGTTTTGCAGGAAAAAATATGGGCAACCAAAGCCACGATACTTCTATTACCATAAAAATTCCTTTGGCGGTAGGCAAAAATTTTATCAAACTTTTTTGCACTAATTCCTCTGGTCAAAACTCTTTACAGCAAACCTTTGAAGTAAGATGTAACAGCAATGCAGATACCTCAGCTAAAACATGGTTTATAGGTATTGGTGTTTCTAATTATAAGGATAAAGATATGAACCTGCACTATGCAGCTAAAGATGTTAGAGATTTAGCAACCACTTTTACAAAAGATAAAAATAATGTAGTAGTAGATACTTTAATAGATAGCAAAGTAACCATTGAAAATATTCTTACCCTTAGAAAAAAATTATTAACTGCCAACCCAAACGATAAAGTAATTATTGCTATTACAGGTCATGGTATGTTAGATAAAAACTATGATTTTTATTATGGTACTTACGATATTGATTTTAATAACCCTAACAAAAGAGGTTTAAAATATGAAATGTTAGAAAAAATTCTAGACAGCGTTCCTGCACAAAAAAAATTATTACTAATAGATGCTTGTCATAGTGGAGCTTTAGATAAAGAAGAACTTAAAAAAGACTCTTCAAAATTATTTGTGGATAATACAGATACAAATAAAACAACTGTGGTAACTAGAAGCACAATAAAAAAGAAAAAGCTTAGTAAAGTAAGTTTAAACAACACGTTTGAATTAATGCAAAATCTTTTTTCTGATTTTACCAACAACAACGGAAGTGTTGTAATATCTGCTGCAGGTGGTTTAGAGTTTGCTTTTGAAAGTGCAACATGGAATAATGGTGTTTTTACTTATTGTATAAGAAAAGCTTTAGAAAATTTTGAAGCAGATGAAGAAGGAGACTTTAATAGTAAAACTTCTATTAGCGAGCTAATGAAATATGTGAGTGAAAATGTAACCAGGTTAACCAATGGGCAACAAAAACCAACCTCTCGTAGAGAGGTTTTAGATTTTGATTGGGAACTATAAACCATTTATTTTTTTTCGAATAACCACCAAAGCCTTTTGCGTGGTTTTACCTTATAATGCTTATGTACATAGGCCTTTATATGATTTATAGCTTCCTCAAAATCATCGGTTACTAAAAGTAAATTCAAATCTTCTTTAGATATTGTTTTTTGCTCTATCATTTCTTCAATATAATTTATAAGGGGTTGAAAATATTTTTTACCATATAAAACAACCGGAAAATTATTTATTGTTTTTGTTTGAATTAGAGTTAAGGTTTCAAACAATTCATCCATTGTACCAAACCCACCAGGCATTATTATAAAAGCATAAGAATATTTTACAAGTAAAACCTTACGAGAAAAAAAATAATTAAACGTGTACGATTTGTTTATGTATGGATTTTCTTTTTGCTCAAAAGGTAGTTTAATATTACAGCCAATACTATATCCACCATTTTCAAATGCACCCCTGTTGGCTGCTTCCATAATTCCTGGTCCTCCACCAGTCATAGTGGTAAAACCTAATTGTGCAATTCTTTTTCCAAACTCTCTGGCTGCAATGTAATATTCATTATCTTCTTTAAATCTGGCACTACCAAAAACAGTAATACAGGGACCCGTAAAATGTAATTTTCTTATTGCTCCAATAAATTCAACAAAAATACTCCAAACCCATACAAGCTCATTAACTCTATGTTTTGGGCCTTCTAAGTAATAATGTTCTCTACTTGGTATAATTTTA
>JAIBAV010000067.1 GCA_019695015.1 Chitinophagaceae bacterium
TACAACAATTATATGTAAAACAAAATATTAAAACAATAAAAACAGTTAGTAAAGAAAGTGATGGTAGCATAATAAATGATTTTTTTATTATGCAAAGTATTCATAAAAATGGCAATGAAATTACTACACAATCACAACAATCATCGGGTAGTAAATCTGTTTTAAAATCTTTTTTTGAAAATGGGAAAATAGTAAAAACTATTAATGAAGAAGATGGTGTTTCAACTACTTCCAATTATTCTTATATTGATAATAAGCTTCAATCCATTGTATCTGGTACTACAGATACTTTTATTACATCCAATAGTAAAGAAGAACATATTTGGTTTTATAAATCTAACTCTACTCCTGAAAAAATGTTTAAGATTAAAAATGGAAAAGATACAACTGTAGTTAACTTTATTTCTGATGAAAATAATTTGATTATTGAAGAACAGTGGGTGAGAAATGGAAAAATGATAGAAAATTATTATTACTATTATAATGATAAAAATTGGCTTACTGATATTGTAAGGTATAATAACAAAGCTAAAAAAATGCTACCCGATTTTTTATATGAATACGATACAGAAGGAAGAGTAAGCAAAATGATTCAGGTAATTGCTGGCGGCACTAATTATAACATTTGGGTTTATACTTACAATAGTTTAGGGTTGAAAGAGAAGGAAGTGTGTTACGATAAAAAAAAGCAGTTATTAGGCACAGTTGAATACCTATACAATAACTAATTAGCTTATGAAAAACATAAAATCTATATTAGCAAAGCCTTTTGCAGCAATAGTTTCAAAGCAAGTTAAAAAAAGTATTCAGAATGCTGTTGTAGATCAAAAATCTATTTTTACTAGTCTTATTAAAACTGCAAAAAACACTCAATTTGGCAATGACCATTTCTTTAAAGACATTAATAATTATGCAACTTTTGCAAATGCTGTTCCAATTAGAGATTACGAACAATTTAAGAATTATATTGAACTTATTAAAGAAGGCAAGCAAAATATTTTATGGAAAGGTAAACCCATTTATTTAGCTAAAACAAGTGGCACCACAAGTGGCGTAAAATATATTCCCATTACAAAAGATTCTATTTCTAACCATATTAACACAGCACGTAATGCATTGTTGTGTTATATGAACGAAACGGGTAATACAAACTTTGCTGCTGGTAAAATGATTTTTTTAAGTGGAAGCCCTGTTTTAGAAAGAGTAGGCAACATTCCAACAGGTAGGTTAAGTGGAATTGTGAACCATCATGTACCACAATATTTAAGAACGAATCAACTGCCTTCTTATACTACCAATTGTATTGAAGAATGGGAAACAAAATTGGAGAAAATTGTAGAAGAAACTATTCAAAAGAACATGACTTTAATTAGTGGAATTCCGCCATGGGTGCAAATGTATTTTGATAAGTTAACAGAGAAATCGGGGAAAACAATTGCCGAACTTTTTCCAAACTTTAGTGTAATGGTGCAAGGGGGGGTAAACTTTGAACCTTATAAAGCTAAATTATTTGAAAGCATTGGAAAGAAAATTGATACTATAGAATTATTTCCTGCCAGCGAAGGTTTTTTTGCATTTCAAAACTCACAGCAAGAAGAAGGTTTATTGTTAAACACCAACTCAGGAATTTTTTACGAATTTATTCCTGCTGCAGAAATTTTTACTGAAAACCCAACCAGGCTTTGCTTACAAGATGTTAAGCTTGGAGAAAATTATGCACTAATCATTAATAGCAATGCAGGTTTATGGGGTTATAATATAGGCGATACTGTAAAATTTGTTAGTTTAAATCCTTATAAAATTATTGTAAGTGGTAGAATAAAACATTTTATTAGTGCGTTTGGAGAGCATGTAATTGCTGAAGAAGTAGAACATGCATTATTAAAAGCAGCCAATGAAGAAAATATAAAAATAATTGAGTTTACAGTTGCCCCAAATGTAGCACAAGGTAAAGGAAAAAGCTTTCATGAATGGTTTATAGAGTTTGAAAATTTGCCCAAAAATTTGCCAAGCTTTATAGAGAAAGTAGATAAGAATTTACGAGATAAAAATGTGTATTACGACGATTTAATAAAAGGAAATATTTTACAAACCTTGCATATAAATTGTATCAGAAAAAATGGATTTATAGATTATATGAAAAGTATAGGAAAATTAGGAGGGCAAAATAAAGTACCCCGTCTAAGTAATGATAGAAAAATAGCAGAGGAATTAAATGGGTTTATAAATAATTAAACTTGTTATTACTATAAATATTTTCATTCAGATGTTTTATCACTATTACTAATGATGTTGTAATAGAATTAATTTGCACATACATCTATTTAAAAACGAACCTCATTTTTGTTAAGATTGAATAAACAAAAGGATTGTAAAAAGTTATTTAGTTATTGTTTATTTTATTTAAAATTTGATGAGCTACTTCCATAGCTAAGTAGCCATCAATTTCATTAACAATAGTTTGTTTATTGTTTAAAATGCTATCTACAAAAGCTTCTAATTCTAATTTAATTGCATTAGCTTCTGTTATTGTAGGGTTAGCAACTGCAATAGTTTTTTTACCTTTTGGCGTTTCTACATCAAAGGCAAAAACATTCTTATCTGTTGGTTCTTTAAGTTTAATTATTTCTGTTTTCTTTTCTAAAAAATCAATACCTATATAACTATCTTTTTGAAACAAACGCATTTTTCGCATTTTCTTCATGCTAATTCTGCTGCTGGTTAAGTTAGCAACACAGCCATTGTTAAACTCTATTCTTACGTTAGCAATGTCTGGTGTATCTGTCATCACTGCAACACCATTTGCACTAATTGTTTTCACATCGCTTTTTACTAAACTTAAAATAATGTCTAAATCGTGTATCATTAAATCTAGTATTACGCTAACTTCTGTACCTCTTGGGTTAAATTGTGCCAACCTATGTACTTCAATAAACATAGGGTTTAACGATAAATCTTTTAAGGCTAAATAAGCAGGGTTAAACCTTTCTACATGCCCTACTTGCATTTTAATATTTGCTTCTCTAACCATTTCCACTAAAGCTTTAGCTTCTGGAATAGTGTTGCATAATGGCTTTTCAACAAAAACATGTTTGCCTTTACGTACTGCTTTTGAACAAACTTCAAAATGCCAGTCGGTTGGTACTACAATATCAATAATATCACAAGCGTCTATTAATTTATCTTCATCTAAAAATCTTTTAATGCCATAGGTTGCAGTAACTTCTTTAGCTGCATCGTTGTTTGGGTCAAAAAAACCAACTATTTTAATACCTTCTATTTCTTTCCAGTTATTTAAATGAAATTTTCCTAAATGGCCTACACCAAATACACCTACTTTAAGCATTATACATTATTTAAGATAAGACTATGAATGATAGTTTTTAAAGGGGTAAAGATAAATAAACCCTAAAAGTAAAAACGTTCAAAAATGGGTATGTGGAAATATTGGTATTAAAATTATCAATATTATTTTGCATGTTGAATTGCTAATGCAAATTCTAAAAGGTTTTTAAATCTTGCATCAATAGTTGCATGGGGGTAAGGTGTTTGTGGGTGTGTAGTAGCAACAAAAACGGTATGCATGCCTGCATTTTTCCCAAATTGCATATCACTTAATTTATTGCCTACCATAATGCTTTTAGTAAAATCCATTGCAGGAAAATCTTTTTTTGCCTGCAAAGCCATACCTGTATTGGGTTTTCGGCATGGCGAAGTATTTTCCAAATCTGAACAAAAATATATTTTATCTATTCTGCCACCGGCATTTTGTATTTCTTGCACCATGTTTTGATGAATGTTTTGTAAATCTCCCTCACTCATTAATTGTTTGCCAATACCTCTTTGATTGGTAACAACAACAATAGTTGCAAAATATTGCTGAAGTATTTTCAATGCTTCTTTTACTTCTGGGTAAAAACGAAATTCCTCCCAATTAAAAATATAGCTATTTTCTTTTTCATAGTTAATTACTCCATCTCTGTCTAAAAACAGAGTCCAGTTATTTTTTATATTTTTTAATAATTGCATAAAAAAATACAAATGTGAAACGCAACAAATGCTGCTACAAAATTCAACTGATGGTTATAAAACTAAAATAATTTTTCTTCCACTAATTCGCAAATAATATGCCCCAACATAATATGGCTTTCTTGAATACGAGGTGTATTATTGCTTGGTACGTTTAATAAATACTTGGTAAGCCCTTTTATATCACCACCAGTATTACCTGTAAATGCTATGGTTGTAATATTTTTTGCATTTGCTACTTCAAAAGCCTGAATAATATTTTTACTGTTGCCACTAGTTGTTAAACCTATTAAAATATCTCCACTATTGCCAATTCCATCTAGTAGTCTTGCATAAATTGCATCGTAACTATAATCATTTGCAACAGCAGTTAAGTAAGATGTGTTGCAGTGCAAAGCCTCTGCTGGCAATGCTTTCCTGTCTTTATAAAATCTTCCACTAAACTCAGCAGCCAAATGTTGTGCATCTGCTGCACTGCCACCATTGCCACAAAACAACACTTTATTTCCGTTATTAAAAGCCTGTACAATACTATTCACACAATCATCAATTGTTTGAATGAGTGAATTGTTATTCAAAATTTCTTGTTTAGTTGTAATGGAAGCTTGTATAATTGATTTTATTTTTTGCTGCATGATAATTTTTAGTTTTCGTTTAATGAACGCTCCATGTTTTTAATCCATTTTTTGTAAATGCATAAGGTTTTACTACACCACCAAAACTATTTAAAGTTTCTATTACTTTATACCTTGTATTTTGTGGGCAATAAAAAATCATAAAACCACCGCCTCCAGCACCACTTATTTTACCACCTGTTGCACCTGCTTTTTTTGCTGCATCATAAATATTTTCAATATTACTGTTAGATATATTGTTTGCCATTTTCCTTTTTTGCTGAAAGCCAAAATCTAATATTTCGCCAAACTCATTTAATTTGCCTTTCAGTAATGCCTCTTTCATCATTTTGGCTTGTTCTTTTAGCTGGTGCATAGCTTCAATACTTTTTTCATTTTTATTCACTACGTTTTTTTGTTGCTCTTTTATTATAGTAGCACTTTCTCTACTTGTAGCAGTAAAATACAGTACTAAATTATTTTCTAATTCGCTTATATATTCTGAACGTATTCTTAATGGATTTACAATTACTTTATCGTTATTATAAAATTCCATAAAATTCACACCACCAAAAGTAGCTGCATATTGATCTTGTTTGCCTCCTGCTAAACTTAAATCATTTCTTTCAATATCATAGGCATAATGGGCAATGTCATAATCTCCTAAAGGCAATTTCAGCATTTCTACAAAAGCCCCAATTATAGCCACTACTAAGGTTGATGAAGTGCCTAAACCACTGCCTGCTGGAGCATCAACAAAAGTGCTGAGTGTAAAGTTTTGATGAGCAAAACCATAATCTTTTTGAATACGATTATAAACGCCTTTTAATAAATCTACAGTGCCATTAATGGGTAATGTTTTACTAAAATCAAATTGTTGAATTTCATTTCTGTCTAATGCCTGAAGTGTTATACCACCAGTTTTTTCTAATTGAATAGATGCATAAGCATTTAATGAAATAGTTGCATTTAAAATGGCACCACCAAATTCATCGCTATAAGGGCTAACATCTGTCCCTCCTCCTGCCAAACCTATACGCAATGGGGCTTTGCTGCGATAAATCATAATTGAAAATTATTATAAATAGATGAATTAAGGTTAATAGCTTTCGGTTTGGTTAGGAAAATTTAAACTTTTAATATCAGTAATATATTGCTGAACTGCATTGAAAGTAATATCGTGTAAAGAGGCATATTGTCTCAAAAAACGTGGTTTAAATTCTGTATTAATTCCAAGCATATCATGCATTACTAATACTTGTCCATCGCAATAAGGGCCTGCACCAATACCTATAGTTGGTATATCTATCGTTTCTGAAACTTGCTTTGCTAATTGTGCAGGTATTTTTTCTACAACTACTGCAAAGCAACCAGCCTCTTGTAAAAGTTTTGCATCGCTTAATAATTTATCTGCTTCTGCTTGTTCTTTGGCTCTCACAGTATAGGTTCCAAATTTATAAATACTTTGAGGTGTTAAACCCAAATGCCCCATAACAGGAATACCGGCACCTACAATTTTTCTAACACTTTCTACAACTTCTGCACCTCCTTCAAGTTTAACTGAATGTCCTCCTGTTTCTTTCATAATTCTAATGGCAGATGCCAAAGCAATATCACTATTACTTTGGTAGGTACCAAAAGGTAAATCAACCACAACCAAACATCTGTTAATTGCTCTTACTACACTTTGTGCATGATATATCATTTGGTCTAAGGTTATTGGCAAAGTTGTTTCATGACCAGCCATTACATTGCTTGCACTATCGCCAACCAAAATAATATCTATTCCTGCATTGTCAATAATTTTTGCAAAGGAAAAATCGTAAGCAGTAAGCATAGAAATTTTTTCGCCAGACTGCTTCATTTTTTGTAATGTATTGGTAGTGATTTTTTTAACCTCTTTATGAATGGACATTTAAAATTTTTAAGAAGATAAGGAATAGCTTTTAACGTTGTAAAATTAAAGTTTTGTTTCTAATTCTAATTATTGAAGAATAGTTATTTGATATAAATACCAATTAACAGTGCTATTGCACATAGAATAAAAAGAATAACTAAAAAAGGTGTTATAAATTTAAACCAAGTTTTTGTACTAATATTTACCATGCTTATAGATGGTAAAAATAAACCCGTTGGGGTAATAAAGCCCATTATTCCCATACCGTATAAATAACTATTCACAATTTCTCTTCCTGGTACATGAACTATTAAAGCAAGTGCCCCTAAAATTGGCATAGTTAAAACAGCCATACCAGATGATGATGAAATGAATAAAGTTAAAATTATGAACAACCCTAACAATATTAAAATAAAGAAAGCAGGAGGAAAACTGCCAGTAATTTTTGCTGTGTAAAATAACAATGTATCGCTAATATTTCCATCATTTAAAACAATAGTAATTCCACGTGCAATACCTACAATAAAAGCAACACCCAAAAGGCTTTCGGCTCCTTTTATAAATTGTTGAATAAATTCGGCTTCCTTTGTTTTATTTATAAAAAATAATAATAAGGATGCTCCAAAAAATAATACTGTAATTTCAAGCAACCACCATTTTAAAAATATTACTCCTGCAATCATAATGATGAATGCACTTGCAAAAAGTAGTAATAATAGTTTTGTTCTTAAGGTAAGTGTGTTGTTTATATCTTCATTATTTACTGTTGCTGAATAATTATAATGTAGGTTCCCATCGTATTTTAACACTAATGAGTTTGCAGGATTTGCTTTTATTTTTTTAGCATATCTTAAAATATACCAAATTAATAAAGCAGTAGAAATAATGTACATTAAAATTCTTTCGTAAATGCCATCAATCCAGTTTAAGCCTGCAGCATTAGAGCCAATTATAGTAGCAAAAGGATTGCTAAAAGAAGAAAGTGTACCTAATTGAGACCCTGCAAAAATTACAGCAACAGGTATTAATAAATCGTAACCAGCAGCTAAAAATAAAGGAACTAATACAGGATAAAAAACTAATGTTTCTTCTGCCATACCATAAGAGGAGCCTCCAAATGAAAACAAAGCTGTAAGAATAATTATTAAAAATTGTTCTCTTCCTTTTAATTTAAATGATAAGTAGGATATGCCTTTTAGCATGGCACCTGTTTCGTTAAATACATAAATAAATCCACCCATTACTAAAATTAGCAATACAATATCTATAGCATCGTAAATGCCTTTTATGGGAGAAGATAATAATTGAATAAAAGTTGTTCTATTGCTTTTTGTAGCTTGATAAGTGTTAGGAATTGAGACAGGTTTTGTAATATCTCCATTCGTAAACTTTTCCAAAGGAATAATGATGTGCAAGCTATCTAAAGTATTTTGGGTTAAAGGCACATGTGTATTGATGCCATTACTATTAATTACAAAATTTTTTTCCGATACAGATAATTTATTGTACGTACCTGCTGGTAAAAGCCAAGTTGCAATTGCTGCAATAATGGTTACTAACAACAAAATTGTTATTGGATGCAGCATCTTTTTACTAGAAATCATATATAAATAATTGAAATTGCTTTAACAATGTTAAAATAAATATAAGTATCCATATAACTTTTATTATAAATGAGTGTTTAGGAACCATAGAAAATAAGGGAGCATTTTTTATAGAAATTTTATTTTTCGATTTTCTTTTTATTAGAAATTCAGAAACCTTACATTTGCAGCGGCAGGTCTTATACGACCAGCTCCTGCTGAACCTCCCCAGGGTAGGAATACAGCAAGGATAGGCGGTTGAGCGGTGCGATGTGAGTAGCCTGCCACTTTTTTCTTCTACCAAATTCTAAATATATTTTATTAGAATACGGATAATTTGCAAAGAATAATTTTTCAATTAATTTAATAAAAAGCTATGAAATTTTTTGTTGATACTGCAAACCTTAATCAAATAAAAGAAGCAAATGATTTAGGTATTTTAGATGGAGTTACTACTAACCCTTCTTTAATGGCTAAAGAGGGTGTAAAAGGCGAGGAAGCTATTATGAACCATTATAAAACTATTTGCGAAATGGTTGATGGTGATATTAGTGCAGAAGTGTTGAGTGTTACATTTAATGAAATTATTGAAGAAGGTAAAAAATTAGCTGCTATTCATCCTAACATTGTTGTTAAAGTACCAATGATAAAAGATGGTATTAAAGCAATTAAATGGTTTACAGATAATGGTATTAAAACAAACTGCACTTTAATTTTTAGTGCTGGGCAAGCTATACTTGCAGCAAAAGCTGGTGCTACTTATATTTCTCCTTTTTTAGGAAGAATTGATGATAGTGGTTGGGATGGTGTTCAACTAATAGAAGAAATTGCTCAAATATATGCTGTACAAGGGTTTAAGAGTGAAATATTGGCAGCATCTATTCGTAACCCAAATCATATTATTAGGTGTGCTGCTGCTGGTGCAGATGTTTGTACTTGCCCGTTAGATTCTATTTTAGGGTTATTAAAACATCCTTTAACTGATATTGGCTTAGCCAAGTTTTTAGAAGATGCTAAAAAAATGTAATTAATTTCTTACTATAATTTAAAAGCTCAGATAAATTATCTGAGCTTTTTATTTTGCTTAATTAATTTCTTTTGGAGTTAGTTTAATTTGTAGTTCATTTAATTGCTTTGTATCTATACTACTTGGTGCATCAAGCATTACATCTCTACCACTATTATTTTTAGGAAAAGCAATAAAGTCTCTAATACTTTCGCTACCCCCTAAAATAGAACATAATCTATCAAAACCAAAAGCAATACCACCATGTGGCGGAGCACCAAATTCAAAAGCTCCTAATAAAAAACCAAATTTATGTTGTTGCTCTTCTTCATTCATACCTAAGGCAGCAAACATTTTTTGCTGTAATTCTTTTTGATAAATTCTAATACTTCCTCCACCAATTTCATTACCATTTAAAACCATATCATAAGCATTGGCTTTAATATTTGCATACGGATGTTTTAAATAATCTGCAGCATTTTCTATGGCTGGGTTGTTATGAATCATTGTTTCAATATCACTTGGCTTAGGGCTTGTAAAAGGATGATGACGTGCTACCCATCTATTCTCTTCTTCGGCATATTCAAATAAAGGAAAATCTACAACCCACAATAGTTTAAACTCATCCTCTTTTCTATAACCTAATCTCTTACCCATTTCTAATCTTAATTCGCTAATAGCTTTTCTGGTTCTTTCCTCTTGGCCTGCAAGTATTAAAATTAAATCTCCGGCTTTTGCATTTGCTGCTTGTGCAATTGCTTTTAATTTTTCTTCGCTATAAAATTTATCTACACTGCTTTTAAATGTACCATCAGTATTACACTTAATAAATACCAAACCTTTCATTCCAATTTGAGGTCGTTTTACCCATTCAGTTAATTCGTCTGTTTGTTTGCGGGTAAACTCACTACAATCAGGAACAGCAATGGCTACAACAGTTTCTGCATCATTAAATACTGCAAGATCTGCTGCAATTAAATCAGAAATATTGTTTTTTTCTGGAAAGCTATGAGCAGGAAATTTTAAGTTGCATAGCTGCATGCCAAATCTAATATCTGGTTTATCATTTCCATACTGCCACATTGCTTCTTGCCAAGTCATTCTTTCAACTACACTGGTATAATCAATATTTTTTACTTCTTTAAAAATACTTTTTATCAAACCCTCAAACATGTTCAAAATATCTTCTTGTTCAACAAAACTCATTTCACAATCTATTTGTGTAAATTCTGGTTGACGGTCAGCTCTTAAATCTTCATCTCTAAAACATTTTACAATTTGATAGTATTTATCGTAACCACTTACCATTAATAATTGTTTAAAAGTTTGTGGACTTTGGGGCAAAGCATAAAACTGCCCTACATTCATTCTACTTGGTACTACAAAATCTCTTGCACCTTCTGGCGTAGATTTTATTAAGAAAGGTGTTTCAATATCTATAAAACCATTTTCATGTAAATAATTTCTGGCACTTCTGTTTACTGCATAACGTAGTTCAATATTTTTCTTTACAGCATTTCTTCTCAAGTCTAAATAACGATATTTCATTCTAAGGTCATCGCCACCATCCGTTTCATCTTGTATGGTAAATGGTGGTGTTTCACTTTTGTTTAAAATGGTAAAGTTGTTTACTGTAACTTCTATTTCTCCGGTTGCAATATTTTTATTTTTATTACTTCTTTCAGTAACCGTTCCATTTACTTGCAAAACAAATTCACGTCCTAAAGAATTTTCTTCTAATTGGTTGTTCAGGTTTTCGCCAAAAAGTATTTGTGTTATACCATAACGGTCTCTTAAATCAATAAAAGTAATTGCACCAAATTTCCTAATTGTTTGTACCCATCCTGCTAGGGTAACTATTTCACCAACGTTTTTAATTGTTAATTCACCACAAGTTCTAGAACGAAACATACTATTTAGATTATTTTAATTTTTTGTAATCAACGGTTGTTATATAATGATACAATTGTTGCGTCGCACCCTTCAACTTTCGATGCTTTATTAGGCAAAGTTTGTAAGGCTTACAGTATTTGTACAACAGTTGCAAATATATATTAAATAAAAAGAGAGTAGCGTTTAACTACCCTCTACTTATATTTTTTTTAAATATTATCTAATTATTCCAATTTTTTCCAAAAACTCTTTGTAGTAGTGGGCTTGTTCTAGCTTCTGCTTTAGTTCTAATATTTACCTCTTGCTCAGCAATTTTATTAAACATAGCATTGGTAACAACACCAGCTAACAAATTATCTAAATTTAGGTTTAAGTTTATTTTATTACCCAAAAATATTTTTGCTGGTGCAACCAATTTATCCCATTCTTTAGTAACCTGATATTGGTCTAAGGCTGTTTTCATAATTGGCGTAACAGTTGTTCTTAAATCATTGCCAATTGTTGTTCTAAAGTAATCTGTTGCAGCAGTTCCACCATTTTTAACAATATTTATTGCATCGGTTATATTCATTCTTTTTATACCATCTGCAAAAACAGGTATAGAGTTAGTTGCTGTTTGTGTTGCAGCATTGGTAAGGGTATTGGTAAATTTATCAATTTCTTTACTTAGGCCCATTTGCTGCAATTTTTGTAAAACCGTATTTACATCTTTCGGTAAAATAGCATTCATTAATACATCTTTGCTAATTAAAGCATTTCCATTACTGCCAATAGTAAGCATTTCTTTTATGGCACTTATAGCATCTCTTTCTGTTAAAATACTATCTGCTACACTTTTTAATGTGTCGCAACTACTAAAAAACATACTACAACTAACCAATAAGGCTAAATAAACTCTTCTCATAACATAATAAAATTAAGGGGTCAAACATAAGATTTATAACTAACATATTGTAATAAAGTATTGGTGATAATTTAATAAAATACTTTTATTCAATTAATTAATTTTATGCAATGATTAGGCTTTTACTATTTATTAGTATCTTCTTTTATAAAGTTAATGCACAAGAGATGGAGAACAGAACAGTTTCCAATCTTTCTTTAACCAATACTATACTAACAGCTCCAAAATTCAATACACCAGCTATTTCAAAAGCTTCTAACAATTTTCACATTCATTACTTAAAGTTTAAATTAAAAGTAAACCCAGCAATAAGATATATTGATGGCAGTGTAGATATATATTTTATTCCAAACATACTAACCGATAGTATAGAGTTAGATTTATCCTATCAGTTAAAGGTAGATAGTATAGTATTTAATAATCAAAAATTAAGTTACATACAACACCCAAATAATACTTTAATTATTTACTTCCAAACAGCCTTAGTTGCTGCACAAAACTATTCCATGAATATATTTTATAAAGGGGTGCCTGGCGATAGTGGCTATGGTTCTTTTATACAAACTACACATAATAATACACCTGTTATTTGGACATTAAGCGAACCTTTTGGAAGTAAAGATTGGTTTCCTTGTAAAAATGAATTAAGCAATAAAATAGATAGTGTAGATATGTTTATTACGCATCCTTCTGTTTATAAAGCAACAGCAAATGGTGTGTTGCAATATGAGCAAACTAATGGTGGTAATACAACAACCTTTTTTAAACACCGTTATCCAATTGCTACTTATTTAATTGCTTTTGCTGTAAGTAACTATTCGGTTCAACAAATAAAAATGAAGATTGGAATTGACACCCTACAATATGTATCTTATATCTATCCTGAGTCGGTTGCTGATTTTCAAAATTTAATCATTCCTACTATAAATGCTCTGCAACTTTTTAGCAATACATTTGGCACTTATCCTTTTATTAAAGAACAATATGGCATAACACAATTTGGGTGGGGTGGTGGTATGGAGCATCAAACAAATAGTTTTTTATCGGCACCCGATACCAATTTAATGGTTCATGAATTAGCACACCAATGGTTTGGTAACAAAGTTACTTGCCATAGTTGGCAGCATATTTGGTTAAATGAAGGATTGGCAACATTTGCAGCTAATTACTATTTTGAAAAAGTAGATTCTGCAAAACTTTTATCATTTTTAACTACACAACTAAATAATATTACTAAGTTGCCAGATGGTAAAATTATTGTATCAGACACATTTAATGTTGGTAGTATTTTTAACTCTAGGTTAAGCTACGACAAAGCAGCTTTTATGTTAAGAATGTTAAGATATACATTAGGCGATAGTATTTTTTTTAAAGCTGTTTTCAATTATATAAATGACCCATTATTGCAATACAATTTTGTAACCACTAATCATTTTATACAACATGTAGAGGAAGTAGCAAAGCAAGATTTAAGTTGGTTTTTTAATCAATGGCTTAATGGTGAAGGCTTTCCAACTTTTAATGTTTCTTGGAGTAATAATAATTTTAACTGGGTTAAAGTTATTGTTAACCAAACAACTTCACATTCATCGGTTCCTTTCTACAAAACTGTATTGCCATTAACATTTAAAAACAATCATCAACAAAAAACAATAAAAGTATTTTGCACAAAAAATAATCAAGAGTTTTGGGCCTATTTAGGTTTTAAAGCAGATACCGTTTTAGTAGATGAAGATTTACAATTAATTAGTAAAAGCAATACAACCATTCAATTACCCTTAACTATTGCATCAGATAACAATGTGCTTTTATATCCTAACCCTGTTAAAGATAATTTGTTTCTACAAATTACAGAGCCATTAGCACAGCAATTAAATATTCAAATTTATAATGCTTTTGGTTCTATGGTTTACTCCAATTTGTTTAAAAATATTAGTAATAATACATTAATTAAAATTCCATTTAGCTCTTATTTAAAAGGGTTTTACGTGGTTAAAATACAAACCGAAACCGGTTTGAAGGGTATAAAAAAAATAATTAAATATTAATAATTTGCTTGTTAACATTTATGAATAACTTTTTATGTGTACATTATTGTTACTACCAAATACATTCGTCAAATTTGCTAGTATTGTTTATTAAAAATTGTATTATTTAAGCTACCATGTCCACCTACAATCAAAGCAGAAGCAGGGTTATTCAAATAATTTTTTTATTAGTATTTGCTACTATTATTGGACAACTAATCAATCTTCAAATTTTTTCTTCTAAATACAGAATAATGGCAGATAATAATGCCATATATAGAAAAGTAATTTACCCAGATAGGGGAATTATTTATGACATAAAAAAAAGAGCAATTCTAGAAAACACCATTATGTTTGATTTAATGGTTATTCCATCGGATACAAAAGGTATAGATAAAGTGGCTTTTAGCAATTTATTAGGAATAGATACTGTAGAGTATAGAAAAAGAATTACAACAGCAATTATAAAAAACACATCGGTAAAAGCAAGTGTATTTGAAGCTTTATTAACACCAGAAATGTATGCAAGATTAAATGAAAACATTTATAAATTTCCTGGGTTTATGCTTCAAGAACGAAGTATTAGAAGCTATCCATATAATACTGCTGCTGCCATTTTAGGATATATAGGTGAAGTAGATACCTCTTTCTTAAGAAAATATAAAGACGAAGGTTATGAAATGGGAGATTATACAGGATTGAATGGTTTAGAAAGAACTTATGAAAAAGTACTGATGGGGCAAAGAGGTATAAAACGTTTTATAAGAGATAATAAAGGAAGATTACAAGGCAGTTTTGAAAAAGGATTGTTTGATACAGTTGCTATTGCAGGTAGAAATCTTTATACCAGTATTGATATAGAAGTGCAACAATTAGCCGAAAAATTGTTACAAAATAAAATTGGCAGTGCAGTTGCCATAAACCCTAAAACTGGTAGCATAATTGCAATGGCAACAAGTCCAAGTTACAATCCTAATTCTTTAACAGGTTCAACAAGAAGAAAAAATTTTGGAAAACTTTTATTAGATACTGCCAGGCCATTATTAAACAGGGCAATTAAAGGGCAATATCCTCCAGGCTCAACATTTAAACCATTAGGTGGATTAGTAGCTTTAGATGAAAACATTATTACTCCAAACTATGGTTTCCCATGTGGTGGTGCATATTATAATTGTGGTAAAGCAGTTCGTTGTACACATAGTGGTGGAGGACATGCTTCTAATTTAAGAAATGCTATTGCTTATTCTTGCAATTCATACTTTGTGCAAGTGTTTAGAATGGCTGTGGATAATCCTTTATATGCTAACCCTCAAAAAGGGTACTTAAAATGGAAAGAATATATGAACAACTTTGGAATGGGTGTAAAGCTAGGTATTGATTTACCTGGTGAGGTTAAAGCCAGCATACCAGATACCAATAGATATAATAAAGATTTTGGCGGACCTCGTTGGAACAGTTGTAATATTTTAACCTTAGGAATTGGTCAAGATAGAATGACTGCAACACCTTTACAATTAAGCAATTTAATGTGCATTATTGCCAACAAAGGCTATTATTATACACCACATTTGGTAGATAGTTTAGAGAATGAAACAATAGATGATACTGTTTACCTATCTAAGTATAGAACCAAACATTTAGTTACTCATATTGCAGATAGCATATATAGCATTATACAAGATGGTATGGAAGATGTTACCATTTTTGGTACTGCAGGAAGGCTTAAAGTTCCTGGTCATAAGTATTGTGCAAAAACAGGAACAGCTCAAAATCCACATGGTAACGACCATGCTGTGTTTACTGCTTTTGCTCCAAAAGAAAATCCTAGAATAGCAGTTGCAGTAGTAGTAGAAAACTCAGGTTATGGAGGTACATGGGCTGGCCCAGTAGCTACTTTATTAATGGAGAAATATTTGAATGATACCTTAACAGTGGAAAGTGAAAAAAGAGTTGAAACTTTTTCAAAAATTGATTTAATACCGAAAGAAATTAAACGTTGGTACCATAGAAAAGATTCTATTAGAGTAGCAAAAGAAAAAGAAAAAGAAAAAGAGATGGAGCAAAGAGAAGATATAACACCAGATAGTACTACAAATATTAAAAACACTTTTGATCCGGAAGCTGAGCCAAACAGAAAAGAAAATGATAAAAACAATAATCCATCCACATTAGATCAGCCTCCTTTATTATTACACAATACAGAAAAAAAGAAAAAGAAAGATAGTATAAAGCCATGAGTATTCAGCACAATAGCATGAGGGTTTCGCAAAAAACAGATACCTTAATAATATGGCTTTATGCCATATTGGTTACAATTGGTATATGTTGCATTTTTATGGTTGAATATAAACCTGGAATGAATGTGATGCAAAACATTTTAGGAGGTACAACCAATTTTAGTAAACAAACACTATTTGCTGGGGTATGTGTAATTGTGGCAACTTTTATTATGCTAAGCGATAGTAAACTTTTTACAGCATTTGCAAATTTATTTTATGCTTTTGGCATTGTATTAATGCTGGCAACTTTTGTGTTAGGCAAAAACATTAATGGCAGTAAAAGTTGGATACCATTAGGTGGAGGCTTTAATTTACAACCAGCCGAACTATGCAAAATATTTGTATCATTGGCATTGGCTAAATATTTATCAAGGCAAGAAACAGACTTCTCTAAATTAAAATCTCAAATTATTGGAGCAGCTATTGCAATGGTGCCTGCCATTCTTTCTATTGCCCAGCAAGAAACAGGTTTGGCACTTGTTTACTCTGCTTTTTTTATTGTAATGTATAGAGAAGGGCTCCCTTCTACCATACTTATTACAGGTATTTCTGTAATTATTCTTGTGGTAGCAACTTTATTATTAGAGCCAAATACTTTGGCAATAATATTAACTTTAATTGCTGCTATTATAATTTTTATACTTAGAAGGCAAATAAAAAGGCAAAAAAATATTCTAACCATTATAGTTACACTTTGGCTTGTTTGTGTAAGTATTCAACGTTTTGCTGTGCCCTATTTTTTTGATAATGTTTTAAAATGTTATCAAAGTACAAGAGTGTATAGCATGGTAGGTAAAGATTATGATTGCACTAAAAATAAACATGCTTCTAACAACACTAGTAAAGCTGTAAGAAAACCAGATGATTATAATGTAAGGCAAAGTAAAATTGCAATTGGCTCTGGAGGGGTAATAGGCAAAGGCTATTTAAAAGGTACTCAAACACGAGGTAAATATGTACCTGAACAAAGTACAGATTTTATTTTTACTTCCATTGGTGAGGCATTTGGATTTGTTGGTAGTTTTATTTTTTTACTTCTGTACTTATTACTTTTATTACGAATTATTAGGTTAGCAGAAAGACAAAGGAGTACATTTAGCAGGGTTTATGCTTATAGCGTAGTAAGCATTTTGTTTTTTCATATTACTGTAAATATTTGTATGACTATTGGTTTATTTCCTATAATTGGTATTCCATTACCATTAATTAGTTATGGGGGCTCATCGTTACTTACTTTTACTATCTTAATATTTATTATGCTAAGGTTAGATGCAGATAGGCAAATGGTTTTAAGATAGAAATAAAAAAGCTGACAATAAGTATGTTTATGTCAGCTTTTTTTATAAAATTTTTACTTAATTATTCAGCACTCTTGTCTTCTTTATTAGTTGATTTCTCTTCTCTTTGTCTTTTCCTTATATCCATAAATTTAGAAAATTTTTCCTTGCCAATTACTTCTCTAATTTTTCTATTTTTATCTTTGTTTATTTCTTTTGCTTTCTCCTCTTTCTGTTCTTTACTTAAACTATTGTCTTTTCTAATTTCTCCGGTTTTTTTGTATGCGTCATCTTGTATTGCTCTAACTTTTTTAATTTCTTCTTCAGTTAAACCAGCTTCTGTTAATGCAGCAAGCATTTCTTTTTCAAACTTTGCTTGTTTGCTATTTATTTTTTCATTTGTAGTATTTGCAGGTACATCCGTAATTTTTCCTTGTGCATTGCTATGCATTGCAAAACCCAATAAGGTAATTGCAATTGCTAATATTTTTTTCATTGTTGAAATATTTTAAATAAATGTAGAATTAAAAATTATATCTAGGGCACCAATCGCCATATTTATTTCCTAAAATAAACCCTAAAACAAATTCATGAGTGCCTTTACTTACAGTATTTAAACGAGATGTTGTTAAATCGTAAGAATAGCCAATATTAATACTATTGCTTAAATTAATACCAACCATAGCAGCATAACCATCTTTATATCTGTAGGAAGCACCAGCCCAAATATAATCTTGGTATTGAATTTTTGCATTCAAATCAAAACCTATAGGCATTGGGCTTACATATCTTAATACTGCAGATGGTAAAAAAGTTAAATCATCAGTAAAAAATAAACGATAGCCAGCACTTAAAAATAAATGAGGTACAAGTTTACCTTGTTCTAAGCCTACATGGTTATTGCTATAAGTTACTTTTTGAGGTACAATTTGCTGTGCAGCTAAGCCAATAAAAAAATCTCTATCGTAAAGCCATAGGCCTGCACTTACATCTGGTCTAACATTATTTAAATATCCACTACCAGCAACTGCAGGGTCTTGTGTGCCATTGGCAAATTGTAATTTAGCAGCATTTAATCTTAGGTTAGAAATACCAGCACTAACACCTGCACTTAAGGAAGTGTGTGGACCAACACCCATGTGATATGCATAGGTTGCTGTAGCAATAAAATTATTTAAAGGGCCTATTTTATCGTTAATAATAGATAAGCCAATACCTGCATGGTTGGATGGTGCTGTATAATCTGCTACAAAGTTTTTCCCTCTTGGGTTTTCGCCCCTAGCATGAATACTGGTAGCTGTTTCTCTTTCATAAACATCTTTCTTTAAAGGGGCATGAATTGTAAAATAAGTAGTTACAGGTGCATCTTGCAAACCAACCCATTGCATACGATGGCTTAATTTTACATCAGTGTAATTTTCAATACCAGCAACTGCAGGGTTTACAATAAAATTGTTTAAAATGTACTGTGTGTAATAAGGTCTTTGCTGAGCATTTGTTGAAATAGTGCAAACTGCAAATAATACAGTTAGTAGGGGTAAAATCTTTTTCATACGTTCCAAAAATAAAGGAAAGATGCAAACATATTATGTTATGCTGTTTATTGATGCTTAAATTTTAAATATTTTTTTATTTTGTATATAATATTTTTCTGAAAATTCTGAAAATAAAATAGTTATAAAATATTTTTTGAAATCTTTGTTTATTTTTTTGGATAAAGTTTTTGTAGCCTTTACCTTTGCCGTCCATTTTTAAGGTTTTGGCCTATAGTATAATGGTAGTACGACAGATTTTGGTTCTGTTCGTCTTGGTTCGAATCCAGGTAGGCCAACCAAATAACCCACTTTTTGTGGGTTTTTTTTTATATTTCCTACAAAATAAAGTCTTTTCAATACTAATTCACAATTCTTAAACATACTATAATTTCAATTTTTTAGCTTATAACATACGTTTATCTTTGCAGCACATTATACCCATTATGATGAATCCTTCTGTTAAAGTATTTTCAGGCACAGGTTCTCAAAAACTAGCCGAAAAAATTGCTCAACGTTTTGGTACACCACTTGGAAAAGTAAATATTCAAAAATTTAGTGATGGTGAATTTCAACCCATTTTTTTAGAAAGTATTAGAGGCGATTATGTTTTTTTAATTCAAAGCACATTTGCACCCACCGAAAATTTAATGGAACTTTTGCTAATGATAGATGCTGCTAAAAGAGCAAGTGCCAGTAGAATTGTGGCTGTTATTCCATATTATGGTTTTGCAAGGCAAGATAGAAAGGATAAACCACGTGTTGCAATTGGCAGTAAATTAATTGCTACACTTCTACAAGCTGCAGGTGCAGATAGAATTATTACAATGGATTTACACGCACCACAAATTCAAGGCTTTTTTGATATTCCTGTAGATCATTTAGATAGTAGTGCCATTTTTATACCTTATATTGAACAATTACAATTAGGAAACTTAACTTTTGCTGCACCAGATGTAGGTAGTACTAACCGAGTAAGAGAAATTGCCAGTTATTTTAATGCAGAAATGGTTATTTGCGATAAACATCGTAAACGTGCCAACGAAATTGCTAGCATGGTTGTTATAGGAGATGTTACCAATAAAGACATTGTGTTGATAGATGATATTTGTGATACAGGAGGAACACTTGCTAAAAGTGCAGCTCTATTAAAAGAAAAAGGTGCCAAAAGTGTTAGAGCCTTTTGTACACATCCTGTTTTAAGTGGCAAAGCATACGAAAATATTGAAAATAGTGTTTTAGAAGAACTAGTAGTATGCGATACTATTCCTTTAAAACAAGAAAGTGGTAAGATTAAAACTATTTCAGTTGCCGATTTGTTTGCAATAGCTATACGCAATGCTTATGAAAATAAAAGTATAACCAGTTTATTTGTTCATAGCCAGTTAAGAGGCAGAGATAAGTAAAAAATTTATCTCTTTTTATGAGGCTTAAATATCTTGTATTTTTAATTATTCTATCTTCTTTTATTGGATATTTAGAATGGGGTACCGAAAGTAAAACCTTTTTAATTATTGCAGAAGCCGAAATAATTCATAAAATTATTACTCACCCTTCCTCTGTTATTCATCCTTTTATATTAATACCATTATTAGGGCAATTACTTTTAGTTTATCAGTTAATTAAAAATAAACTACAAAAAATTATTTTATATTTAGCAATAAGTTGTATTGCCTTGCTTTTTATATTTATGCTTTTTATTGCAATTACAACACTTAATTTAAAAATTCTTTTATCTGTAATGCCTTTTTTTGTTGTAAGTATTTATACTTTATATAGTATAAAAAAAAGCCCCATTAATTAAACTAATTACTAGGGCTTAAAATTTTAAACAAATATTATTACATGTTTGCCTGAATTTTTTTATCTAATACATTTTTAGGTACAGCACCAATTTGTTTATCTACTATTTTACCACCTTTAATAAACAATATGGCTGGTATAGATGTAATGCCATAGTTTACACTAACATTGGGGTTAACATCCACATTTACTTTTCCTATCTTTACTTTTCCTTCATATTCTTTTGCTAACTCTTCTATTACAGGGCCAATTGCTCTACATGGTCCACACCATTCTGCCCAAAAATCAACAACCGATAATTTATCACTTTCTATTACTTCTTGCTGAAAGTTTGCATCTGTAAATTCTAATGCCATAATTGTAAATTTAATTTATTTTAATAAAACTTTTCCTTGAGTTTAAACATCAAATATATATCCAATTTACATTTTGTGCTGTTTTGACTTTTCCACCAATGTTATTTATGACTATTTAAGCTCAAAACTGCCATTGGGGCATATTATTGTAATTACTTAATTTGCTTTATAACCAAATAGCCTAAAACACAAAGTGCTAAAATTATTACAATAGAAATAATTATCCAGCCTTGTGTTTTTATTTTTCTTTTATGTTTTTTTATCCTTTTGCGTTCTAATTGTTTATCCAGGTTATGGTTTAGTTCAGTAATAAATTGATGTACTTTTTGTTTGTTTTGTATCTTTTCTAAACCTTCCACTGCTTCTTGCAAAAAAACATTCTCTTCCATTTTAAGCTCAAATGCATGGCGTTGTTGAGGTGTTAAATTATTATTCAAATAATCAAACATTTCTTGTTCGTTACAGTCGTTTTGAAACAATATTGGCTCTTTTTCTGTCATATTTTTTGAGTCGAGTTTTTTTGAATTAGAAGCTTTAAATTTCTTTTGCCATTTTGTATAAAACTTTTAACCTGTAATAAAGAATAACCTGTTGCTTCTGATACTTGCTGATAGGTTTTCTTTTGTAAATAAAATAACGATAAACATGTTTTTTGTTCCTGGTTTAATTGTTGTAAAGCCTTTTCTAATAAGTTTAATGTTTCTTCTTTCTCCAATAGTTTTTCAATATTATATTTTGTATCATTTTCATCAACATGAGAATCGGTTATTTCAATATACACATTTTTCTTTCTTAATTGCATTAAACAATAGTTTCTGGCCAACACGTAAATCCAACTTTTAAAATAAGTTATTTCATATTTTTTTATTTCGGCAATTGCATGCAAAAATATTTGTTGTACAGCATCTTTGGCTGCCTCTTCGTTCTTTAAATATTTAAAGCAAATGCCAAAAAGTAATAATGTATATCGTTGTAATAAAATTCCAATCCATTTATTTTCATTACTGGAGTTGTAAAGATTTAAAAGTTCTTTATCAGTAATATGTTGGTAGTTAGCAGGCTGCACTATACACCTTTATTGCATAGTAAACTTAATAAAGTTTAATTAATTTTTCTAATTAAAGAGTAATTTTTTTGAGAAGTTTTTTGCTGTTTAATGCCAATCTTTAAAACCAAATAAAATAGAATTTATTCACTTACTTTTGCATAAATTTTTAAAGAAATTTTAATACCAACTTTAACTTTGGTTTAATTCATTTCATCAACAAAAAAAATATTTTACATGGCAGCAAGAGCAGATTTATTTCAAAGCCCAGATTATTTTGCATTAGACGAATTATTATCAGAAGAGCACAAGTTAATTAGAGAAACTGTTCGTAATTATGTTAAAAAAGAAATATCTCCAATTATAGAAGATTATGCTCAACGTGCCGAATTTCCAGAACAAATTGTTAAACAAATGGGTGAGTTAGGATGTTTTGGTCCAACTGTTTCTGTTGAATATGGTGGTGGAGGTTTAGATTATATTTCTTACGGATTAATGATGCAAGAATTAGAAAGAGGAGATAGTGGAGTAAGAAGTACTGCAAGTGTACAAGGCAGTTTAGTTATGTATCCTATATATGCCTATGGTAGCGAAGAACAAAAAAGAAAATATTTACCTAAACTTGCAAATGGTGAATTTCTTGGATGTTTTGGGCTAACAGAACCTAATCATGGTAGTGACCCTAGTAGTATGCTAACTACCATAAAAGATGCAGGAGATCATGTAATTTTAAATGGAGCAAAAATGTGGATTAGCAATGCACCTTATGCTCATGTTGCAGTTGTATGGGCAAAAGATGAACATAATATAGTAAGAGGCCTAATTGTGGAACGTGGAATGCCTGGGTTTTCTACCCCAACAACACATGGTAAATGGAGTTTAAGAGCTAGTGCAACAGGTGAATTAGTTTTTGATAATGTAAAAGTACCTAAAGAAAATATTTTTCCTAATGTACAAGGCTTAAAAGGGCCATTGGGCTGTTTAACTAAAGCAAGATTTGGAATTGCTTGGGGTGCTTTAGGGGCTGCAATGGATTGCTACGATACTGCTTTAAGATATAGTAAAGAAAGAATACAATTTGATAAACCAATTGCTGGTTTTCAGTTACAACAAAAAAAATTAGCTGAAATGGTTACCGAAATTACCAAAGCACAGCTAATGGTTTGGCGTTTAGGAGTATTAATGAACGAAGGAAAAGCAACGCCACAACAAGTAAGTATGGCTAAAAGAAATAGCTGCGAAATTGCTACGAATATTGCCAGAGATGCTAGGCAAATGCTTGGTGGTATGGGCATTACAGGAGAATATAGTATTATGAGACACATGATGAATTTAGAAAGTGTAATTACTTACGAAGGCACTCATGATATTCACTTGTTAATTACTGGTATGGATGTAACCGGTATTAATGCATTTAAATAATAAACTATTTCTAAATTATTTTAAGAATATTGCACTGTATTCAACAGTAAGTATTTGAACAAACATTTGCATATAATTTCTTTTACAGTTCCTTATCCACCTAATTATGGCGGGGTAGTTGATTTGTTTTGGAAATTACCAGCACTACAAAAAGCAGGTATTCAAATACATTTACATTGTTTTGAATATGGACAAAACTTACAAACAGAATTAAATAAATATTGTGCATCTGTTCACTATTATAAAAGATTAGTTGGCTTAAATGGGCTAAGCTTTACTTTACCTTACATTGTTGCCTCTAGAAAGAACGAAGAATTATTTTTGAAATTATTAGAAGATGATTATCCTATTTTGTTAGAGGGTATTCATAGTACCTATTTATTGAATGATAACAGATTTGAGAATAGAAAAATTATTGTACGATTACACAATGTAGAGTGTAATTATTATAAACATTTAGCTAATAATAGCAACAACTTATTAAATAAACTTTATTATCTAGCCGAGCATTTATTATTAAAAAAATACGAAAA
The DNA here is from genome assembly GCA_019695015.1 of Chitinophagaceae bacterium. Taxonomy (GTDB): domain Bacteria; phylum Bacteroidota; class Bacteroidia; order Chitinophagales; family Chitinophagaceae; genus UBA1930. Next base: position 24,201 of record JAIBAV010000067.1, read on the forward strand.
AAAATTAGCTACCACAAAGGCTATTTTTTTAACTGTAACAGAAAAAGATAAGTCAACTTTTATCCATCAATTCGGGTATAAAAATATTAATTATTTGCCTTTGTTTTTACCAGAAAGTTGGAAATTTAATTTAGCAACTACAAAAAATTCTTATTGTTTATACCAAGCAGACTTAAGTGTTGTTAATAACGAAAAAGCTGCAATTTGGTTATTGGAGAAAGTATTTAATACTATTGATTTTCCTTTAATTGTTGCAGGCAAAAATCCATCATTAAAACTAATTCAAATTGTAAAAAAATATAAACACGTTACTTTAAATGCTAACCCAAACAACGAAGTAATGCAGCAATTAATTAGCCATGCACAAATTAATATTTTACCCTCTTTAAGTAATACAGGTATTAAATTAAAATTATTAAATGCACTTTATAATGGCAAATATTGCTTGGTAAATAGTAATACAATAGATGGGACTGAATTTGAAAGTTTATGTATAGTTGCCAATAATGTGGAAGAGATGCAGCAAAAAATAAAAGAGTTATTTTGTATGAGTTTTAATGAACCGGAAATAATAAAACGAAAAACCGTATTAGATAAAATATACAATAACACACAAAATGCAGAACAATTAATAAAATATATCTTTGATGAAAGTTGAGGCAACCAAGCAGTATTAATACCATGACAAAAGAAATGAATAATAGGCAGGCTTATTTTAATTACTTCATAGAAGATAAGTATGTTGCAGGTATTGTATTATTAGGCACTGAAGTAAAAAGTATTAGAGAAGGAAAAGTAAGTTTTAATGATGCATTTTGTTTGTTGGTTGATGGGCAATTATGGTTAAGAGGTTTTTATATTGCAGAATATTCACATGGTACTGTAAACAACCATATTGCTGTACACGATAGAAAATTGCTTTTACAAAAAAGAGAAATTAAAAAGCTACAAAATAAATTAAAAGATAAAGGTTTAACCATAGTGCCTCTTAAAGTTTATTTGAACGAAAAAAATTTGGTAAAAGTAGAAATTGGTTTAGCGAAAGGCAAAAAATTACACGATAAAAGAGATACCATTAAACAAAGAGATGCTGAACGTGAATTAAAGCGTTTTGTAAAATAACAACTCAAAATTTATTATAGTGAAGGCTAATGACAAATCATTTTTAGTTTATGTTGCAAAGCTGGTGCTGTTATTTTTAGCATTAGATTATGGCACTACTTTTTTTATTGGTATTACAACACCTGGAGGAAGCCATTATGTGCCTTGGTTGGATAAGTATTTTAATTATGTTAATTGGCTTAGGCAAACTATATTACAATCTTCTAAGTTTTGTATGGGCATATTGGGATACAATATGGAACTTGTTAGCCCTTATATTTTAAAAATAAAAAATGGAGCAGGTGTACATTTAGTTTATTCATGCTTGGGCTATGGTGTTATTAGTTTTTGGATAGCATTTGTATTAGCTAACAAAGCTACTTTATGGCTAAAAGTAAAATGGTTATTGGCTGGGGTTGCAATAATTATTTTTACTAATATTTTAAGAGTATGTATTTTAATTATTGCATTACAAAAGAAAATGTTTAAGCCATTTACCTTAGATCATCACACATTTTATAATATTGTTGCTTACTCTGTAGTAATTATTTTGATGTTACTTTTTATCAAGCAAATAAGAAAGCAACAACTAAAAGTATAAATTAGATTTATTGATTAAGTTCAACCTCATCAATACTTTCATTAATAATACTACAAATATCAAGTAATTGTTGATTGGTACTAATTAATGGAGGAGCCAAACGCATACAGTTTGGAGCAAATAAAAACCAATCTGTAATTAAGCCTTTTGTTATGCATTTTTGAATAACGGCATGATTAGTTTCAAAATTTTCAAAAGCAATAGCAGCCCACAAACCAATATAATTTACATGCTTAATTAATTTTTTTGTAAGATTATTTATAAGAATTGATTGTTTGTGCTGAATGTTATTTAATAAATTTTCTGTTAATAAAACCTCTAAAGCAGCCTTACCTGCAACACAACTTATAGGATGCCCACCAAAGGTGGTAATATGGCCTAATACAGGGTTATTGGTTAATAAATTCATTAAAGAGTAGTTGGCAATAAAAGCACCTAAAGGCATACCACCACCCAATGCTTTTCCTAAAAGTAAAATATCAGGTATTATTTCAAATTGTTCAAAAGCCCATAAACTTCCTGTTCTTCCAAAACCACTTTGTATTTCATCAACAATAAAAAGTACACCATTGGCTTTGCATTTTTTATACAATGTTTGAAGCCAAGTTTTGTTGGCAGCTTTAATACCAGCTTCAGCTTGCACTATTTCTATAATTACACAAGCTACAGTAGAGTCTATTGCTTCAATAATTTCATTAGAGTTATAATTAAAGTGGTAAACTTCGGGCAACAAAGGACGAAAGTTATTTCTCCAATATTCACTTCCAATAACACTTAAAGAGCCTTGTGTGCTTCCATGATAAGCATTGTTGAATGCATAAATTTTGGTTCTGCCGGTTGCTCTTTTTGCTAATTTTAAAGCACCTTCTGTTGCTTCTGTTCCACTATTTGTAAAGTAAACACAGTTTAAATCTGAAGGTAAATTATCAGTGAGTAATTTAGCATAGGCAGTTTGTGGTTGCTGAATAAACTCACCATATACAATAAGGTGCATGTATTCTTTTGCTTGCTTGGTTACAGCTTCTACAACTGTAGAATTTGTGTGTCCTATATTGGCTACACTAAATCCAGAAATTGCATCAATATATTTTTTCCCATCAACATCAAACAAATAAATTCCTTCGGCTTTATTCATTTCTATTGCAATTGGTGCAGGAGATGTTTGTGCAAGATGTTGCTGAAAGATTTGCCTGTTATTCATTACCAGTTATTTTATAATAATATAGCAAAAGTTAATTAAAAATGGCATCATTAATGCCTTTATTTATAATGTATGTGTTATACATAATTTCAACTTTTCCTTTTTTATTTTTCATTTTTTCTCTCATTTCTTTTTTCCCTTCATCATCAAACTCCATTGTTATGCCTTTAGGCATTTTGTAATCTTTAGTATTAAAACCAAAAACAACTTTATCGGGTAACCCATATTGGCTATAATTTCCATAACTTATTAAAATTTGATAAGTGCCGTTTTCTTTTGTTGTTGTAACTACTTTTTTTACTAATAATTTTTCTGCATCAATATACATGGTACTTAACGCAACATCGTTTGTTTCATTTTTGGGTAATAATATTATTTTTCTTGTTATAGTATTGTCAATAATTTCTTCACCACTATCTATAATATCAAAATCCTCTACATTAATAATTGCTCCAATATTTATAGATACACCACCTTTTGGTAAAATAGATATTCCATTTTCTTTTTTAAGCTTAAACTTATTTGGCTTTTTGAAATAAACTGTAACCTTTCCGATTGGGGCTTTAATAAAAGTTATATCTGTTTTCATTTTGCCAGTTGCAGTATAATCATTTACTAAATTTATTTTTGCTTTTACTTTATTTAGTAATGTGGTTGCATCTTGCGAAAAAACAATTGATTGAAAACACAAGAGTATTAAAAATAGAAATCCTAACTTCTTCATTGTTGAAAATTTTAGCTTAATATATCTTTCTTTTTAAAAATAAAAATGGTAATACTTATTAGAATAATAATATGAGCAATTAAAACGGTTAAGCTATTAATAATTTTTGCTGGGTTTTGAATACTTCCTGCAATAGTTTCGTTTTGGTTATTAATTTTTATATCAAAAAATTCTTTCCAAGTAACCAAATGGGTTGTAAACAAGTAAGGTTTTATTAAATTAAATAAAGGTAAACTCATAGTACTTAAAATGGTACAAACTATAATAATACTCATTGTTGCAACAATTGGGCCAATAGAGTTTTCGGCAAATAAAGAAAGAAAAAAACCAACAGCAGCAACTGTTATCATTGCAATTGCTGCAAATAAAAATGCACCAGTGTATCGCCAAAAAATATCGTTTTGCTGAAGTTGTACAACATAATTATTTTTTAGTAACAATAAATCTCCTGTGCCAAAAATAAATATACTTAGTAATAAACCTAGAATTGCAAGCCATATAAGTAAAGCAACAGTATATATACAGGTGGCAATAAATTTTGCAATAATAAATTGCACTCTACTAATTGGTTTTGTTAGCAATAATCTTAAGGTTCCAATATTGGCTTCACCGCTAATCATATCTGCTGCAATTAAAGCAATTAGCAAAGGCACATGCACTAATAGCAATTGTAATAGAACATAACATACAAAATATCCGTTTATTATTTTTCCGTCAATACTAAAAGTGTTTTTTAAATCGGCCATTACAAAGTCTGCATATTCTTTACCATCTACTTTTAATCCTAACTGCACAATAATGGTTAATGCAGCTATTGCAATAAAAGCAATATATGTTCTGGGACGGTTAAATATTTTATATAATTCTATTTGTATTAAAGTAAACATATTAATTGGCAGTGGTTACTCGTAAAAAATAATCTTCTAAACTATGTCTTGGTTTAATGCTAATAAGCTGAATTTGCATTTCAACCAAATTGCTATTCAAGGTTGGTATTTGGCTTTTATCTAATTTAAAAGTAATGGTATTAGTAGTATGTTGCTGAATGCTTGTTAGCCATTTACTTTTTTGTAGTTGCTGCAAAGCAAATTCATTATTGGTTGTTTCTATTTCAACAATTGTTTGCGATGGGTTAAACAAAGCGGTAGCAGTATCTTCAATAATTTTTTTACCTTTATCAATTATCAAAATTCTTGTTGCAATTTGTTCTATTTCACTTAAAAGGTGCGATGAGATTAAAATAGTTTTACCATGCTCTTTACTTAATTTTATTATTAAATTTCTTATATCTGCTATGCCTTGAGGATCTAAACCATTAGTTGGTTCATCTAAAATAATTAACTGTGGCTGGTGTATTAATGCAATAGCAATTCCTACTCTTTGTTTCATGCCTTGAGAGAAGGTTGCAACTTTATCTTTTGCTCTATTTGCTAGCCCAACAATTTCTAATTGTTGCATTAGTTGATGATGTGTTGGCCTGGTACCATTTAGCCTGGCAAAAAGTTTTAAATTATCGTAAGCACTTAAGTATTTATATACATCTGGTTTTTCTATTACTGCACCAATATTTTTTAATATTTCATTTCTATTATTTTGTAGTGGTAAGCCAAAAATTTCTATACTACCATTAGTGGGTTGTATTAATGTAAGTAACATTCTAATGGTTGTACTTTTTCCGGCTCCATTTTGCCCTAAAAAGCCATACACATCACCACTATTAACATTAAAAGATAAATTATTTACTGCTGTAATTTGCTTAAACTGCTTAGTTAAATTTGTAACCTTAATTATTTCATTCATGTAATATAGCCAATTGGGGCAAAGGTAGTAGCTACATATATTGCATAGTAGGTTTTGTATAATAAATTTGATAAATTGATGTGAAAAATACTATTTGCTTTTTTTAAGTAAAAAGAAACCTTATTTTTAAGTATCAAATTTTTATTCAACTTATAATGGTAAAAAATATTTTCATTATTGCTTTAATGGGTATGGTAAATATTGTTATCGCACAACAATCATCACAAAGCAATAAAACCATAAGTGTTTGTTTAAGTAATAGTGAAATGAAATTGTATAATTTAGTGATGGAATACAGGCTGCAAAATGGATTACCCTCTATACCTCTTTCTGCATCTTTATGTTTTGTAGCACAACAGCATTGTAAAGATTTGATTAATAACAAACCTAAAACTTCTGTGTGCAATATGCATAGTTGGAGTAGTAATGGAAGTTGGAGTTCTTGTTGTTATACGCCAGATCATAAAAATGCTGCTTGCATGTGGAATAAGCCAAGAGAGCTAACCAATTATAAAGGTAATGGATACGAGATTGCTTTTTATGTTTGGAGTTCGGCTTCAGCCACATATACTGCAGAACCTGAAGAAGCTTTAAAAGGATGGAAGGGAAGCCCTGGACATAACGATGTTATAATTAATAAAAATATTTGGAAATCGGCTAATTGGAATTCAATTGGTATTGGTATCTATTATGGTTATGCTACCATTTGGTTTGGAGAAGAAAAGGATACAGAAACAATACCACAGGTTTGTAATTAATTTTTTCCATTTTAATTGCAATATTATTTGATGTTACATTTGCAGCAATGCAATACACACTAAAAAAAGCATTAGGCCAGCATTTTTTAAAAGATGAAAACATATGTAAAAATATTACAGATGTAATTAATCAGTCTTTGAATGAAACTACTATTAGTAATTTATTAGAAGTTGGACCTGGTGCTGGTGCTATTACAAAATACTTGCTTCAAATACCTGGTATAAATTTTAAAGTTGTTGAATTAGATGCAGAAAAAGTAGCTTACTTAAATGCTACTTATACTGCTATACAATCTAAAATAATTCATCAAAATTTTTTAGAAATGCATGCACCATTTGATGAAAAATTTATGGTGGTAGGTAATTTTCCTTATAATATTTCTTCTCAAATATTATTTAAAATATTAGAATGGAAACAGAATGTACCTGTTGTTGTTGGCATGTTTCAAAAAGAAGTAGCCCAACGTGTTGCAGCACAACCTGGCAGCAAAACATACGGTATCATTAGTATATTAATTCAGGCTTATTATGATGTAGAATATTTATTTGATGTTTCTGCAAATTGTTTCAATCCTCCACCAAAGGTTATGAGTGGTGTAATTCAACTTAAATTAAAAGATAAAACCTTCAGCAAAAGAAGCGATAAAGATTTTATTAATTTAGTAAAAACCGCTTTTAATCAACGAAGAAAAATGCTTAGAAATGCAGTTAAAAATTTATTTTCAGAAGATGAGTTAAAGAATGAAATTTTTAATAAACGAGCAGAGCAGTTAAGTATTGAAGACTTTGCTGCCCTAACTTTTAAAATGAAATAAAAAATTGAAAAGAATAATTATTTCTGGTTATGCTCATTCTGTATTGCAAGAAATGTTAAGCAATGCAGGCTTTGAGGTAATATATAACCCAACTATTAGCTACCAAGAATTGTTGAATGAAATTGAACCTGCAGTTGGGTTAATTACAACAACTAGAATTAAGGCAGATGAAATGCTTTTGAGAAAAGCAACTAATTTAAAATTTATAGGTAGGTTAGGTAGCGGAATGGATTTAATTGATGTGGAGTTTGCAAAACAAAAAAATATAAAATGTTTAAATAGTCCAGAGGGAAATAGAAATGCAGTAGCTGAACATACATTGGCATTGTTGTTAAACCTTATGAATAAAATAAACATAAGTTACGATGCATTAAAGCAAAATATTTGGGCAAGAGAAGAAAATAGGGGAGATGAGTTAGAGGGTAAAATAGTTGGTATTATTGGCTTTGGTAATACAGGTAAAAGATTTGCTGAACTTCTACAACCTTTTAATGTTACTGTATTAGCTTATGATAAATATAAGTTTGGGTTTGCATCTAACTATATCAAGCAAGCCAGCTTTGAGCAAATTTGCAAACAAGCTAATGTAATTAGTTTTCATGTGCCACTTACAGCAGAAACGCATTATTATGCAAATGATTCTTTTTTTAACTCTTTACAACAACAGCCTTATTTTTTAAATACTTGCAGAGGTAAAGTAACCAATACAAAAGCTTTAATTAATGCCTTAGAAAATAAAAAAATTAAAGCAGCAGGCTTAGATGTTTTAGAAAATGAACAATTATCTACTTATACTACAGATGAAAAAATTATGCTGCAGCAACTAATCCGTTTTAATAATGTAATTATTACACCACATACAGCAGGTGTTACAGCACAATCTTTGTTTAAAATGAGTAAAATAATGGCAAATAAAATTTTAGATCTTTAACTGCTTCCTACATTATTCTTTATTTTTGGTATCTATAATAATCGTTACTGGTCCATCATTCAGCAAGCTTACTTTCATATCTGCACCAAAAATTCCTGTTTCAATTTTTTTATTACAGTCTTGCTCTAATTGTATCTTCATTTTTTCATAAATGGGAATTGCAGTGTTTGGTTTACTTGCTTTAATATAAGATGGCCTATTACCTTTTTTGGTAGATGCATGTAAGGTAAACTGGCTTACTAATAAAATATCTCCATGCAACTCCAAAACACTTTTGTTCATTACTCCATCCTCATCATTAAAAATTCTAAGATTAACTATTTTGTTGCTTAGCCAAATAATATCTTCATTTGTATCAGAGTCTTCTATTCCTAATAAAACTAATAAACCAGTATTAATTTTTGCAACAACTACATTATTTACTGTAACACTTGCATTAGTTACTCTTTGTATGACCACTTTCATAAAATAAAATATAAAATGATTGTACTTTTATGAAATGAAGATAGATATAAGCAAGGAAATTATTTTTAAAACAGCTAGAAGTGGTGGCAAAGGAGGACAAAATGTAAATAAAGTTGAAACCATGGTAGAGGCAAGATGGGATATTAATGCTACAACATTAGTAACAGAAGAAGAAAAGGAATTATTGAAGGAAGTTTTAAAAAACAAAATTTCTATCAATGGCTTTTTAATTCTAAAATCTCAACAAAGCAGAACACAATTAGGTAATAAAGAAATTGTGGTTAATAAAATGAATAATTTAATTAATGTTGCCATACAAAAAAAGAAAAGTAGAATTGCTACCAAAACCCCTAATGCTGTTATAGAACAGAGGAAGGAAAATAAAATAATAAAGTCTAAACAAAAACAAAACAGAAAAAGAATAAACCTTGATGAATTATGATAATTAAAAATTTAACCACTACTCTTTTTTGTACTTTATTAATTACAATTGCCGTAGCACAAGAAACAACAACCATACAATTAAAGCATAAAGTAGGAGATGAGTTGTTGCAACTTGGTACTACATCTTACACAAATCAATGGAATGAACAGTTTACAGTAAATAAGTTTAAATACTACATTACTGCCTTAGAAGTTGAATTTACAAATGGTAACAAAAATTATAGTTGGCATAAGAAATATCATTTGGTAGATGAGGCCAATGCTGCATCAAAAACAATTGTATTAGATAAAAAGCTCAACAATATTAAAGCAATTCATTTTTTGTTAGGGGTAGATAGTATTGTAAATACGAATGGCATTCATACTGGCGATTTAGACCCTATGAAAACAATGTTTTGGACATGGAATACTGGCTATATATATGCAAAACTAGAAGGGCAAAGTAGTTCCTCTAAAGCACAAGCACATAGCTTTAGTTATCATATTGGTGGTTACAAAGCAAATGAAAATGCAGTTAAAAAAATATCACTTTTAATTAAGGATAATGCTACAACTGATAACGAAATAATTATAGAAGCTAATATTTTGGCTTGGTTTAATGGGGCCAAAAAATTAAAAATTGCCGAAGAACCAATTTGTCATCAACCAGGTAAATTAGCAATGGATATTGCAAATAATTATGAAAAAATGTTTTCAGTAAAATTGTAACTCAAATGAAAACTTTTAAAGTAATAACCATACTTATTTGTTTAGTAGTTGTAGGAGTTGGTTTTATTGAAATTAAAAAACATAAACCTACACCTTTAATATTTATTGTTCCCAAAGGTTGGCCAAAACCAATTTATAATTTTAAGAACAACCCATTAACTGTAGAAGGTTTTGAATTAGGTAAAAAGCTTTTTTACGATGAAAGATTAAGCAAAGACAGCACAATTAGTTGTGCAAGTTGCCACCAGCAATTTAGTGCTTTTGCCACTTTTGATCATAATTTTAGCCATGGGTATAACAACACTTTTACAACACGTAATGCACCAGCATTACAAAATTTAGCTTGGCAAAAAGAGTTGATGTGGGATGGTGGAATAAATCATTTAGATGTACAGCCTATAACACCCATTGTAGCAGAAAATGAAATGGCAGAAACCTTAGAAAATGTAATTTATAAATTAAAAAAAGATACCAGCTACAAACGAATGTTTAAAAATGCTTTTGGTAGCAATGAAATTACAACAGAAAGAATGACCAAAGCTTTAAGCCAATTTATGGTTATGCTAGTTAGTAGTAATAGTAAATATGATAAAGTAAAAAGAGGAGAAGATACTTTTAACCTTCCTGAAAAATTAGGCTACGAAATATTTAAACAAAAATGTGCTAGCTGCCATACCGAACCATTTTTTACAGATTTAAGTTATAGAAACACTGGAATGCCTTTAGATGCTACAATTAACGATATAGGAAGAATGAGAATAACCAATAATAAAAACGATTCTTTAAAATTTAAAGTACCCTCTTTACGCAATGTAGATTTAACTTTTCCGTATGGGCATGATGGTAGGTTTTTTACATTAAGCAATGTGTTTGAGCATTACAAAAGTAATATGCAGCCTATACATAATACAGATATACTTCTAAAAAATAAATTGTATTTATCTAATTTTCAAATTGGGCAGCTAACTGCATTTTTATTTTCTTTAACCGATAGCAGTTTTACAAAAAATCCTCTGTTTGCAGCCCCTGCTTATACTAAGCCAATAATTTTACATCAACACTAAAGACTAAGTAATTATAGGTAATAATATTTTAAGAATTTTTTATGAGGTAACTTTTTACACCATAATTAACTACAAAATGAAAATTCTTTTTATTATTAAACCTGCATTACTCTCTTTGCTAATTTGTTTATTTTGTATATAAAAATGCCCCCAATTAGTGTCTAACTTTTTGGGGGCAGTGCAAAAAAGTGGCTTTTTATTTTATAGAATTTGAAAAAAATTAACCTAAAGCTACTCTCTTAAAGCTAATTACTTGTAAATCTTTCTGTACAGATGTTAAGTATTCAGCAACTGTTTTGCTGCCATCTTTTACAAAAGCCTGAGCTAATAAAGTTTGTTCTTTAAAGAAAGCATTTAGTTTGCCTTCTGCAATTTTAGCAATCATATCATCAGGTTTACCTGCCATTTTAGGATCTTGCTTCATGGTTTCGATAATAATATTTCTTTCTCTTTCAATAACATCAGCAGATACGCTGTTAGCATCTACAGCTACAGGGTTTAAAGCTGCAATTTGCATAGCAACATCTTTACCTGCTTCTGCTTCTGCAGCACTTAAAGCTACCAACACTCCTAAACGATAAGCACCATGTATATAAGATGCAACATAAGGAGCTTCTACTTTTTCAAATTTTACAATTCCTATTTTTTCGCCAATAGCTGCAAGTTTGTCATTAATTAAATCGCTAACTTTAGCTCCATTAATGCTAACATTATTTAACTCTTCAATTGAATTTACATTGTTGGCTACTGCTGCATCTGCAATGCTTTGAGCAAAAGCCACAAAGTCGGCATTTTTAGAAACGAAGTCTGTTTCGCAGCTAATACAAACAACAAAACCTGTTTTATTATCAGCTGTTGTTTGTGCAATTACTACACCTTCTTTTGCTTCTCTATCGCTACGTTTTGCAGCAATTTTTTGTCCTTGCTTACGCAACCAGTCAATAGCAGCTTCAAAATCGCCGCCTGTTTCTGTTAATGCTTTTCTGCAATCCATCATGCCAGCACCTGTTGCCTGACGTAATTTGTTAATATCTGCAGCAGTTATAGCTGTTGTTGTACTCATGGTATTTTAAGTTTAATATTTTTTATAAGGTTATGTTTAAGATATTTATTATTGAAAATATGTTTAGTATAATAAATAATATTTTGAATGAAAAATTAATAAATAGATAAAAAGCAAATTGGCTGACTATACAAATAATCAACCAATTAATTGCTATTATTTAACTGATAAATTATTTACCTGCTGGTCTGCGAGTATTAGGCACTCTACGTTTAGGAGCATTATTAGCATTAGTAGCACCATCACCAGTTGTTCTACCACCTCTGCCACGTCCACGACCTCCTTCAGCTTGTGCTTCTTGTTCTAGTCTTTTTGCCTTAGCTTCATTTTCGTTATTGTCGTCGTTTTGGTTTGCTTCTTCTTCTTCTTTATTTGCCATACGTTCAGCCAAGCCTTCTGCAATTGCTGCAGTAATATAATTGGTAATAATGGCAATAGATTTTGTAGCATCATCATTTGCAGGAATTGCAAAATCTACTTTATTAGGGTCGCAATTAGTATCCACAACTCCAAAAGTAGAAATACCTAAACGCTTAGCTTCTGCTAATGCAATATGCTCTACACCAATATCAACAATAAATAAAGCTGATGGTAAACGACCTAATTGAGCAATACCACCCAATACTTTTTCCATTTTTTCTTTATCACGGCTAAGAGTTAAACGTTCTTTTTTAGTTAGGCTTTCTGCACTACCATCGTTTAACATTTTATCAATGCTCTGCATTTTTTTAACACTTTTGCGTACAGTATTAAAATTGGTAAGCATACCACCTAACCAACGTTCTGTTGCATAAGGCATATTTACACGTTTAGCACATTCGCTAACTATTTCTTTTGCTTGTTTTTTTGTTGCAACAAACATAATTTTTTTACCGCTTTTTGCAATTTGCTTTAAAGCAGCAGCTGTTTCTTGTAAGTGAACAACAGTTTTATTTAAATCAATAATATGAATACCTTTTTTTTCAGCAAAAATGTAAGGTAACATTTTAGGATTCCACTTCTTTTTTAAATGTCCAAAGTGTACACCTGCTTCTAATAGCTGTTGTTGAAGTGAAGTGTTATTTTCCATAATTTATGTGGCTTTTATACTCTATTAACCAGAGAAAAAGCTTTATTTTTAAAGTTGAATAAAATTTATTAAGAACTTTGAATTTACTCAATACTATATAGTGTAATTGAATAAAATTAACGTTTGCTGAACTGATAGCTTTTTCTGGCTTTTTTATGACCAAATTTCTTACGTTCAACACTACGTGGATCTCTTTTTAAATAACCAGCAGCTTTTAAAGCAGGTCTTAATTCAGCATTTACTTCTATTAACGCCCTAGATATTCCTAACTTTATTGCTTCTGCCTGTCCTTTTAAACCACCACCTTGTGCATTAACAACAATATCAAACTTACCTGTTGCTTCTACCGTTTTTAAAGGAGCTTCTACCTGATTTTGTAAGTAAGCTAAAGGAAAATAAGTTTTATAATCTTTATCATTTACAGTAATTTTTCCATCGCCTTTGCTGATGAATACACGTGTTACAGCTTCTTTACGACGACCAACTGCGTTTTTTTGTTTTTCCATTTTATAATAGATTGGAATGTTTTAAATTTTGTTTTGTAATTAAGTTAGAATTTTAACTCTTTTGGTTGTTGTGCTGTATGAGGATGAGACGAACCAGTATATACAAATAATTTTTTGTACATTTTACGTCCTAATCTGTTTTTAGGCAACATACCTTTTACTGCTCTTTCAATAATTACTTCCGGACGGCGTTTAATTAAATCTTTAGCAACTTCTTCTTTACGTCCACCAGGATAACCAGAAAAAGTGTCGTAAATTTTTTCTCCTAATTTATTACCTGTAAATTTTACTTTATCACAGTTAGTAACAATGATATAGTCTCCACAATCTACGTGTGGTGTGTAGTAAGGTTTGTTTTTACCTCTTAGTATTGCTGCAATTTTGCTGCACATACGTCCTACGGTTTGATTAGTACCGTCCACAACATACCAATTATGTGTTACGGTAGCCGCATTTGCATGCTTTGTAGTGAAATGTAATTTGCTCATTTTATTTTTTGTTTTAATTAAATCAATGCTATCCCATTGATTTTAAATAGCCCTTTTTAAAAGGATTGCAAAATTAGGTGTGTTATCTTTTATTTTCAAAATTTTGTAGAAATATTTTTTACCGCAATTTTGTAACTAATTGATTTTTAGTAAAAAAATTGACAAAATATTTTTATACATAGCTGAAATGCTTGAAAATATTGATGTTTTTACTAAACTTATTCTTAAAAAGAAGCTATTATAGTGCATTACACAATTTATTCTACAAAAAATATCTTTATTAAATCCGCATGAAACAACAAACTAATTTTCATACTTTATAGAATATATGATACAATTAAATATTTGGGTAATGGTAAAGCATTGGCGATGTTGCGTTATTCTGTGTTACGTCTGCAAGGTGCCGCTGCTGAATAAAAATACAAAAGCTCATTGTTTATTCTGTTGCTCGGCGTTATTCGTCAGACGAAACTGAAGCTGATTAGCGATATACAGCCGATTGTTCTTCTGTCGCCCCGCCATATACACCAATGCACCTGTTAGCGGTTTGTGCCTTACGATTTCAGTTTGAAATATTTACAACAGTGCATGCAAATAATTTGCGGTGTCTTTAAGTCCTGCATTTCTTAAGAGGTTTAGCACTTCAAATTCATCCTGTTTGGGATTTTTCTTATTCAAAACCATTTCCTTGAAAGCAGCGACAGCTTGTTCTTGATTGAGGTCTATAATATCGGTTAGAAAGTCATCAGCGGTTTTTGCACTTAGACTAAAAGATTGCAAATACTCTTCTGGAAAGTCTTTAATATTGTTTGTTACAATAAGATTAGCATTTGTCTTTATTGCCGCAGCCAAGACGTGTCGGTCATCTTTATCTGGCAATTCCAAATGGTCTATTAAGCCTTTGTAATTTTGAACTAAAGCGTCTGGGAAAGCTGAATTTGCTTTGGATATTCTTTTATTTGCCTCCTCCTCTGAAACTTCTTTTTCCACCATTACTCTTTTCCACTCATCAAAAATATGTTCGCTCCATTTTGGGGTATAAAGGTCATAATATGCAAACCAAAATAAAATATCTCTGATAATTACAGGATAGACAACATTTGTATCTAAGACAGCTATAAAGCGAACACTATGAATCATACAAGCCAGTTTCTTCGTCTAAATTCATTATATCAATAATGTTTTGCTTCTGTTGCTCTTTCATTTGTTTTCTATACCTCATAATATCATCAAATTTTATTCTTCTATGCTTTCCAACTTTGGTAAATGCAATCTTTCCATCTTCAAGTAGCTTTACCAAATGAGGCCTTGAACATCCAAGGATTTCAGCCGCAGCTTGAGTAGTTACTTCAGTAGCAATAGGCACAAGAGAAATTAATTTACCTTGTCCCATAGCCTTTAAAATATCTCCTAATAGTTTCAAGGCACTTAATGGAATTCTGATTTTTTCGCTTGTTTCTTCTATTTCAATTTCAGGTTGCTCAGAATTAAGTTGCTCTATCACTGAAGCTAAAGCGTCGTAAGATTCGCTTGCAATCTTTTGATCAAGCTTTGAAGGTTTTCTTATTTGTTCTAATACTTTCATGAGTATAAATTTTTGAGTTCTGTCGCAAATTAAACGAAATAAACGAAATAGTCAAAATAAAAGAAAATAAAATTTTGCAGTTTAACAATCTATCAAGCAAGTAAAAATTATCAATATTGATTATCAGTGAGTTAGTAAAAGTAAAGGTTTGGGATAGACCAGCAGTTTTTGGCAGTTTCTCAATTAAGTAAACTCTGTCCAGTGGCATAACCGCTAACATACTATTTAAGCTCTCTTAACAATGAAATGTAATGTTTATTACATTTTTTTCTTCAATAACAATACTCAGTTTTCATTATCGGTTACTTATTAACTACTATTTTTACAAACTTTACAAAAAGAAATCTTATGCTAAATGGTAAAAAAGTAATAGTGGTTTTACCTGCTTATAATGCCGAAAAAACATTAGAGCAAACCTATAATGAAATACCATTGAATGTGGTTGATGAAGTAATTTTAGTAAATGATGCCAGCCGAGATAATACAGTTGGCGAAGCAGAAAGATTAGGGATAAAACATATAGTAACCCATACCAATAACAGAGGGTATGGAGGTAACCAAAAATCTTGTTACAACAAGGCATTAGAACTTGGTGCAGATATTGTAATAATGGTTCACCCAGACTATCAATATACGCCTAAACTAATAATACCCATGTGTAGTATTATTGCCAACGAAGTTTATCCAGTTGTTTTTGCTTCTAGAATTTTAGGAAAAGGAGCATTAAAAGGCGGAATGCCAATGTATAAATTTATTGCAAACAGAATTTTAACTCTAACGCAAAATATTTTATTAAACCAAAAATTAAGTGAATACCACACAGGGTACAGAGCTTTTAGCAGAGTTGTTTTAGAAAAAGTAAACTATAATGCTAATAGCGATGATTTTGTTTTTGATAACCAAATGATTGCTCAAATTTTTGATGCAGGATTTGAAATAGGCGAAGTTACTTGCCCTACAAAATATTTTGAGGATGCTTCTTCTATAAATCTTAAAAGAAGTATTACCTATGGTTTAGGTGTTTTAAAAGTTTCGTTTGGGTATTTTTTCAAGAAACTTGGCTTAAATAATTCAGTTATTTACAATCATAAAAAATAAAAGCAATTTTATTAAGCTTACTATTTTCTACCCAAAAATATTTATATGGATGTACAAATAGAAGCCAGTTGGAAAGCAGTTTTGCAGCAAGAGTTTACCAAAAACTATTTTCAACAAATTGTTGCACATCTTAAAACAGAAAAAGCAACTAAAACTATTATTTATCCAAGTGGCTCATTAATTTTTAATGCATTTAAACAAACTCCATTTAATCAGGTTAAAGTAGTAATCTTAGGTCAAGACCCCTATCATGGTATTGGGCAAGCAATGGGGTTAAGTTTTAGTGTGCCAAATGGAGTTTCTAATCCACCATCTTTACAAAATATTTTTAAAGAATTACAAACTGATATTGGAATGCCTATTCCAAGCTCTGGCAATTTAACTGCATGGGCTAAACAAGGTGTTTTGCTTTTAAATGCTGTGTTAACTGTTAGAGCCAACGAAGCAGCAAGCCATAGTAAAATTGGGTGGACAAACTTTACTGATGCTGTAATTCAAAAATTATCTGATGAAAAAATACATCTTGTTTTTCTACTTTGGGGAAAATTTGCACAAGAAAAGCAAATATTAATTGATGAAACTAAACATTCCGTATTAAAAGCTGCTCATCCATCGCCATTGAGTGCTTACAACGGCTTTTTTGGCTGTAAACATTTTAGCAGAACTAATGAAATACTTGTTAAAAATGGCGTTGAGCCTATAAACTGGAGTTTTTAAAATTTTATATTATATGAAACAATTACTTGAATTTTTTAAAAATGTTTTTGCCAGAATTTGGGCATTATGGGGTTTGGTAACTTTTGTTGTTACCTTTTTTATTTTCTTTATTCCATCAATGTGTACCCACTTAATTGCAGATGTAAATAAAAGCCAAAATGTTTTTATTTATATAGCAAAAATTTGGATGAATGTTTGGCTGTTTTTAGTTGGCTGTAGGGTAAAAGTTAGAGGTAAAGAGAATGTTGAAAAAAATAAAACTTATATTTTTACATGCAACCATAACACTTTATTAGATGTACCAATAACTTGCCCATATATACCAGGCGGAAATAAAACAATTGCTAAAAAAAGTTTTGTAAAAATTCCAATTTTTGGGTGGTATTATGCTAAAGGAGGAATATTGATTGATAGAAAAAGTGATGCAAGTAGAAGAATGGGATTTGAACAAATGAAAAAAACTTTGCAACAAAAAATTCATGTTTGTATTTATCCTGAAGGAACAAGAAACAGAACAGGTAAGCCTTTGAAAAGCTTTTATGATGGTGCATTTAAACTTGCAGAACTTGCACAAACACCAATAGTTCCAACTATGTTATACAATACATTAAAGGCTATGCCTAACAATAAGTTCTTTTATTTGTTACCCCATAGTTTAGAGATACATTTTTTACCAGCTATCAGTCCTCAAAATTTAACTATGAAAGAACTTAAAGATAAGGTTTTTGATATTATGTATAAAGAATTTGAACTTAATAATAAAAAAAAAACTGTTTCAATTTTTTATTTATTGAAACAGTTAACAAGTATTTTTATAATTACTTAAATCTGCTACTCACAACTAAATCTTTGCTACCGGCTGTGTAAGTATAAAATCCTTCGCCAGATTTTACGCCTAATTTGCCAGCTGTTACCATGTTTACTAATAAAGGGCATGGAGCATATTTTGTATTTCCATAACCATTATACAATACGTTTAAAATGCTTAAGCATACATCTAAACCAATAAAGTCGGCTAATTGTAAAGGTCCCATAGGGTGTGCCATTCCTAACTTCATAATAGTATCAATTTCTTCCACACCTGCAATACCTTCGTATAAACTAATAATTGCCTCATTAATCATAGGCATTAATATTTTGTTTGCAATAAACCCTGGATAATCATTTACAACACATGGTATTTTACCCAATTGTTTACTTAACGCAACAATACTTTCTGTTACCTGCTTTTCCGTTGCATAGCCTTCAATAATCTCTACTAATTTCATTACAGGAACTGGGTTCATAAAATGCATACCAATAACTAAATGTGGTCTTTTAGTTGCCGAGGCAATCTTTGTAATAGAAATAGAAGAAGTGTTACTGGCTAAAATACAACCAACTGGTGCTGCAGCATCTATTTGTTTAAATATTTTTAATTTTAATTCTATATTTTCTGTTGCAGCCTCAACAACTAATTCTGCATTTGCTACTCCTTCTTCTATACTTATATAAGTGGTTAAGTTTTGTAAAGCAGTTGTTTTTTGCTCTTCGGTAAAGCTACCTTTTGCTATTTGTCTGTCCATATTTTTTGTTATGGTAGCAATAGCTTTTTCTAATTGTGCTGCATTTACGTCAATAAGGTTTACAGTAAAACCATTTTGTGCAAAAACGTGAGCAATGCCATTACCCATTGTTCCAGCACCAATTACAGAAATATTTTTCATGTATAAAAGTATTAGGCAGCGAAAGTAAAATAAATTTGGATAGATGAATTTTAATTAAGCAGATTAATTTTTCTTTCGCTTGTAATCGCCCCGTTTCCAGCTTTTAATAAACTCGGCCCAAGCCATAGGATTTAAAATATTCATTGGGGGTATTTGACCAGCATAATAATATTTATTTGCTTGTTGCCTCATTTGATAATTTACAGCTTCTCTTCCATCGGCGGGCAAGCTATTTATTAATACTCTTCTTTTAGCAACATCTGTATTTTGCCTTGCAATTTCATAAGCATCATCTGGTATTGGTGTATTTACAAAATCTCTTTCAAACTGTTCTCTGCTTGGCCTAGAACGTATAATTGTAGCAGGTAAATAAGCTGTATCGTTTACTAGTAATTGAATAACACTATATTGGTTTTCTTTTAAATTGTGTGGTATATCAATGGTTTTATCTTTAAACCCAATACAAGAAAATGTTATTCTATCGCCTTTTAAAACTGCAATACTAAATACGCCATCACTATTACTAATAGTTCCTCTTCCTTTATTAACTACAATAATACTTGCATTACTAATTGCTCTTAAACTATCTGCTGACATGATTACACCATACAATTGTACCACACTATCTTGTGATACATATCGTTGTGCAGTAGAGATTTTAGTGCAAAACAACCCTATCACAATAGCAAAAAATAATTTATGTACAATTAATTTCATCATTCAATTAACCAAAATAAACTAATGTATAATAAGTTTCAAATAAAAATAATTTTAAAATATTTCTTGATTCAAAACTTCAAAATGTAAACTTCAACAAAGTAAACCTCTGAAAGTTTTATCTTCGCAACTTATATAATTTTTTAACAAAAACTTTCAACAATAATGACTGTAGAAGCAATTTTAGATGCCTTAAGAAATGTGCAAGAACCAGATTTAGGAAAAGATATAGTAACCTTAAATATGGTAAAAGATATTGCAATAGATGGAGATAAAGTTTCTTTTACCATTGTACTTACTACACCTGCTTGCCCCATGAAAGATAAAATGAGAATGGCCAGCGAAAATGCAGTAAAACTTTTGGTAAATAAAGATGCCAAAGTGATTGTTAATTTCACTGCAATAACTTCATCAAAAAGGTTACAAGGAGATAAGATTTTAGGTGGGGTTAAAAATATTATTGCAGTGGTAAGTGGTAAAGGTGGTGTTGGTAAAAGTACAGTAAGTGCAAATTTAGCCCTTGCTTTGTCAAGTGCAGGTGCAACTGTTGGTTTAATGGATGCTGATATTTATGGGCCAAGTGTACCAATAATGTTTGGTGTTAGAGGGCAACGCCCCATGATGAAAGAAGTAGATGGTAAAGGTTTAATTGTACCATTGGAAAAGTATGGAATTAAATTAATAAGTATTGGTTTATTGGTTGATGAAAAAAATGCAGTTGTTTGGAGAGGGCCAATGGTAAGCAATGCTATAAGACAATTTGTAACAGATGTAGATTGGGGAGAATTGGATTATTTGGTAATTGATATGCCACCTGGTACAGGTGATATTCATTTAACCCTTATGCAAACAGTGCCTGTTACTGGCGTTGTTATAGTTTCAACACCACAAAAAGTTGCTTTAGCAGATGCCAAAAAAGGAATTGCCATGTTTGGCCAATCGCAAATTAATGTACCTATTTTGGGGTTGGTAGAAAATATGGCCTATTTTACTCCTGCAGAATTACCAAATAATAAATATTATTTATTTGGAAAAGAAGGTGGAAAGAATTTGGCGGATGAGTATGATTTGAATTTTTTAGGGCAAATTCCATTAGTACAATCTATAATGGAAGGTGGCGATGAAGGTGTGCCAGCAATGGCTGGTAATGATGAAGTTTCTAAAGAGGCATTTAGAAATTTAACTGCCTCCATTGTTAGAAACATAGCAATTAGAAATGCAAATATTCCTGCTACAAAAATAGTTGAGGTGAAGGCATAGTATTAACACCTCTATAAAATAAAAGTGGCTATATTTTATATTGAATGTAGCCACTTTTATTTTTACTGAACTTGCTTTAATTTTTTCTTAAAATCCAACTACCAATAGTTTTCCAGTTTACTTTTTTCCCATACATTAAAATACCTGTTCTATAAATTTTACCTGCTAACCAAGTTGTGGCAACAAAACCAACAATTAAACAAGCCATGCTTATAAGTAGCTGTAATATAGATACACCTTCTGGTACACCATGTGCAATTCTTGCCATCATAACAATAGGAGAAGTTAAAGGAAAAATGCTACCAAAAATAGCTAAGCTGCTGTTAGGGTCGTTTACAGCTTTCATCATTATTACCATTCCAAAAATAATAGGCATAGTAATGGGTAACATTAAACTTTGAGCATCTTGTGGGTCTTCATTAACTGTGCTGCCTACTGCTGCAAACAAAGAAGAATACAGAAAATATCCTCCTAAAAAATAAAATAAAAAACAGCCAACAATTAGCAACCAATTTACTTGCCCAATTCCATTCATAATACCAACCATTGCTGTATTTTCTTGAGACATTGTTGAAGCTGCAGCTCCAATACCTGGTTGCATGGGCTGTGCTTGCATTTGAGTTAACATATCAGGAAAAATAATGGGTAATAAAAATTGTAAGCCAATAATTAAAATTATCCAAATTAAAAATTGAACTAGCCCTACTGAGCCAATTCCAAATATTTTACCCATCATTAATTGAAAAGGTTTTACACTACTTACAATTACTTCTGCAATTCTATTTGTTTTTTCTTCCATAACACCACGCATTACCATAGTGCCATAAATAAAAAGAATAATGTAGATAAGAAAGCCAGAAACAAATCCTACTCCATAACTGATACCTGCTTTTTTACTGGTATCTTCCACCCCTTTAGTTGTTGTAAAAACAATTTCATTTGTTTTTTGCAAACTATCTAGCTGTGTTTTGGTAATATGCAAGCTACCCAACATTTTCTTTTCTTCAATTACATTATTTAACTTACCGATAATTTTTTCTCGGGTAATTAAACCAACACTTTTGTCGGATATTACTTGAATTGAATCTGTAGAACCAGTGATATCAAATGTTTTTGGAATAAATACAAAAGCATTAATTTTTTTTGCTTCAATTTGTTTTTTTAAAGTTTCTGGTGTTTCATTTTGTACATGAATGAAATTGATTTCTCCATCATTTTTCTTGGCTAGCTTTCCTTCAAAAATATTGGCTTCATCTGCAATGGCAATGGTAAAATTGTCGGTTGTTTTTACAGCGAAATATATTATTAATGCATAAATGCCAAATATTAAAATTGGTAACCCTATTGTTGTAAGCAAAAAAGTCTTTTTTTGAACTCTACTTAAAAATTCTCTTCTTGCTATAATTAATATTTTGTTCATGGTTTATTTAGATAAATTGTTCTGATAAAAATTAAACTGTTACGGCTTCAAAAGCTCTTGTTTTTGCTTTGGTTCCTTCTACTAACGAAATAAATATTTCATTTAAACCTGGTAATATTTCGTTGAAAGACTCTATGGCTTGATTAGTATCAATAAAATGCTTTAATACATCGTTACTTTTATAACCATTATTAATTGAAACTGTGAGAGAGTTATTATTTTGTGCATCTATAGTAAATACGTTGCTTAAAGTATTGGTAGGCTCGTTTTGCAGTGTAATGCTAAATTTATTTTTCTTGAATTGTTGTTTTATATCTTGAACTGTACCATCTAATATTTTCTTTCCTAAGTTTACTAAAACAATATGATCGCAAATTTCTTCTACTTGCTCCATGCGGTGAGTGCTAAAAATTACTGTACTTCCTCTTTGTGCTAAGCCATAAATTTCGTCTTTAATTAAGTTAGCATTAATAGGGTCTAATCCACTAAAAGGTTCATCTAAGATTATTAATTTAGGTTCATGTAAAACAGTGGTTACAAATTGTAATTTCTGGCTCATTCCTTTACTTAAGTCTTCCACTTTTTTATTCCACCAACTTTCCATTTCTAATTTCTTAAACCAAAAAATAATTCTCTCCATTGCATCTTTTTTGCTCATTCCTTTTAGTTGAGCCAGGTATAGTGCTTGTTCGCCAATTTTCATTTTCTTGTACAATCCTCTTTCTTCTGGCATATAGCCAATTTTCAAAACATCATTAATTGGGTCAAACTTTTTTCCATCAAATATTATAGAACCATTATCAGGATAAAAAATTCCTGTTATCATTCTTATTAAAGTGGTTTTGCCTGCACCATTAGGGCCTAATAAACCAAAAATGCTTCCTTTATCTATACTAAAGCTAATATCATCAACTGCTTTTTGTGATGAAAAAAACTTTTGAAGATTATTTAATTCCAAAATTTTATCCATGAATACATATTTATTTTCAAAAGTAAATCTTTGAAAGTAGTTTATTAAATTATTAATGACAAAAGGCGAAAAAAATGGAAGAAGTAAAGGAAATTTATTAATAGTTGAATTACTAAAATGTGAGTATAAATTGAATTAATTCAACTGTGGGTCTATTGGATAATTAACCATTTGACTGTACTCACCTCCTAAATCTTTCAGTGCATCTTTCCAGATATTTTCTGTTTTTGAATTAAAAACTAAAGCTGTGGTTGCTTGTCTGGTTATCCAGCTTTTTGTTTGTAATTCATCTGCTAATTGCCCTTCGCCCCAGCCACTATAACCAATAAAAAAACGAATATCGTTTTTGCTAATTTTTTTTGTTTTAATTAAGTCAACTACTAATTCAAATTCACCACCCCAATAAATATTATCTAAAACTTCTAATCCTCCTTCAATTAAATCAGGTCGTTTATGAATAAAGTGAATGGTTTGTGGCTGAACGGGACCACCATAAAATAAAGGGAAGTTAATATCTTCAAAGTCTGTAAGCATATCTTTTAACGAACGATCGTACAGCTTATTTAAAACAAAGCCACAACTTCCTTCTTGTTGATGATCGCAAATTAAAACAACACTTCTTGCAAAATTAGGATCTTTCAAAAATGGGTCAGAAATTAATAAAATACCTGGTGCTATATCTATCATAACCGAAAATTAAATCATTCAAGCAAAATTTAAAAATTTAATATTATCAGTAAGTTAAAATTCAATTAAATAAAGGTTGCATTTTTACTTAAATTGCTTTGCAATACTATATTTGTTAATACTGTTTTATAAAACTTAATTAGTTTAAAAGTGTAATTACTCTACAACATTAGCATGAAAAAAACTTTACCTTTAATTGTAACGCTTATTACACTTTCATTACTAGGGCTTATTATTTTACAAGCATCTTGGTTAAAAAATTTAATTGAAGTAAGGCAGGCTCATGTTTTTAATAAAATACAAACTGTAACTACACAAGTTGCTACAGATTTAAGTTATGCTGCTTTTGCTGGCCCAGTTATAAGATTACCAAGAAAGTCGAATAAAATTTCTGCAGAATTTCATTTAAGGTTATTAAAGCCACCAAGCATAGGCGATAAATTTACACCACAAGAAATTTATGCTAAGCTAAGAAAAGCTTTTGATGATGTAGATTTAAAAAAAATGAAATTTGAGTTTGCTATTGCCAATAGCGATGGTGATTATGAAATGCAATCTTTAAACTATGCTAAAGAGTTTTATGATACCACTTCAAACAAAAGAATACATAATTACTTAGTACCTGAAACAGGAACTGAAATTGACCAGGTGGTACAGGCCGAACAAATGATTGTAATTGTACCTGATTTTACAAAGCAGGTTTGGAGAAGTTTGCAATGGATAATTATTGGTGCTATAATTTTTATGCTTATAATTATTGCAGCATTTTATGTTACACTTAAAAGTTTATTCAATCAGAAAAAGTTAAGCGAAATAAAGAGTGATTTTATTAACAACATGACCCATGAATTTAAAACACCATTAGCCACCATTTCTTTAGCAGTAGATGCTATTAAAAATGAAAAAGTAAAAAATGATAGCGATAGGTTTCAATACTTTAGTAATATAATTAAAGAAGAAAATAGAAGAATGAATAAGCATGTAGAAACCATACTACAAGCAGCTTTAATGGAAAAACAAGAATTAAAACTAAATATTAATCGTATTGCTTTACATCCATTACTTAATAATGTAATTGAAGCTTATAATTTACAACTATTGGAAAAAAATGGCTTTATTGAAACAAACTTAAATGCAAAAAACGATGTTGTAGAAGCAGATGAAGTACATTTAACTAATTTGTTATCTAATTTAATAGATAATGCAATAAAATATTCTAAAGATAATTTGGTTATAAAAATATCAACCTCTTGTAACAACAAAATTTTTTCCATTAAAATAGAAGATAATGGTATTGGTATGAACAAAGAATCGGTTAAAAGAATTTTTGAAAAATTTTATAGAGCTCATACAGGCAATATTCATAATGTGAAAGGTTTTGGTTTAGGAATGAGCTATGTAAAAACTGTTATAGATGCACACAAAGGAAGAATTAAAGTAGAAAGTACTTTAGGAAAAGGAAGCACTTTTTGGGTGGAGTTACCAAGAACTTATACTTCAAAAAAGTAACTGATTTTTATTATTTCTTTACACTGCAAATGAAGTACCACAACCACAGGTTTTACTTACATTGGGGTTAGTAAAAGTAAACCCTCTGCTATTTAAACCATCACTCCAATCTATTTGCATTCCTATTAAATACAAACTATGGCTTTTGTTCATAATAAAAGAAAAATCGTTGGTTGTGTATTCCGTATCTTCTGCAGTAGGTTCATCAAATCCTAAAACATAAGTCATACCACTACAGCCTCCTCCTTTTACTCCAACTCTCAATTTTTTAGAAGCATTAAAATCCTCTTCACTAATTAATCTTTTTATTTCATTAATGGCATCTATGGTAAAACTAACTGGCAATGAACCTTGCATAACTTGTAATATTTTTACAAAAGTAAAAAGTAAATAATAAACTAGTATAAAAAGCTATTACGATAATTGGAATAAGAAATGTTATTTTTTAAGGTTTTGAATAAACTATACTAAATTCAATTTTTTATGGTTTGCTAAAAACTATATTTGCAAAAATTTATATATGGATAGCCCTATTGTAATTGCCTTTATTATTGCCATAGCTGTTTTTTTTATTGGTACACTTGTAGTACCATATTTTAGAGATAAAAGAAAACAAAAAGCAAAAAATTCTACCAATAATATTGCCTCAAAGCAACTGCAATTACAAGCTTACGAAAGACTAATTTTATTAACCGATAGAATTGCATTACCTAATTTAGTACCAAGATTATCGCAGCCTGGATTTACTGCAAAAGAAATGCAGTTATTTATTATTAATAATATTATTCAAGAATTTGAATATAATGTTACCCAACAAATGTATGTTAGCAATGATGCTTGGACTGCTGTAAAGAATTTAAAAGAACAAAATATTGGTATTACTAACCAAATAGGACAATTATTACCAGAAACTGCTACAGGATTAGATTTGTGTAGAGTATTAACCGAGTTTTTACTGAAAGATAAAAGAGGAACTTTACATGAATTAGTGAGTGAAGCAATAAGTTTTGAAGCCAAAAAAATTATGAAGTAAGTTTAATTTTGGTTCCAAATTTTCCAATTTTCTTCTGCTTGAATGATTAGCATATCGCTACCATTTTTTATTAACGCACCTTGCTGTTTTCCTAATTCTAAAAATTTTGTAACAGCAGGGTTGTACACTAAATCATATAAATAATTTGTTTTGTTAAGTAGGTTATACGGAATATTTGCACAATTATTTATAGCAGGAAAAGTACCTAATGGAGTAGTATTAATAATAATTTTATACTCTTCAACTATTTGTTCATTAATTTCTTGATAAGAAATGGAAGGATATTGTTTTTCTTTATTTCTAGAAACAATTAAATAAGGAATTGCTAATTTTTGAAGTACGTATTTTACTGCTTTTGCTGCTCCTCCATTGCCAAGTATTAAGGCTTTTTGATGCTGAGGTTGAAGCAGTGATGTAAAAGATTTTTCGAAACCGATTATGTCTGTATTAAAACCATATAATACATTATCTGTAATTTTTATACAATTACAAGCACTAATTGTTTCTACCTCTTTTGTAGCAAAATTTAAGAAAGGTAAAACAGCTTGTTTATAAGGTATTGTAACTGCTAACCCACATAAGTTTTTAGTAGTAGCAAGCAATTCTTTTAATTGATTAATATCAGTAAGCTCAAAATTTTTAAAATAATAATCGGGTAAATTCTCTTTTAGAAATTTATCTTCAAAGTATTTTTTTGACATAGAGTGAGAAAGAGAATTTCCAACTAAGCCAAATATTTTCATTAATAAATTGCTTTTTCTTTATCTAAATATAATCTAAAAGTATCGCCACGTAAACCAACTCTCATAGCTTCTAATGCTAATATTTCTGTTGGTGCAATATTTCCTAAATTAACATTACAACCAATTAGTTCTAAAAAGTATAGTTGCTGTGCTTTTTGTGGAGCTTCCCAAATAATTTTCTCACTTGGTATTTGAGTTAATATTTCTTGTACTAATCCTTCTCTTACTTCTCCTGTACCTCTATAAATACCTACATTACCTGCTTCTCTTGCTTCGGCAATTACATAACTGCTACCAGCTTCTAATTCTGCTCTCATTAATTCAATCCATTTATATGGCGGAATAATATGTGTTGCATCTTTGCTACCTACTTCACTAAGTACGGTAGCATATTTAGTCATTTTTTCTATATAACCACATTTTTCTGTATGGGGTATTGTAATGGAGCCATCACTAACTTCAATATAATCTATTTCATAATCTTTACAAATTGCTAAATAATCATCTATCTGGTTTCGTATTAAAAATGCTTCAAACAAAGTACCGCCAAAATAAACATGAATACCAGCAGCCTTATAGGTTTCTATTTTTTTTCTTAGGTTAGGAGTAACGTGTGAGGTTCCAAAACCTAGTTTAACTAAATCTACATGAGGAGTTGCTATCTCTAAAAAATTTTTTGCATCTGTTAACCCTAATCCTTTATCCATAACCATTGTAAGTCCATTAGTTCTTGGCTTACTTGTACGATCAGGCATTTGTGTTAAATTAAAATTCATTAGTTTTTATTTTTTATAACTTTTGCAAAAGTAAGCTTATGCGTAAAACTAATTTGTATAAATTATAGGAATAAAATGGATGAGTGCTAAATTGGTATTTTTTAAAAAAATTATTTATTGTACTTTTTATATTTTGCAACAATATCAACTACATCATTATTTTGAAGAATTGCTGGATTTAATTCTATAAACTTTTTCAATAATTTAGGAGCCTTTTCCATTGCTTTTTCTAATTGTAATAAACCTTCTTTAGTTTTACCAACTTTTAAAAGTGCTGTGCTGTAATAAAAAATAAATATGGGTTTGTTTTCGGTAATTTTTAATGCAGCTTTGCATTGTTCTATTGCTTCATCATAAAATGTTGCTTTAAATAAGCAGCGTATTAGAGCTTCCCATCCTGCTATTTTTTTTGGTTTGTTATTTACTACAATGCTAAAGTAAACCACTGCATCTTTAAACAAGTTTAACTTCATTTTACACTCTCCCATAGCTAAGTTATACTCTGGCACATTTTTATGTATTTGCAATGCTTGCTCAAGCTGCTTAATAGCTTGTTGCCATTGGTTTTCTGCCATGTAAGTGGTAGCTATTTTATAGTATAATTTACTATCGTCGGGGTTTAAGTGTACTGCTTTTTTGTAATGAAACCTTGCCTGGCCAGTATTACCCATTCTATGATACGAATGGCCAATTGCTTCATAAATAACATCTTCTGGTCTGGTTAATTCTAAAACTTTTTCTAATACCTCAATGGCTTCTCTATATTTTTTTAATCGCAAATATGCATCTCCCATATTTCTATATGCATAATCAAACTTTTCATCAATTACTATTGCAAACTGATAAGCATCTATGGCTTTTTCATACAACTTTAAACCTTGATAAGCTGCTGCAAGGTTAAACCAAGCAATTTCGTTGTAGGGAAAATCGTCAATAATTTTTTTGTATAAATTAATGCTTTCTTCATTTCTTCCTGTAAAATCTGTCCAGAAACAAATTTTATATAAAGCCTCTTCGTTATTAGGGTCTTCCTCTAAAATAAGTTTTAAGCAATCATATACTTTATCAAATTCTTCAAAATCATCATATACATCTGCAAGTTCAAACAACAAATCTAACTTTTCATTGCCCTCAAAAAGTTGTAAAGCTTCTGCTAAAACTTCAACTGCTTCTTCTTGTTTATCTAAAGCTAAAAGAGCATCTGTTCTTAAAATGTATAATCCAATATCTGTGCTATCGTAAAGGGCAGCCTGATTTAAAATTTCTAAGGCTTCAATATATTTTTTGGTTGCTATTAATAAATCGGCCTTTCTTAATAAAAGAGTAGAGGAGTAAGGGAATTGGCTAATACTTATTTCTGCTGCTTCTAATGCTTCGTTAATATTATTATTGTCATCAAAGTAATCTATAATACGTTCAAAATCTTCTTCCTCTATAAAAGGATGATTTCTTCCATTCTTAAGGTTATGATAATGCATTAATAATGCATTCATTGCCTCCCTGTCTTCGTGTGAATGATTTTGATCTTTCATTATAAAATGAATAACTAAATTAAATATAGGAAAAAAAATTTAATCTAATATGTAACTTTTTATACTTTTCAACGTCTTGTTAATAACATAAAATTTGTTAAATATTTTTAAAATAACTATTTTTGTAAAAATGTTTAGAATTAAGAACATACAAAAGATATCAGTTGCTGTGGTTTTACTACTTGCAGTACAAGTATTGTATGCAACTAACATTTTTTCTGGCGGCATTGAGCGTAAGAATGAAGTAAGTAAATATTCTCTAAAAAACCTTAGCCGCTATAACAATAAAACTTTAACTTTAAGTACTGCAAAGTATAGTTATAAATTAAAATCTACTTTACTAAATAACAATTCTACTTTAAATAATTCTCGTTCATCTATTTTGCTTTCTAATGGCAATACTACTTTTATATATCCTTATAAATCTAAAGTAAAAGTGCCTAAATTTAAAACACCTTCTCCTACAAAGTTTTAATTAATTAACTTCTTTCTTTTTTTCTTAATTCGTGTATTATTATTTCTGCATATAAAATAATATTTTATTTTTTTGCGTTTATAAACCCGTTACATCAAAATATTTATCCCTAAATTTTATTCCTTACTTTTCATTTCCTTTAATTTCGGGTACGTTTAAAAAATTGATTATATATATTTATGCAAATACCATTTTCTCCGCCTTTTATCAATGAAAATATTGAGTTAGAAGTTTTAGATGCTTTAAGAAGTGGTTGGATAACTTCAGGACCAAAAGTTAAAGCCTTAGAGCAAGAGGTTTGTAATTATACTAATGCTGAAGCATGTTTGTGTGTAAACTCTGCCACATCGGCAATGATGCTTGTTTTGCATTGGTATGGCGTTAAAAAAGGCGATGAAGTAATTGTGCCTGCATATACTTATTGTGCTACTGCTTTAGCTGTGATGCACTTGGGTGCAACACCAATAATGGTAGATGTTGAAGATGATTTTAATATCTCAGTTTCAAAAATTAAATTGGCAATTAGTAGCAGAACAAAAGCAATAATGCCTGTTGATTTTGCCGGATGGCCTTGCAATTATTCTGAAATAAATAAATTAATTAATGAGCCAGAAATAAAGCAAAAATTTAAAGCCGAAACTGAGCAACAAAAAAAGTTACAAAGAATTTTAGTGTTAAGCGATGCTGCACACTCTTTTGGTGCTGTGTATAATAATAAAAAATTAGGAACTGCTGCTGATATTACTATTTTTTCTTTTCATGCAGTAAAAAACTTAACTACTGCCGAGGGTGGAGCTATTTGTTTAAACCTTCCTTTACCATTTAATAATAATGATGTTTATGCAACCTTAAGGCTTTGGAGTTTAAACGGACAAACAAAAGATGCATTCTCTAAGTCTAAAGCTGGTAGCTGGAGATATGATATTGTTTACCCTGGCTTTAAGATGAATTTGCCAGATGTTTTGGCTGCTATTGGCTTAGCTCAAATTAAAGAATATAACGAAGTATTATTGAAGGAAAGAAAAAGAGTTTTTGATTTTTATTCCAAAACATTTTCTAACTATTCATGGGCAATGTTACCACCTTATGATGTACCTAATGCTTCTTCTAGTTATCATTTATACCCCTTAAGAATAAAAGATATAAATGAAGAGCAAAGAGATAGAATTATTGAAAAAATTGCCGAAACAGGCGTTGCTGTAAATGTCCATTTTCAACCATTACCTTTATTAACTGTTTTTAAGCAAATGGGCTACGATATTAATAATTTTCCTTCGGCATATAATAACTACAAAGCAGAAATCTCTTTACCAATTTATCCTCAGTTAAACAATAATAAATGCACCTACATCGTTGATAATGTGGTGAATGCAATAAAAGAAGTTTTAATAAATGGATAGTATCAGACTATTGGATATACTTTTTTCTATCATAGGAATAATAATATTGCTACCACTATTCATTCTAATTGCTCTTTGTATTAAACTTACTTCTAAAGGAAGTATTATTTTTAAACAAGTTAGAGTTGGGAAAAATAATACCGATTTTAAATTACTTAAATTTAGAACGATGGTAGCTTTTGCAGAAGCAAAAGGACAACTTACAGTTGGTGGAAAAGATAATAGAATTACCGCAATTGGTTACTATTTACGAAAATTTAAACTAGACGAATTACCACAATTAATAAATGTATTAATGGGGCAAATGAGTTTGGTGGGACCAAGACCAGAAGTTAGAAAATATGTGGCCCTTTATTCTGAGCAGCAAATTGAAATATTAAAAGTATTACCAGGTATTACAGATTTCGCCTCCATTGAATTTAGAAATGAAAACGAATTATTGGCAAATGCTATCCATCCGGAAGAGTTTTATATTAAGGAAATAATGCCTAAAAAAATAGAACTTAATAAAAAATTTATTAAAGATAGAACAATCTATAATTATTTTTTAATACTTTTTAAAACTGTATTTACAGCTATAAAAGGCAAATAATAAATAACAACATAATACATAGAGTTTGTACTATGGTAGATTGCATGTTAAGTAAGATTAGTTTACGTTTTAAAAAACAAGAGTGTTATAAAATTTTAAACTATATTTGTATTGGCTTAAATCCATCTTATTTTACTTGCCTTCTAAGAAAAACACTTTAGTACATCCAATATTTATAAAAAAAAATCGTTATTAAAGCAAAACGTACTTAATAAGTGAAACATTTGAGGAAATTTTTATTAAAAAACAGAATTGCACCCAAGTGGGCAGTTTTTGGCTTAGATATGCTTATTGCCTGTTTTGCCATTGTATATGCCAACTATTTACGTTTTAATTTCGATTTTCAGTTTATTACTTTAAATGATTTAATAGATGATTTAGTTATTGTTATTGTAACTAATAGCATATTGTTTTATATCTTTAAAACCTTTCATGGTATTATAAGATTCTCTGGTTTTCAAGAGGCATTTAGAAGTATTGCAGCTATTTTTTATTCTTTCTTTATCATGATTGTAATGAATGTAATTTTAAGTTCATTACAATTGCCACAGTTTACACCCATTTCAGTTTTATTTATTTACTTTTTTATTGCTTCCTTTTTATTATTTGGATATAGGTTATTGGTAAAACATTTATATAGTATAAGTATTAATAACGAAGAGGACACACATGTAGTTATTTACGGTGCTGGGCAAAATGGATCATTATTAAAGAAAACAATAGAACAAACTTCAAATAACAGGTATAAAATTGTAGCATTTATAGATGACGAAGAAGATTTGATAGGTAAAACAATTGATACTGTAAAAATTTATCCTGTTAGTCATTTACAAATGACGTTTAAGAATTGGCAAATTAAAACCTTATTTTTTGCCAAGCAAGATTTTGACTTAGACGAAAAAAATAAAATAGTTGATTATTGTTTAGAGAGCAATGTGAAAGTAATGAACATTCCACCTATGAAGGAGTGGATTCAAGGGCATTTAAACGTCAATCAACTTAAAGAAGTAAAAATTGAAGAACTTTTAGGCCGCAAGCAAATTAGCTTAAGAAATGAACATGTTATTAATCATTTAAGAGATAAAAAAATATTAATAACGGGTGCTGCAGGTTCTATTGGAAGTGAGTTAGCACGCCAAATTGCTAGTGTTTATCCTTCCTCCTTAATTTTATGCGATCAAACTGAAACTGGCTTATATGAATTAGAATATGAGTTACAACAAAAATATAGTATTGGCAATGCACTAAAAGTATATTTAGGAGATGTAAAAGATAAATGCTCTATGCAGAATTTATTTTCCAACTATTCTCCAGAAGTTGTATTTCATGCTGCTGCCTACAAACATGTACCAATGATGGAAAATCATCCATCAGAAGCTATTAGAAATAATGTTTTAGGCACTAAAACAGTGGCAGATTTTGCTGAACAATTTGGGGTAGATACAATGGTGTTGGTTTCAACAGATAAGGCTATCAATCCAACCAATGTAATGGGGGCATCTAAAAGAATTGCAGAAATGTATTGCCAGGCTTTACAAAATAGGAGCGAGCTACCAATATGGGATAGTGGAATTGTAAAAATGGGTAACCACCAGTTAAAAAGAACAAAATTTATAACAACAAGATTTGGAAATGTATTAGGCTCTAATGGTTCTGTAATTCCACGTTTTCAAGAGCAAATAACTAATGGAGGCCCAGTAACTGTAACACATCCAGATATTATTAGATATTTTATGACCATACCAGAAGCTTGCTCTTTAGTGTTAGAAGCAGGTACAATGGGCAAAGGTGGCGAAGTGTTTTTATTTGATATGGGAGAACCCATTAGAATTTTAGATTTGGCTAAAAAAATGATTCGATTAGCTGGTTTAACACCAGGTAAGGACATTGAACTAAGATTTACTGGTTTAAGACCTGGAGAAAAACTATTTGAAGAATTATTGAATAAAGAAGAAGAAGTAATTCCGACACATAACAAGAAAATTTTAATTGCTAAAGTAATAGAGTTTGAATTTTCTAAAGTTTCTGAAAGCATTAATATGCTTATAAGTTTAGCAAACCAAAACCAAGATGAAGATGTTGTTAAACAAATGAAATTTATAGTTCCTGAGTTTATTAGTAATAACTCTATTTATGAAAGCATAGATGCACAAATGTTTAAACCTTTATATTCTGCTATTAGGTAAATTTGCTGCATGTTTGGATTGTTCAAAAAAAATAAAACACACCCCGATTTATCGTTTATTGGTGTTGATATGCACTCTCATCTACTTCCTGGGTTAGATGATGGTTTAAAAACTATAGAAGATACCATTGCATTTGTACAAGAGTTAAATACTTTGGGTTATGAAAAATTAATTTGCACTCCTCATATTTTATCTGCAGTGCACCCCAATACCCCACAAACTATTTTACCAAAATTAGAAGAAGTACAAAAAGCAGTTAAAGAAAAAAATATTAAAATACAAATTGAAGCAGCCGCAGAATATATGGTTGATCACGAATTTGAGCAACTAATAAAAAGCGGTAATAAGCTTTTAACTTTTGGTACTAATTTTATATTGATTGAAATGTCCTATTTAGCACCCTCTCCAAACTTAGGGCAAGTTATTTTTGATTTACGTTTAGCAGGTTTGCAACCTATTTTAGCACACCCAGAAAGATATAATTATTATCACCATCAGTTTCATGAGTTTAAAAAAATAAAAGATACTGGCTGTTGGTTTCAAGTAAATATGTTATCGTTGGCTGGCTATTATGGCAAACACATAAAAAAAACAGCAGAAAAACTAATTGCCGAAGGTATGATAGATTTAATTGGTACCGATATGCACCATCAAAATCATTTACATGCAACAAAACAATTGGCATTGAGTAACTACTTCTATAAAATTTTAAAAGATGTGCCCTTAAAAAATAGAATGTTTCTTGATTAAAGTTTTATTTATTTGCCTCTAAATTTAACGTCATCATTTAAAATGCTACAAACAGATATTTGCATTATTGGAGCAGGCCCAGCAGGTGCTACAACTTCTTTGTTTTTATCAAAAATGCAAATACCGCATATAATTGTAGATGCTTCTGTTTTTCCTAGAGATAAAATTTGTGGAGATGCTCTAGACCTTAAAGTAATGCGTATTTTAAATTGCTTAGAGAATGATTTTGTAAAAAATGAAATACTGCATAACCATAATTTCTCTAAAACATACGGTGTAAAAATTAATATTTCAGAAAATAAAAAGCCATTATTACAATACAAACCAAAACCAAACGAACACCAATTTCCTTACTTTTTCTTTAGTAAACGAAGATACTTTGATAATTTTTTAGCAGAAAGAATACCTTCCAAATATGCTACCTTTTTGCAGGGTACAAAAGTGGAAAAAATTGAACATACAGAAGAAGGTAAAATTATTTATACCAATAATGTAAAGGAGGCAAACAAAATTAAAGCCAAATTAATTGTTGGTGCCGATGGCGACCACTCAGTAGTTTTAAGAAGTTTGGGAGAAAGAAGTGTTAACAGAGAACATTATGCTGGAGGTTTAAGACAGTATTGGAAAGGTATAGAAGGTATATCTTCAGAAGATAATTTTTTAGAATTGTATTTACCTAAAAGCTTACCATTAGCTTATTTATGGATTTTTCCGTTACCAAATGGTGAAGCCAATGTTGGTTGTGGGTTGCTGAGCAGCTTAATACAAAAAAATAACGTAAACCTTAAAAACCTTTTGCAGGATATTATTACTAAAGACCCTGTTTTAGCTTATAGATTTAGAAATGCAGTACCATTAGAGAAACCAATGGGTTGGGGCTTACCTATGGCAACCTTAAAAAGAAAAGCAAGTGGTAATGGTTGGTTACTTACAGGCGATGCAGCTTCGTTAATTAATCCTTTAACAGGAGAAGGAATTGGTCCAGGAATGATGAGTGGGTATATTGCTGCACACTTTATTCAGCGTGCTGTAAAACAAAATAATTTTTCTGAGAAATTATTTAAAAATTATGATAGAGAAATAAATAGAAGGCTAGAAAAAAGTATAACAAACTTCAATCTAATAAAAAAAGTATCTCCTTTAATTTATAATTTTTTTATAAATGTGGTAGCTCCACATCCTTTATGTCGTTTATATTTTCAAAGAAATGTAGGTAAATGGATAAAAACTGCTTATGATAATAAGCCTATAAAAATAAAATTCGATTGAAGATAAAATTTTATAAACGTTGCTTAATTATTGGCAAAATATTATTCTTCCAACTATAAAAATTATTACTTAATATTTGATTTCTGGCTTCGTTAACTAACCATAAGTAAAAAGATAGGTTTTGAAGACTTGCAATTTGTAATCCTAATATTTCATCTGCAACAAATAAATGCCTTAAATAAGCTTTAGAATAAAAATTACTAATTTCTGAAGGCAAGCCAGTATCAATTGGCGAAAAATCTGTTGCCCATTTCTTATTTTTTATATTAATAACACCTTGTGTAGTAAATAACATTCCATTTCTTCCATTTCTTGTTGGCATCACACAATCAAACATATCAACCCCTAAAGCTATACATTCAATAATATCCCATGGGGTACCAACACCCATTAAGTACCTAGGTTTTTGGTAAGGTAAATTCTCGCAGCAAAGAGCAGTAAATTCATACATCATTTCAATAGGTTCTCCAACACTTAGTCCACCAATGGCATTGCCTGTTGTGTGCAAACTACTTACAAAATCGCAAGAAGCCTTTCTTAAATCTTTATAAGTGCTACCTTGTACAATTGGAAATAAATTTTGAGTATAGCCATATTTATCAGGTGTTTCTGATAACCTGTTTATGCAACGCTGCAACCATCTATGAGTTAACTCCATACTTTTTTGTGCATAGGTATAATTACTAGGGTAAGGTGGGCATTCATCAAAAGCCATAATTATATCTGCACCAATGCTTCTCTCAATATCCATTACTTTTTCTGGTGTAAACAAATGCCTACTACCATCAATATGGCTTTGAAATAAAACCCCATCTTCTGTAATTTTTCTGTTAGCAGCCAACGAAAAAACCTGATATCCACCACTATCAGTTAATATAGGTTTATGCCAACCATTAAATTTATGTAAGCCTCCGGCTGCCTCTAAAATATCTACACCTGGGCGTAAGTATAAATGATAAGTATTGCCTAAAATTATTTGAGCCTGAACATCAATACAAAGTTGTTGTTGCGTAACTGCTTTTACGCTACCTACTGTACCAACTGGCATAAAAATTGGAGTAAGTATTTCGCCATGGTCTGTAATAATTTTTCCGGCTCTTGCTAAATTTTCAGTATGCTGTAGTTGAAATGAAAGTTGAGGCATAAACCAACAAAAATATAATTTTAAATTGTATAACAATTTATATTAAAATTATTTTCAGAAATGGGGCATATTTTTTTATTGATTATTTTTGCAAACTATTTTATAAATTATGAATTATAAGTTAATAAGTTTAAGTGTTGTAATAGCTACGCTATTAATTGCTTGTCAAACAAACTCAATAACAGGTAGGTCGCAATTAAGTTTAGTATCCGAAACAGAAGTGCAAACAATGGCAAAAACACAATACCGCCAGTTTTTAAGCCAAAGTAAAGTTGTTAGTACAAATACTAGTAAAGATGCTGAAATGGTAAATAGAATTGGTAAAAGAATTTCTACTGCAATTACAAAATATTATACAGAGCAAGGATTAAGCAATGAACTTATAGGCTACGAATGGGAGTATCATTTGGTAGATAGTAAAGAGGTAAATGCTTGGTGCATGCCAGGTGGTAAAATTGTTGTTTATACTGGTTTGTTGCCAGTAACACAAAATGAAGCAGCATTGGCTGTTGTAATGGGGCACGAAGTTGCTCATGCATTGGCAAGGCATGGTAATGAAAGAATGAGCCAAGGATTATTACAACAATTAGGAGGTGTTGCATTAAGTACTGCTTTATCTAATAAACCACAACAAACTCAAAATTTATTTATGTCTGCTTATGGTATCAGTTCACAAGTTGGCTTTATGTTGCCACATAGCCGTAAACAAGAATTAGAAGCAGATAAATTTGGATTAAGATATGCAGCATTAGCTGGTTATAATATTAGAGAAGCAATACCACTTTGGGAAAGGATGGAAAAAATGAGTGCAGGGCAAAAAACACCAGAGTTTTTAAGTACTCACCCACAAGAGGAAAGAAGAATAAAAGACCTTCAAAAAATAATGGATGAAACTATTAGAGATTATTATAGACCCATATCCAAATAATTTATTACTGATTTTCAATAGGTTAAAAAATACTGGTTGTTAAAATTACATTTCTATCTTTAATAGACTAAAAAAAATCAATAAATTATTATAACTTTGCACTTCTTTTTTTACATCACCTGAAAAACCAATTTTAGGATATGTCTAACTTAAGTTTATTTGAAAAATTAACATTACAAGACGAAAAAAACCTTTTAATTCAAGGTGTGCCTTCTGGAATTGAAAAGCAATTTTCTAAACTATCTTATGCCAAAAATGTAACTCCTCTTTTAAAAATAAAGAAGGTAGATTTTGCATTAGTTTTTGCAGTAAACAAAATACAATTAAATAATGTAGTAAGAGAAGTATTGTGTGTACTACGTGATAATAGTAAGTTTTGGATTGCATGCCCTAAGCCAACAAGTAAAATAGTAAGCGATTTAAATAGAGACTGCAGTTGGGATGTATTAAAAAACAATGGTTACGAACGTGTAGAAACTGTAGATATAGATCATATGTGGAGTGCTGTACAATTTAAAAGAAATTTAGAATTACCAATTGTACAACCTGAACCTAAAATTGAAAGTGCAATTGCTTTTGAAAAAAGTTTAATACACTACCCAATTGAGCTTGAAAGAATTTTTGCAAAACATAAAAATGTAAAAGATTTTTTTGTATCGCTTCCTACTACCAACCAAAAAGAATATTTATCTTGGATACAAGCTGCTAAAAGGGCAGATACAAGACAAAGAAGATTGGATGTAGTTTTAGAAAAATTAATGGCAGGCAAAAAAAAGCCTTCTGAGAAATAACCCCAAAACACCTTACAAATTGTAAGGTGTTTTTTTTTGCTATTATACCTTGTAGATTTGTATAATTAGTTATGAATACAAAAACCTTAATTGTTATTGGTGGCGGTGCTGCTGGTTTTTTTTGTGCCATTAATGCTGCTAGATATAATAAAAATCTTAAAATAATTATTGTAGAAAAGACGAATAAACTGCTAAGTAAAGTAAAAGTAAGTGGTGGTGGAAGATGCAATGTAACACATGATTGTTATGAAATAAATGAATTAATAAAACACTATCCAAGAGGTAATAATTTTTTAAAAAAAGCATTTCATTGGTTTAATACTACACATACTTTAGAATGGTTTAAAGCCGAAGGAATAGAGTTGAAGAAGGAAGAAGATGGTAGAATGTTTCCTAAAACCAACAGTTCTCAAACAATTATAGATTGCCTTTTACATTTAGCCAATTACTATAACATTGAAATTTTGTTAAGCAGCGATGTTATTAAGATAAATAAACTTAATGATCTGTTTACCCTGCAATTAGCAAATAATAAAGTATTAAACTGTAATTTTTTATGTATTGCAACAGGTGGTTATAGCAAAGCCTTGCAGTTTAAATGGCTTGAAGATATAGGCCATACAATAGAAAAACCTGTTCCATCTTTATTTACTTTTAATATTCCTAATAATACAATAACAACATTAATGGGCATAAGTGTTGAGTATGCAACCATAAAAATTATTGGCACAAAATTTCAATATAGTGGACCATTGTTAATAACTCACTGGGGTATAAGTGGCCCAGCAGTTTTAAAATTATCTGCTTTTGCTGCTCAGGAGTTAAACCTTAAAAATTATCAATTTAAAATTCAAATTAATTGGTTGAAAGATTGGACAGAACAATCCTTAAGAGAAGATTGGAATAGCTTTCGTGAACAATATTCCTCAAATAAAATTTATAATAAAAATCCTTTTCAATTACCCAATAGATTATGGCAGTTTATACTTCAACAAAGTAGTATTAAGGAAGATGCACAATGGGCCAATTTATTAAGTAAACAACAAAATTGTTTAATAAAAAACCTTACTGCCATGGATTTAGAGGTGAATGGTAAAACTACTTTTAAAGAAGAGTTTGTAACCTGTGGTGGTATTAAATTAAACGAAATTGATGTGAATACAATGCAAAGTAAAATTATACCACATTTGTTTTTTGCAGGAGAAGTACTAAATGTAGATGGTATTACAGGAGGTTTTAATTTTCAAAATGCATGGACAACTGGCTTTATTGCAGCAAAGGGAATTGCAGAAAGTTAATTTATACTATTTACTGGTTTGTAATTTTTTAAAATTGGATAATTAACTCCATGAAACCTGTTTTATGAAAGGGAAATTTTTAATTTGGTTAATTATTTTTTCAATCTCTTCTGAGTGGTCATTTTCAAATTCTAAAATATAAATATATTCATCCTCGATTTTTTCAAATTGTAGGTTGGTGATTATAGATGTACTTATAAGTTTATTAAGTAGCTGCTTATTTTCTTCGTTTAAGCTTGTAATAATTCTTAGTGTTTTATTTTTTTTCTTAAAATAATTTAGTTCTAAAGGTTTTAAAGCCCATAAAATAATAATAGCAATAATTGTAACAAATACTGCTGCAAAATACATTCCACCGCCTGTTGCTAGGCCAATAGCAGCCACTGTCCATAAACCAGAGGCTGTTGTTAGTCCACGTATTGTACCTTGCTTTAATAATAAAATAGTTCCTGCACCAATAAAACCAATTCCACTAACAACTTGTGCTGCAATTCTAGAAGGGTCGAGTGTAACGTTTGGTGTGCCTAAAATATCCTTAAATCCAAAAGCAGAAAC
The DNA here is from genome assembly GCA_019695015.1 of Chitinophagaceae bacterium. GTDB lineage: Bacteria > Bacteroidota > Bacteroidia > Chitinophagales > Chitinophagaceae > UBA1930. The sequence continues at coordinate 65,080 of JAIBAV010000067.1, forward strand.
CATCATTATTAAACAAGAACCTACACATACCATCATGTGTGTTCTTAAGCCTGCTGCCCAATGTTTTCTTTCTCTTTCTAAACCAATTAAAGCACCTAAAAATGAAGCAAGTAAAATACGAATAATTATTTCTTGATAAGGTAACATAAAGTTTGGAGTTTTGAATAAAGTGAATACTCCAAAATAGGATACAAAAATTATGCTAATAAATCAAGTAGTAAAAGAGCCATGCATTATTCACCACTTATCATTTTAGAAGTTATACCTTTTTTATTAGAATGTTCGGCTGAATATACTCCTCCAATATGTAATATCATAAAAATAGGAAACCAGTACAAGCCCCATTTGTGAATATCTTCAATGGCATCTTCATACGTTGCAAAAAAACCATTTTCTAAACAAATACCTGTAAATGCAGATATAGTGACAAACACATAAAAGTAAACATAAGTTAAGCCTTGAATTTTTTCTTTAAAATTAATATTTGTTTTAAATGGATTAGTAAATTTTATCCCTTTTAAAACCATATATATAATTCTAACAATTAAAGTTATAATCATTACTTTGGCAAATATTTCGTGCCATTGCCACATAGGTTCTCTTATAGTTTTAATTATTCCACCAATTTGTTCTTTAGTTAAGGGTGCATCGGTTGTTTTGTAATTAATTGCATTTGCAATGGTGGTTTTACTCATCCAATTCATTCTTAAAAAACCTGTAATAAACAAAATCATCATAGCCAATGCAGTAACCCAATGTAACAAACGATGTAATTTGGTGAAATTATTTTTCATATTATAAATTTATTATTCAAAAAAGTTACCAAAGCTTTGATAAGATTGTTCAATTTTTGAAACAATTTCTTTTGCTTTTGTTGCATCTGTAGTTGCCTCCAAATCTTCTACAAGTTTTAAATGAGGCTCTAACCATTTATGTAATTCATCGTGGCTTTTGCCTGTCATGGTGCAGCTTTTAATTAATAAATTATTTTGCTCTATTAAACTTTTAGCTAAAGATTTATAATCTGTATTATTGGTTTTTAGAAATTCAGCTACTAATTTTTGGCCTTCTGTTATAAAAGGTTTCATTTCAATATTTATCAGCCATTTATTACCATTATTTAGTTCTATTACTTCAGAAGTTTCGTTGTGTGTTTCTTGTTGTTTTTCTTGTATGGTAGTATCTATAGTAGGTTTATTATTTTCTGCGTTGTTTTTACAACTCCACAAAATAATACTACTTGCCGCTAAGAAAATTATTTTTTTCATGATGATAAAAAGGTTTTAAAATGAATTGGTGTAAAGATAAGTTATGTATAAATACATTGTTAGAGGAAGGAGTTTCTTATTTCTTTGTCTTTGGTTCATTTGTTGCCGAATTAAATTTCACTAACTTTTCCCATTCTATATCTCCATAGTCGTTGCAAAATTCGTTTGAAAATTGTTTCGTAAACTTGTTTATCATTTGAGAATACGATTTTACAAATTCATCATTTTTCTCTTTTGCTTTGTGCCCAAGTGGTTCAATTATTTCTGTAAATAAGCTGGTGTTACCCGAAATAAATTCCCAAAACCTTTGTCCACAATATTTGAAATAATCGCCTTTGTCTGGCTGATTATCTCTGCCATAACAACAACCATTTACAGCAACAATGTTTAATTGTGAGTTACTTGTTCGTAATGCTTTTTTTGCAGTTTTAAAGTCAGCAACCATTTTAGCAATTTGTGAACTGTTTCCCCAATTTGGACCTGATTTGATTGTAACAATATGTCTAATGTTATTATTATCAAATTCTAAATCAAGTCCTGTAATTCCTGATTTATAACCACCATATACTTTTCCATTTATAAAAATGGCAAGTCCTTCTAACCAATCACCAAAAATAGTTTCCTCATTTGAAGAAATATGAGCATCAACGATTCCTCTAATAATTTGTTCTGCTGTAAGTACAAATTTTGCTTTGAACAAATAAGGATTTTTTCTTCTCAGCACTTGAGAGAGTTTCAAGCTATCAAGGCTTTGAATTCTTTTTTGGTGAAAAATTCCAATATTATTTTCAACGTACCGTGTAACGTCTTTCAGATTTAGTTTTTGCATATTCTACCGTTGGCTCAAATAGGGTTAATTCTATTGTATTAAATTGCTTTTTTACCATTTCAAAATATTCTGGCATTATTTCTATTCCAATAGAATTTCGTATCATTCTGTTTGCAACAGTCAATGTTGTTCCTGAACCCATAAAAGGGTCAAGCACTGTATCGTATTTTTTGGTAAAAAGTTTAATAAACCATTCAGGTAATTCTTCTGGAAAAGCTGCACTGTGGTTTTTATTATTACATTCTGTAGCTAAATGCAAAACATTTGTTGGATATGCTTTATCTCTGTCCAACCAATTAGAAATATTTTTTCCAAAACCACTTCCAACTTTTGAGTTGTCTCGTATTTTGTCGGTATTTGATAAGTTTTTAAGTCTAGATTTTGCCCAATCTCCCATAGGTACCATTACTTCCTCTTGGTACATATTGAACTTTTTATCCTTGTTGAATTGAAGCAACCTTTCCCAAGCATCTCTAAACCTGTTTGGCCATTTGCCAGGGTAACAATTTTTCTTGTGCCAAATAAACTCTTCTGTCCATAACCAACCTTGTTTTCTCATTTCAAGAATTAACTCCATCACATAGATGCTTCTTTCGCCTTCAACTACTTTTTCTTTGATATTTAGTACAAAAGTTCCTGTTGGTTTTAGTACACGTAAAAGTTGTTCGGATATTGGCAGAAACCATTCAACATATTTATCAGTATGTATGCCACCATAAGTATTTTTACGTTGGTCGGCATAGGGTGGTGAAGTAACGATTAAATCCACCGAATTGTCAGGAAGAAACTTTAATTGCTCTTTGCAGTCACCCAAATAAAAGTCTGTTGTCAATTCCATTTTCTTTATCCTAATTATTTTAGTGAATTTACAAGTTTTTATGTTTTTTCTGCCAATAAATGTTTAAAAGTTGATAATTGAGGTAGTTTTACATGCAACTATTTTTTAATTCTACTTTTACTTTGCTAAACTTTGTAATACATCATATTTGGTAACAATATGATAATCGCCTGTAGTTTCGTCTTTGGCTAAAACAGCACCATTTTCCTTTGTAATAAGATTGCTTAATTTTTCTACAGGTGTATTAAATTCAACTATAGGAAAAGCAGATTCCATAACATCTTTTATTAAAGCATCTTTAATGGCTGCATTATTAAATACTTTTAAAAATAAACCTGCTTCACTTATACTGCCTTTTATATTTTCATTGTCAAAAACAGGAATATGCTCAATGTCGTATTTTTTCATTAATTCTACAGCAGATGCAACGGTATCATTTTCTTGCACTGTAATTAATTTTTTACCTACTCTTCCGCTTACAATATCTTTAAATGATTTTACATCTAAAAAGCCGCGTTCCATCATCCATTGGTCGTTGTAAATTTTTCCTACATAACGGCTGCCATGGTCATGAAAAATACAAACAACTACATCATCTTTCTTTAGTTTATTTTTTAATTGTAGTAAACCCTGTAAGCAACTGCCTGCACTATAACCACAAAAAATGCCTTCTTCTTTAGCTAATTTTCTGGCCATTACAGCACCATCTTTATCTGTAACTTGTTCAAAATGGTCAATCACACTCATATCATAATTTTCTGGTACAAAATCTTCTCCAAATCCTTCGCTAATGTATGGGTGTACTTCATTCATATCTATTTCGCCAGTTCTAAAATACTTTGTAAGTAAACTTCCAAATACATCAATTGCCCAAATTTGAATATTGGGGTTCATTTCTTTTAAATATTTTGCAGTACCTGTAATTGTACCTCCTGTTCCTGCAGTGCAAACAAGATGTGTTATTTTTCCATCAGTTTGTTTCCAAATTTCTGGTCCTGTACTTTCGTAATGTGCTAAACGGTTTGCTAAATTATCGTACTGATTAAAGTGGTATGAATTGGGTATTTCAGTAGCTAAGCGTTTGGCCACACTATAATAACTTTTAGGATCTTCTGGCATTACATTGGTTGGGCAAACAATAACTTCTGCACCCACTGCTTTTAAAATATCTGCTTTTTCTTTACTCTGCTTATCTGTTGTAACAAAAATACATTTGTATCCTTTTACACAAGCTGCTAAGGCAAGTCCCATACCTGTGTTGCCACTAGTACATTCAATAATGGTTCCACCTGGTTTAAGTTTACCTCCTTTTTCGGCTACTTCTACCATTTTTAAAGCCATTCTATCTTTAATGCTATTGCCTGGGTTAAAATAATCTACTTTAGCTAAAACAGTACAGGGAAAATCTTTTGTAACTTTATTTAACTTAATTAAGGGTGTATTACCAATAGTTTCTAGTATGTTATTTTTAATATCCATAGCAAAAAATTTGATGCAAATGTAAGAGTTTAGAATTGGATACCCTTAAACACTATTATTGAAAATTAGTTTATGTTTACGTTTTATCTTTTGTGGCTTTTATAGCATAAAGCATGGGTAGTTTATTGCCCATATGTTTTATTCTAAATTTATTAGTTTCCACTTCAATTGTATTATTAAAACAATTGTAAGGTGAATAATCATACTCATCAAAACTATTAATACTAAATTGGTTACTAATTAAACTATTAAGTATTTCGCCAATGCTATGATTCCAGGAAGCTGTTTGAAATTGAATATCAGTTTTTTTGTTTGCATAAGTACCCACTTCATTTTCAAGTATTGCACCTGTGTTGAAATAGTTATAAGTTACTTGTTGAAAATCGTTATCAAACATCCAAACAACAGGGTGAAAATCTACCATAATAAATTGCCCATTGGGTTGTAAAAAATGGTTAATAATTTTTGCCCATTTATCTAAATCTGGCAACCAACCAATGGTTCCATAACTGGTAAAAACTATATCAAATTTTTGGTTTAAATAATTTGATAAATCATAAATATTACAGCATATAAATTGTGTTTGCAAGTTTAGTTGGTTAGCAGTTTGTTTTGCTATGTTTATTGCATTTTCTGCTATATCTACACCTGTTGCAATTGCACCTAACCTACTTAATGAAATTGTATCTTGCCCAAAATGACATTGCAAATGCAAAATATTTTTATCTTGTATATTTCCTAATAAATCTAATTCAATATCGTTTAAGGAATTTTTTCCATTTAAAAATGCTTCTTGGTTATAAAAAGAAGATTCTACATGCACCGGTGTTTTCTTATTCCATGCATCTTTATTAATACTAAAATATTGTTCATTTTTAGTCATAAAAATTTAATTATATCTGTTTGCCATAAATTAAGAACCATATTAAAAATAAAGCAACATTATTTATAAATTCTATTTTATTTTCGCCACTTTAGAAAAATAAATTTATGAAACTTCAATTAATTAATCCAATTGCGTTTATTGATTTAGAAACAACTGGTATAAATATAAGTTCTGATAGAATTATAGAAATTGCAGTTGTGAAAATTTTACCAGATGGAACAAAACAAGTAAAAAGAAAATTAATTAATCCTGAAATGCCTATATCTGCTGGTGCAACACAGGTTCATGGTATAACAGATGAAATGGTAAAAGACGCTCCTACTTTTAAACAAGTAGCTAATGAAGTAAAACAATTTATGGAAGGCTGTGATATAGGAGGGTACAACAGTAATAGATTTGATATGCCATTATTAATAGAAGAATTTTTAAGAGTTGGAATTAATTTTGTAATACAAGGAAGGAAGTTTGTAGATGTGCAGAAAGTTTTTCATTTAATGGAACAAAGAACATTAACTGCAGCTTATAAGTTTTATTGTGATAAGAACTTAGAGGATGCTCATAGTGCCGAAGCTGATGCAACGGCAACATGGGAAATTTTACTTGCACAAGTAGAGAGGTATGAACAATTGGGTACAACAATAGAAAGCATTGTTAAGTTTACCGGAGAAGATGATATTATAGATTTTGCAAGAAGATTTATTAGAGTAAAAGGGGTAGAGGTTTTTAACTTTGGCAAGCACAAAGGAAAACCTGTAGAGCAAGTAATTAAAGAAGAACCACAATATTACGATTGGATGATGAAAGGTGATTTTGCAATGGATACCAAACAAAAATTCACTGAAATTTTAAACCGCACTTTGTTAAAAAAAGGCTAAGTAATAGAAAGGGTGTAAAGTAATTGCCTCTAAATTTATTTTGGTAAAAATGATTAGTTACTTTAGTGCCTTTAATAAAATGGATACCCCAGATTGGAAAAAATTGTAATTATACCTACTTATAACGAAAAAGAAAATATTGCCAATATTTTACAAGCTATTTTTTCTTTAAACCAACAGTTTCATGTGTTGGTTATAGATGATGGAAGCCCAGATGGCACTGCACAAATTGTAAAAGATTTATTTGCAAAATATCCTAATCAATTATTTATTGAAGAAAGAACAGGAAAACTTGGTTTAGGTACAGCTTATATTCATGGGTTTAAGTGGTGCTTAAAAAATGGGTACGAATTTATTTTTGAAATGGATGCCGATTTTTCTCATAACCCAAAAGATTTAATAAACTTATATAATGCCTGTAAAGAAGGAAATGCAGATGTAGCCATTGGTAGCAGGTATGTACCTGGAGGTAAAATTGAAAATTGGCCTTTAGATAGGCATATTTACTCAAGAGGTGGGGCAATCTATACAAAACTAATTACATGGATGCCTGTAAACGACCCAACTGCTGGTTTTGTATGTTATAAAAGAAAAGTATTAGAAACAATTAACTTAAATACAATAAATTTTGTGGGGTATGCTTTTCAGATAGAGATGAAGTTTGCTGCATGGAAATTAGGTTTTAAAATTAAAGAAGTACCAATTGTTTTTATTGATAGAAAAGAAGGTGTAAGTAAAATGAGTAAAGGCATTATTAAAGAAGGTGTTTTTGGTGTATTAAGTATGCAATGGCAAAGCATTTTAGGTAGTTATAATAAACTTAAAAGAAGAAAATAATTTTTTACTACTAATTGTTGTATTTTCAACTAACAATTACAATTATCTTATTTTTTAAATGAAAGCAGCATTAATAAAACTACATATAGCTGTTTTTCTTTGGGGGTTTACCGGTGTGTTAGGCAAAGCAATTCATTTAAATGAAGGCTTGCTTGTTTGGTATAGATTAATTATTACCATTTTCACACTTGCTGTTTTTTTTATCTTCTCTAATAAAAATATAAAAGTACCCAAACAATCTATTGTACACTATGCTGCCATAGGTGTAATTATTGCATTGCACTGGGTTTGTTTTTATGGTAGTATAAAATATGCCAATGTTTCTATTGCTTTAGTTTGTTTATCCTCTGCAGGTGTAATGACTGCTTTTTTAGAGCCTATTATGACAGGTAAAAAAATTGTTATAAATGAAGTAGTGTTAGGCTTGGTTGCAGTTGCAGGTATTTATTTAATTTTTCATTTTGATGTACAGTACAGAACAGGAATTATGTTGGGTGTTTTAGCAACTTTATTTAGTGTAATTTTTTCTATTTTAAATAAAAAAGCTATCCTTAAAGTTGAACCTAAAACGCTAATGTTTTATCAGCTTATAGGAGGGTTTGTAGTTCTGTCTTTGCTTCTTCCGGCTTATTTAAATTATTTTCCTGTTAAAACTATTTTGCCTTCTTTATCAGATTTAGTTTGGCTTATAGTTTTAAGTTTAGTTTGTACCATACTTGCAATGGATCTTTCATTGCAAGCACTCAAAAAAATATCGGCATTTACACAAAACCTTACGCTAAATTTAGAACCAGTATATGGTATTATTTTAGCCTTTGTTGTATATCAGGAAAATAAAGAATTAGGCAGTAGCTTTTATATTGGGTTTATTTTAATTTTCTCTACAGTAATTTATCAAATGTATAGTTTGCTAAAAAAAAGAGGTTAATTTTTTTAGAATTACAAACCTAATTTACCACTAATTCTTTTTAATTCAATTTCTGAAAGTTTTATGGTGTAAAGTAAATTAGTTAAACGATAGCCAGCACTTTCAAAACTTCTTAATGCCTCTTGCAACTCTAAAATTGTTGCTTGCGATAATTGATAACGTTGTAACACAAGATTTACTAATTGAGCCGAAATGTTATAAGTATTTTGTTGTGTACTTGCCATTTCTAAATTTGCTGCATAAGCTTGATATGTTTTAATAGTATTACTTTTAAAACCTGCTACGGAACTTTCTTTTTGAAGTTTAGCATTATTAGTGTTTATAGTAGCTACTTGTTTTTGACGTTTAAAACTACTGCCATTATATATTGGAATGGAAACACCAATATTGATGAATGGCCCATAAGATTGGTTTAAAAGTAATTGCCCTGCAGAAGCTTGATTTCTTCCATAATTAAACCCTGCATTGGTTCTTACAGAAGGAATGCTTAATGCTGCTGTTTCTTTTTCAACTAATTGGTTAATTTTTATTTGTTGCTCTAAAGAGATAATTAATGGATTTTGATGAATACCATTTAGTACATCATCTAATAAAATATGTTGATCATTAATTATTGTATCATTAATAACAATTAAACTATCTGGATTAAGGTTAAGCAAATTAAGAAAATCGGTTTTAGCCTGGTTAATAATTAGCTGCTGTAATTTAAGGTCTTGTATTCTTGTATTTAATGCAATTTCAGTTTGAAATAAATCAGCATTATTAGCCATGCCAACTGCTTTTTGAGCCTCTACAAGTTCAAGTTGTTTTCTGCTTAGCTCAATTGCAAGTTCTAAGGTTTTAATATAGCTTTGTTGTTTTACAATATCATAATATTTTACCATTACATCTGCAATGGTATTTTGAATTTTAGCATTTAAAAGTTGTTCACTTTGTTTTTGTAATTCTGCTAATTTATTTTTTGTAGCAATAACCCTATTGCCATTATACAAAAGCATTGTGCCGGTAATGTTGGCAGTTAAATTATTACTAGTTGCACCACTTCTATTTATGGTTACTCCGGTATTTAATTTTTGATTAATACCAATCATACTTTCCTGATCTGAAATGGTTGCAGATACAGTAGGTAAGCCACCAGCAATACCTATATGATTATTGATGCTGTTAATAGTTACTGTATTTTTTGCTATTTGAATATCGAAATTATTTTTAAGTGCAATATTAATTGCATCGGGTAAACTTATTTGCTGTGCATAAGTTGAAGAAGTGATAAGTATAAGTAGTAAGTTGAAAAAATTTCTCATGTTGCTAAAACTTATTGTAACAAAATTTATTCGGTAATATTAGTTTGTTTGGCTGCATGTTTACCACTAATAAATGTATAAACAGCAGGTATTACAAACAATGTAAGTATAAGTGAAAACAATAGCCCACCAACAATTACAATACCTAAAGGAATACGACTTGTACTTGCTGCTCCTAAGCTTAATGCAATGGGTAATGCACCTAAGGCAGTTGCAAGGCTAGTCATTAAAATTGGTCTTAATCTTTGTTGTGCTGCTTCTAAAACTGCTTGCTTTTTAGGCATTCCAAATTCTCTTTTTTGGTTAGCAAACTCAACAATTAAAATACCATTTTTAGTAACTAACCCAATAAGCATAATCATTCCAATTTGAGAGAAAATGTTAATGGTTTGGTTAAATAAATATAAACTTAATAATGCCCCTGTTAGTGCTAAGGGTACAGTAATCATAATTGTAAAAGGGTCTCTAAAACTTTCGAACTGTGCTGCCAATACTAAGTAAATTAAAACCAAAGCAAGTATAAAAGCAAAGGAGGTATTGCTGCTACTTTCTGCAAAGTCTCTACTTGGCCCACTTAGCTCTGTTTGAAAGGTTTCGTCTAATAATTTATCAGAAATGGCTTGCATTGCTTTCACTCCATCGCCAATTGTTTTACCTTCTGCTAACGATGCAGAAATGGTTGCTGCTTTAAAACGGTTGTAGTGATAAAGTGTTGGAGGGCTAGAACTTTCTTCCATTTTTGTAACTGCAGATAATGGAATATTTTCTCCTTTATTATTTCTAACATAAAGCTTAGAAATATCTTTAGGTGCTTGCCTATCGCTGTATTCAACCTGCGAAATTACTTCATACTGCTTTCCATTCATAATATAATAAGCCAACCTTCTACCACTAAATGCACTTTGTATTACCTCTGCAATATCGGTTGTACTTAAACCTAAATCTTTAGCTTTTAATCTATCTATAGTTAAATGTAATTCGGGTTTATTAAACTTCAGGTTCACATCAACATTTTGAAAAGTTTTGTCCTTTCTTGCTTCTTCTAAAAACTTTGGTATAACCTCTTTAATTTTTTCAAAATCTAAATTTTGCAGAATGAATTGCACTGGTAAGGAGCCCCTGCTACCTAAACCAACAGATATAGTTTGCTCTTCAATAGGAAAAACTCGAATGGTATTTATTTTGGCTAATTTTTGCGTAATTTCTTTTGCTAATTGGCTTTGAGATTTTTCTCTAAATTCTGGTTCAACAAATTTAATTCTTGCAACACCTGAGTTAACACCAGAGCCTCCCCAACCTGGTACAGAAATAAAAGCAAATTCTTTTTCTTTTACACTGTCTATTAAAATATCTGATAGCTGATCTCCTGCTTTAAGCATATAATCGTAGCTAGCACCTTCTGGACCTATTAAACTAAATCTTACACTACTTTTATCTTCTAGTGGTGCTAATTCAGATTGTAAATTGGAGTAAATGAATATTGTTGAGCCTACACAAACTGCTACTATAACCCAAGCCATCCAACGAACTTTTAAAAAGCCTTGTAATAGGTTTTTGTACCCATTTTCCATTCCTTTAAAAAATGGTTCTGTTTTATCATAAAACCAACCATGCCCTGCTTTTTTTCTGTTTAAAACTACGTTTAATACAGGTGTTATAGTTAGCGAAACAAAAGCACTAATTAACACAGCTGCTGCTACTACAATGCCAAACTCTCTAAACAAACTGCCCACAAAACCTTGTAAAAATATAACTGGTAAAAACACCACTGCCAAGGTTAACGAAGTAGAAATTACAGCAAAGAAAATTTCTTTACTGCCTTCTAAAGCAGCTTTTTTTATTGGCAAGCCTTGCTCTAATTTTCTAAAAATATTTTCAGTTACAACTATACCATCATCTACTACTAAACCTGTGGCCAATACTATACCTAAAAGAGTTAGCACATTAACACTAAACCCTGCAAGGTACATAATAAAGAAAGTGGCAATTAACGAAATAGGTATATCTATTAAAGGACGAATGGAAATTAATATATTTCTAAAAAAGAAGAAAATAACCAATACCACCAAGCTAAAAGATATGAGTAAGGTTTCTTCTACTTCTTGAATACTTTTTCTTACATTTTTTGTACTATCAAATAAGGTTACTAATTCAAAATCGCCTTTCATCGATTTTTTAATATTATCTATCCGTTTATAAAACTCATCGGCAATTTTTATATAGTTTGCCCCTGGCTGTGGAATAATTGCTAAACCAACAGCTGGTAAGCCATTTAACTTCCAACTATATTCATCTCGTTCAGGTGCTATTTCAACTTTTGCTACATCACCAAGCCTTACAATTCCATTTTCATCTTCTCTTATGATTAAATCTTTAAAATCTTTTTCTGTTGTTAATCTACCTAATGTTCTTATAGTTAACTCTGTATTGCTACCATAAATTTTACCCGATGGAATTTCTACATTTTCGCTGTATAGTGCATTTCTAATATCTTTAAAAGAAACATTGTATGCATTCATTTTATCTGGATTATTCCAAATACGCATACTTGGTTTTTTTTGCCCAAAAATATTGATGCTACTAACTTCTGGTATAGTTTGAAGTTTTTCTAGCAATACATTTTCTGCATAATCGCTAAGCTCTAATAAACCTTTAGTGTGGCTTTGCAAGGCAAGTATTATTATGAAATCGCTGTTTGCATCGCTTTTTGTAACTACTGGTGGTGCATCAATATCTTCTGGTAAGTTTCTAATAGCTTGCCCCACTTTATCTCTTACATCATTTGCTGCAGCTTCTAAGTTTTCGTTTACATTAAACTCAATTGAAATGCTACTTCTACCAACCTGGCTTGATGAACTGATAGATCGGATTCCAGGAATTCCATTAACTGCTTTTTCTATTGGTTCGGTAATTTGGCTTTCAATAATATCGCTGTTAGCACCAGCATAAGAGGTACTAACGTTAATCATTGGTGGGTCAATAGCTGGATATTCTCTTACAGATAAAAATGAATAGCCTACGGCACCAAATAATACAATCAGAATATTCATTACTGTTGCTAATACTGGGCGTCTTAATGATAGTTCGGATATATTCATAATTCTTAGAAAAATCTAAAAAAATATTTTTAATAAAGTATTAATTTTCGTTGAAAAGTTGGTCTAAAGTTTTTACACTTCTCACTTTTACATCTGCATTTGGCCTAACAAATAATACACCAGTTACAACAACCGAATCTCCAACTGTTAAACCACTTAAAACTTCTACACCGGTTGCTGTTCTATTTCCTGTAACTATTTCAACAAATTTTCCTTTTCCATTTTTTACTACAATTACTTTTTTAGCAGAAGCTTCGGGTATAATGGAACTTGTAGGAATAACAATATTGTTTGAAACGGCACCTTCTTTTAAAAATACTTTTACAAATGCACCAGGATTTATATTTGAATTATTTGGAATTGCTCTCACTTTTAAATTTCTTGTATCTGTATTTATCTCTGGCTCTGTAGCTATTACAGTGGCTTTTTGTTGTACTTTATTTTCCGTAGTGGTAAATAAAATTGTGTTGCCTTTTTTTATTAAGCTTGCAAATTGTTCTGGTACAGAAAAATCAATTTTAATTTTGTTGGTTTCTTGTAAAGTTGCAATAGTTGTTTGAGGGGTAACATAGGCACCAGGGCTTGTTTGCCTTAAACCTAAAACGCCGCTAAAAGGTGCTTTAATTAAAGTTTTATCTAACTGAGCTTTTACTAGTTCAATATCTGCTTTAATGTTATTTACATTGTTTAGGGCTATATCATAATCGGCTTGGTTAATGCCATTTATTTGTAATAGTTTTCTTAAACGCTCTTCTGTTTTTTGAGCAAGTTCTAACTGCACTTTACTTTTATTAAATTGAGCTTGTAATTCAGCATCGTTAATTTTAGCTAATAATGTACCAGCAGCAACTTGTTTTCCATCTGGCACATTTAAGTAAACCAATCTTCCACTAATTTCCGGATGTAGTGTTACTGTTTCGTTTGCTATTACGGTACCATTAACCTCTATTACATTTTGAATAGATTTAGTACCTGCTAATAACACATCTACTATTGTGTTTTGTGCTGCTTTTCCTTTATTCTGTTCTGCTTGCTTATTTTCTTTGCAAGATGCAAATGCCGATATTACGATGATGATTAGAAGATTTATACGCATAGGTCAAAGTTGGAATGGCTAAGATAACCAAATAAAATTTTTATTTAACGAGGCTTTTATAAGTGGCGAAAATATATTTTAAAGTTGTTTTACTTCCAATCAATAGAGATGAACGGTGAATTTTACCTTAAGTTATACATATTTTTCCTTTATTCATAAAGTTAATGGTAAATATGAAGTACAAAAAGTGGTGTTATGTTTAATCATGAATAACCATTAAAGGTACATGACTATGAAAAGCCAACATTTTAGTATGGCTTTTATTAAACAACCTGTCGAAAAAGCCATGTTTTTTAGGAATGACAATTAATAAATCTACTTTATTATTATCAATGAAATGATTGATACCTTCTACAAAATCTGGATTATACACAACTTGATGCTTAGTATTAAACATTTTAAATAAGGAATCAACAGTGGTATTTAAAAAATCTTGATCATTATACTTCTTATTTAAATCCTTTTCTATATGAACAATTCCAAAGTTAGATTTAGATTTTTGCAGAAAGTCAACTATATTAGTATGTGGTAAGTTTTCGTTTAAACCTTGTAAGCTACAAGCTAAAAAAGTATTTTGAATAGATCTAAAAACAGCATTTGGGGGTATAATAATTACAGGTACATTGGCTTCTTTTGCAACATCTATTGTATTACTGCCAATTAATGATTGTTCTATTGCAGAGCTACCAGTAATGCCCATTATAATGAGTTTTGCATCTAATGTTTTTACAGCATGTTTCACACCATTCATAACTGTATTGTAATCACTAAGTGTTTCAATTTGTAAGGAGGGATGTTTATTTTCTGCAAGTAATTTTTCTTGCATTTTTTGTAAAGCCTTAGTGCTATTTTCTTTTAGTTCATCTAAATCTATCATTATAGGTGCTGTTAAGCCACCATTTGCCATCACTGGTAATTCATAAGCATTGTACAAAATTATTTTAGAAGCATTGAGTTGTGCAGCTAATTCTATAGCATATTTTGCAGCATTATAAGATGTAGAAGAAAAATCAACTGGAACTAAGATGGTTTGCATACAAATATTTTTATAGTAGTAAAGATAGCACTATAAAAAAATAAGGTAAGTAAATTTATTGTTGAAGAGATTAAAACAAGAATTAAACTTATTTAATTAGTTACAAATTTTATCGGCACAACAACTGCTTGCGAATGCTTCTGGTTTAGCTTTAAAAGCAAAACCCATTCCTAAAATATAGCCCATTGCCTCTTTTAGAGCATCGTTACTTTTAAAATTTGGGTTGGTATTTATATCTGCATGTACTTCCATTTCAACACCAAATTCAATAAACAAATCACATAGTTCATAAGCAATTTCAATGCTTTTGGCAACCTCTAGTAACATTCTTTCTTTTATATGATATTGCAGTTTTGTTTTTTCGTTATGTATATACATAAAGCCACCATTGTGCTCTCTTAAAAAAACAATTACCGTTGCAAATTCTGTTTCTGCACCTTTAACCTGGCTATCGGTGCCAATACAAACTTTTAATTTTACACCATTTTCAAATTCTTTTTTTATGGTATCTGCAACTGCATCTTTAATTGGTAGCTGGATTGATTCGCCATTAAATTTTCTCCAATGCATAAAATTTAGGTTTATTGAAGTTAATATTATTTTCATGTAATTATTTCTAAGTTATTATACACAAAAGGTGCATAACCATTGTATTTATTAAAACTCAGGTTTTTATACGCCCATTTATTGAAATACAATTCTGTTTTCTTTATTTTTAATTTAGATTTATTTTATGTATAAAGCAGAAAAAAATACTATTCAAATTTTATTGCTTTGCATAGTATTGATAGGTGTTTATTATTACAGGCCAACTAATTTATATTTTTTAGGTGATGATTTTTTTCACATACCAGAGAGTGTAAAGAATATTTGGATTCAACAAAACTCTGTAAGGCCAATTGGTAATATCTCTCTTCTTATTGATTATTTTTTTAGCAACAGTAATGCCTTGGGCTATCATATTACTAATTTACTTATTCATACCTTAAATAGCTTTTTAGTAGCTGTACTAAGTAAAAAATTATTTAATTATTTTTTAATTTTACCCTCTACAAACTGGCTTACTTGGATAGTTGGAATTTTCTTTTTTGTATATCCATTTCATAGCGAAGCTGTGTTTTGGATTATTGGCAGATCTGGTAGTTTAGGAGCATTGTTTTTTGTTGCTGCATTAATTTGCTTTCTCTTAAGAGAGCGTTCATTATTATATTCTATTGCTTCTATACTATTTTTTCAACTTGCAATTTTTAGTTACGAATCGTCTTGGCTGTTTCCGTTATTTATTTGCTTAATTTATTTTTTTAAGCAAGGGCTTAAAAAAATATTAAGAAGTGATATTATTTACTTTGCTCTTGTTTGGCTTTTGTTATTGATTAACTTATTCCTCATTTCTAAAGCAACACTTAATCTTTTTAGTAATTACGAAGCATCGGCATTTATACATTTTAATATAAAACTATTATTTCAAAATTTTATAAAACTATTTGCTAGAACATTGTTACCACCCTTTTTTAGTAATCTTTATTTTATTGTTGCTTTAATTGTTACCTTTCTTATTTGTGTTTTATTAATTATTTTATTTTTTAAGAAGAAAGCGAATACTAAGTTCTTTTATTTGTTAAGTGTATTATGGCTGTTGAGTTACCTTCCATACTTGTCTATTGGTATTGATACCCATGGAACAGAAGGTGAAAGGTATTTATATTTACCATCTGTATTTTTTTGTTTATGGCTTGTTTATATCTTATACAGTATAAGCAATACAAGGCATTTTTTTATTTCTATTATTTTACTAATGAGCTTTCAGCTTTATTTTTTACAAAAAAGTAGAGCATATTATGTAAAAGCAAGCGATATAACTAAAACAACAATAAACCAGATTAAATTATTAGAAAGCAAAGAAAAATTGTATTTCGATAATTTACCACAATACAATAAAGGGGCTGTTGTTTTTAGAAGAGGGCTTTACAACGCTATTAGATGGTTATATCCTAATCAAAAATATGATGTTGTAGTAGTTAGTATTGATGATAGTGATATTAAACCAAGAGATAAGCATATAAATGTTTTTGAAGTATTGTATAGCGATAAAAACTTTCCTAAAGCAGTTACTGCCATTAAAGAATGGAATGGTATTGAACAAAATAAAATAAGAGGTGGTGGAATTATTTTTAATCCTAAAAAAGATGCATGGTTTAGTTTTAATGAATGGTCTTTAACTATTGTAAGATAATCTAATATAGGAATATGAATTGCCCTAAATTAACTTTTAAATGTATTATCCTTCAGTTCTAGTTAAATAAGTAATTCTAAATCTATCAGTATTTAAACCATTTTTAAAACTACAATTTTTTATTACAAATTCTTTACCATTATGTAAACTGATAGGAATATCTAATCTATTAGGGTTTACATGTGTGGCTACTTTGCTACTTTCATTAATTATACATTATCCTATAATTGGGGTAATGTTATTTAGCTTACCACTCAAGTAATCTGTAA
>JAIBAV010000012.1 GCA_019695015.1 Chitinophagaceae bacterium
GGCATTTACTGCATGTTTGGCACTATCAGTTTTTGCACTCCACTGGCTTACAAAATTGTATTGAGAAGTATCTGCATTTACTGCATGTTTGGCACTATCAGTTTTTGCACTCCACTTGCTTACAAAATTGTATTGTGAGGTATCTGCATTGATGGCTTTGTAGGCAATATCTGATAGCAAAGCGTTTTCAGCTTTTAGGGAATAAATAGATTTAGGAGAATAATTGAGTTTGTGTTTTATGGGTATTTCTATCCTCTCTAAATTATCTGTAGTTGTAATTTGTAAATCAATATATACATCTACATTCCATTGAACTGCAGATAGTAAATTTGTTTGTCCGTTTTTCCCTATTTCAAAGGTTATATAACCATAATTTCCAGACTTAACATTTACAATCTCTTGATAAGTATTGGAAACAAAATTTGAATCGTTACTGATTTTAATATTTACCCTAAACTGTCTGTTTGCAGCAGGTAAACCTTCTTTCGTTAGGATATTGGCTTGATAATTAAAAGACTCCTGTGCAATTAGCGCATTTGATAAAAACAGAAAAATAAAAAAATAAAAATAACGCATGGAAAGAGTTGGGTTATAATTTTAAAAATTTAGCAGTCGTAATTCTATTATCAGCAAATTGAATTTGTAATATATAAAGCCCTTTTGCCAAATTAGATACATTGATTGTTTTTTGAGTACCAGCTTTTATAACCATTTTGCCAGATGCTGCATAAATAAATACTTCTTTTACTTCATAATTATTAGAAACAAAAAAGTTGATATTATTTGATGTAGGATTGGGAAAAACGATAATGGGAATAGCTGAAGAAGTGCCATTATTTTGCCCATTGGCAATTAACGATAACAATCTATTGTTTAAGAAACCTACTTTAAGTAAAACTTTATCGTCTATTTTTAGCTTAGATGTTTGAACAATATCGCTTGAAAAAAACTGCCCTTGATCGTTGCTATAATAACTACCTCCATAATAAAAACTTGCTACAGACTGGCTGAAGCATGATATTGAAATGAAAAGAGAAATAAGAAGTAAAAATAATCTCATAGTTAAAACAAACTGACTTGTTAAATAAATTACAGCTTAATTTAATTGATACTTTGTGGCAATCCTGTTTGCAAAGAATCAATAATTTTTAAAGTGGTTATTGTTGTATAGTAAATAGATTCAAAAGAAATGGGAGATGCCGTACCTTGTTGAACTGATTTTATAAAAGTTGCAACTTCTTGGTTATGCCCCTTGCCTGAAAATTTTAAAGTGGTTTGTTTATTGCCTTTAAATAATTGCCCATCTTTAAAATCGTTTATTACACCAATACAGCCTCCTGCAAAAATTTCAATTCGTTCCTTAGGCATGGCTTTATCTCCATTGGCTACATAAACTAAATTACCAATAGAGCCATCTGCAAAGGTTACAACAATAGCAACGTTATCATCATTTTTTACCTGAGAGCTTTTACTTGCAATACATTGAGCATATACTTGCACAGGATTTGAGTTGGTAAAATATTGCATTAGATCAATAAAATGACACATTTCTCCTACAATTCTTCCTCCACCAATAGATGCAATTTGTGTCCAATGGTCTAAAGGAATAAAACCTGCATTTACCCTTATATTAATTACTTTGGGTTCTGTTATTTTTGAAAAAGTTTTATTCAGTTCTACACTTACAGGAGCAAATCTTCTATTAAAACCAACCATTAAAAGTTGGTTAGGTTTTTGATTTACAATATTGGCAACAGCTTCTAATTCATCATAACTAATACACAAAGGTTTTTCTACAAAAACATGTTTATTTTCCTGTAAAGATTTTATTACATATTGTGCATGACTATCATGACGAGAGGCAATAAAAATAGTGTTGTTGCCTTTATCTTCTATTATTTCATTTGCATTGGTAGATGCTCTTGCAAAACCAAATTTTGAGGAAACATTTTTAGCATTAATACCATTGTTGGTAACAACAGCATCTAAGCTAACAGGTAAGCCTTTTAAATTAGGAATTAAATAGCTTTGAGCAAAACTTCCTGCACCAATAAATGATGCAGTTATTTGTTGTTGAACAGATAAATTTTTTGATTGAACAACACTTAGGTTTTTCTTTTCATTTGCAGGATATTTTAATAAAATACCCACAAAAGGTTCTTGCACTTTTCCTAAAATTAAATCATACGCTTTTACGGCATCATCAATATCAAAAGTATGAGTGATTAATGCTTTTAAATTTAATTTTCCTAAAGCAATTAAATCTAAAAATGCTTCCATGTTTCTTTGCTCAGTCCATCTTACATAAGCATAAGGATAATCGTATCCTTGTTCTTCATACACATTATCATAACGACCAGGACCATAAGAACAAGAAATTTTTAGGTCTAATTCTTTTCTGTAAAAATGTGGGTCTCTCGGTACATCCATTTTTACTGCACCAACCACAATTATTTGTCCTTTTTTTCTGGCAATTTGTACCGATAATTCAATAGGGTCATTGGTGGGTGCTGCTGCTGTAATAATTATTTTATCAAATCCATTGCCTCTTGTAAAAGTTTCAATAGCAGTTAATAAAGCTGCATTGTTTCTGTTATAGGCTTCTACTTGGCTTACTTCTTTGGTAAGTTGTACCATTTTATCGGATACATCAATACCAAAAACCCTGCAACCATTAGCAGTTAACAACTGACAAGTAATTTGCCCTAACAAGCCTAAACCTATTACACAAATATTTTCGCCTAAAGTAGGATTAGCTTGCCTTACACCTTGCAGTGCAATAGCTCCTAATGTTGTAAAACTGGCTTCTTCGAAAGAAACATTATCTGGAATTTTTGCTACTAAATTTTGTGGCACAGAAACAACTTCTGCATGAGAAGCATAATCTTGCCCTGCACAAGCTACTCTATCGCCAACTTTAAATTTACCATTAGCATCCATTGATGCTTTTACAAAACCAGCAGTACTATAACCAAGGGCTTTTAAAGAATCTAATTTGGTTCTTACTTTTTCAAGCGTTGCTTTTAAGCCTTCTTTTTTTATGTTTTGTAAAACTTGTGCTACTAAATCTGGTCTTTGTTTTGCTTTGCCTAATAAGGAAGATTGTGCAACTTTTACAGTACCTTTTTCTGTACCAGCACTAATTAATGAAAATTCATTTTCTACTAAAATCATTCCACTTGAAAGTGCAGGCAATGGTAATTCATCTACATATAATGCTCCTGTTTTAAAATTTTGTATTAGTTGTTTCATTGTATTTTATAGTGCTTCTTTTATTGCTTTTACTATGGCTTCATTTTCATCATGCGATCTGGATGCTAAACGAATAAACTCTCCATCTAATCCAATTTTATCAGAACAAGTTCTTGTATAAACACCTGATTTTACTAATAATCCAAATGCAAAATCATCTGCTAAAATGCCTGTTTCTAATTCTATTAATGCAAAGTTTGCTTGTGTAGGGTATCGTTTTATTCCTTCTATAGCTGCCAGGTTTTTAAAATATTCCTGCGAATCTCTAATATATCTTTTACGAACAATCTCATACTCTTTTTGAAACTGATCTCTTACATACAATTTAAAAAAGTATTCAGCTAATCCATTTGAGTTCCACAAAAATCCATTTTCTAAAAGGTAGTCTTTTGTTTTAATCATTTACTCACTATCATATTTTGTAATAATGATGTAATCTTTTTCTAAAAGGTCTTTTATTATTTCGTTTGTAAAGTTTTTCTTCATA
>JAIBAV010000113.1 GCA_019695015.1 Chitinophagaceae bacterium
TGATTTTTATATTCAATAATTTTATGCAGCAAAAGCTTTCTTATAAAATAATACGCACTAGTTAAAGGTGGATTAAACTGCTTGGTAACTTTAGTTTGCATATAATTTATTTGGTCATTATTCTGCCTGTGTAATCAATTCTTTGTAGTAAAGGGTAAAAATTTTGGGTTGCAAAATATTCATCCACTGCTTTTTTGCAACCTTGCCAGTGCCCATAATCATCAATAATCATTACTCCGTTTTTTTGTAATAGTGGGTAAAAATATTCTAATTCTATTTTAGTAGATTCGTACCAGTCTGTATCTAATCTTAGAAGAGAGCAGTTGTTAAAATAGTTTTTACCAGGAATAGTGTCTTCTACTTTTCCTTTAATAAAATGAACATTTTCTAAAGGGTATTTAGTTAGTTCAATATTCTTTTTTACGTCTTCTAATGTAGCATAAGCCCAAATAAAACTATCTGCATCTTTCTTTGATTTTTGTAATTGTTTATCAGCACTTAAATCGGTAAAATCTTTATCATCTTCTGTAGGTTCACTCATGCCTTCATAGGTATCAAATAGCCATATTTTTCTATTGGTTACATTAAATTTTTGTAATGTTTTTAAAATTACCATAGAGCTTCCTCCACGCCAAACACCACATTCTACAAAGTCGCCTTCAATATTATTTTTAACAATATACTCAGTGGCTTTGTATAGAGCAAACATTCTTTCTATACCAGTCATGGTATAAGGCTTACATAAATTATATATTTCTTCAAACTCTTTAAACTCTGGTGTAATTAAATTTTCTTCTTTATTTTTTTTCTTGAAAAGTTTCATAAATTATTTTTTGATTAGGGTTGTATAAAAAACTTCTTCAACAGATGATGGAAAATTTTTATTAAAAAAGTCAAACGCATTCTTGCCCATTTGTTCCCATTGCGTTTTGTTTTGCCAAGCAGTTTCTAAACCTTGTTCTATGCTTTGTATGCTTGCGTCTGGCGTTACCCAGCCTGTTTCATTATCTTTTATCCATACTGGCATATCACCAACATTGCTTACAACTACTGCTCTACTTTTACTCATAGCTTCTATTACACTTATTGGCATTGCATCTTTATGGGTTATTTGTAAAACTAAGTGTGCAGTATTTAACACTTCTGCTACATTGTTGGTATTGCCTTTTAAAAAAACTATTTCTTGTAAATTTAACTTAGTTTTTAATTCTTGTAGCATATTAAAATGCTCCCCTCCACCATAAATTTCAAGAATAACATTTCTTTTTTTCCAAACATCATTTGCAAAGGCTTTAATTAAATTATCTTGTGCTTTTCTATTTACATCTAAATGTGCAAGCATGATTACTTTATACTTGCCATTTTTTAAGGATGGGTAAGGGGTATAGTTTAAAGATTTTTCAATACTTAAAGGACTAGCCAATGTTAATACATTTTTAAAACTATTATTAAGTTGTTTCTCTAATTCTGAAATAGCTTTTGCAGCAGCGAAAATAAGGCATTTTGCATTTAGCATCCATGCTGTAAGCGTTTTGGCTTTTGCAGGCTTAAAACTGTAATTTAAAGTATAGTTGTGAAAAGTTACAATATAAGGCGGCAATTTTTTATATAAATTTTTCCAAGGGTTATTGGCAACCTCCATAAAGCCACCTTGGTTTACTACTGCAAAATCAAAAGAAGAAAAAATAAAATTATTAATAAACCTTCTTTGTTTGCCTCTTGTAACCCATTCAAAGCTTAGCCTTTCATATAAGTTACGTTTTGCTCTTCCAAAATTGGGGATATAAATAATGGTTGCTCCTCTTTTTTTCAATAGCTCCATTTTTTCTTTTTTAGCATCCCACTCATATACCATACAAGTAACTTTATCTCCTCTATCAATTGCGTAATTAGCTGTTGCATACCACTGCACTTCGCTACCTCCCCATGGGTCTGAGTTCATTAAGGAAATAAAAAGGATTGAATACATGAGAGTAACTTAATTTTGAAAACTTATTACAAAGAAAGATAATTATGATGATTAACCAACAACAAGAATTCTTTAACCATTTTAATACATTCTTTAATCATATTTATGTTCTTACAATAGAAAGGGCTAAAGAAAGGCAAGAGGCTATATCAAAAGAATTTGAAGGACTAAACTTTAATTTTTTTTATGGATTTGATAAAAAAAATTTAGATAATATGGAATTAGAGCAAAACAATATTTATAGTAGCTCTAAAGCAATAAAGAATAGTAGATATAACAAACCAATGAAATTAGGAGAAATTGCTTGCAGTATGGGACACAAAGCTATTTATGAAGATATGATAGCAAACAATTATTCTAATGCTTTGATATTAGAAGACGATGTTTCTATAAATAATGAACCTGGTATTAATTTAGAAAATATTTTTAAACAGCTACCCAAAAATTGGGACTTGGTTTATTTTGATTACTTCAAAAACGATAAGGCTACTTTAGTAGGTACAACAAAGCAACTAGTATATCATTTACAAAAAAAACTAGGATTCTTAAAATGGTCTCACACAACAATAAGTAATTTATATGCAAAACCCTTTTCTGCTAATTTAAAAATTGCAGGCTATCATGATTTTACTTCGGCATATGCTATTAATTTAAAAACTGCAAAATTATTAATTGAAAAACAAACACCTATTTGCAATCCTGCTGATCATGCGTTATCTTATATTATAACTAATAAATTAATAAATGCATATATTACTGTTCCAAAAATATTTTTTCAAAAAAGCCAAACTAATAAAGAAATGTATAATAGCTATGTAGAGTAATGAGAGAAAATTATCTACCAACTTTAATATTTTAATTTGCATTAAATTTATTTTATAAATGAAAATTTTTTTTAGACTACTTCAGTTTTCAAGACCTTATCACCATTATATTCCAGAATATATTGTGTATATTATTTTATATATCATTTTTGGGTTGGTAAACTTTTCTTTATTAGCTCCATTATTAGATGTGTTGTTTAATAATAATTTGCCAGTTATAGATACTGCCCCAACTTTTTCTTTCAGCGGAGCTTATTTTAAAGATTATTTTTATTTTATTTTAAATAAATACATTCAAAGCAATGGCAAGTTTGGTGTATTAGTTTATGTGTGTGCTATTATTTTTATTTCCATTTTATTAAAAAATGTTTTTGGTTACTTAGGGCAGCGTGTATTAACTCGTATGAGGGTAAACCTATTAAGAAAACTAAGAGAGAGATTATTTTTTCAATACAGCAATCAATCTTTATCATTTTTTCATAAAGAAAAAAAAGGCGATTTACTTTCAACTATTAGTAACGATGTGGTAGAAATAGAGAACTCGGTTGTAAACTCTATTCAAACCATTTTTAGGGACCCCTTTATTATCATTGCTACTTTTGTAATGTTATTTTATTTATCGTATCAACTTACTTTATTTACTTTAATAGTTTTTCCAATTTCTGGTTTTGTTATTTCCAATATTACCCAAAAACTACGCAAAAAAGCAAACTTTATTCAGTACTTAACAGGGGTTATTTTAAATATAGCCGAAGAAGCTATTTCGGGTATTAGAATTATTAAAGGCTTTGGTGCTGAAAAAACGGCACAACAAAAATTTGATAAAGCCAATTACTCTTTAACAAGAACAATAAAATCTATAATTAACCAAAGAGAGTTGGCTTCGCCAATTTCTGAAGTGTTGGGGGTAACAGTAGTTTTAGTAATAATTGTATATGGTGGGCATTTAATTTTGAATGGAGAAAGTAGTATTACAGCCTCTGGCTTTATTGCGTATATAGCATTTTATTTTCAAATAATTGCACCTGCAAAAAATACAGTAAATGCTTTTGCTAATATGCAAAGAGGCTTATCTGCCGGAGAAAGAGTATTGAGAATTATTGATGCTAAACAAGAAATTATTGATACAGAAAATGCTGTAGCTAAAAATGACCTAACTCAAAAAATTGAGTTCAAAAATGTATCGTTTGCTTATAATGAAAACCATGTTTTACAAAATATAAATTTTGAAGTAATTAAAGGCAAAACTGTTGCTTTGGTAGGAGAAAGTGGTGCAGGAAAATCAACTATTGCAGATTTAATTCCAAGATTTTATAATGTAAGTAGTGGAGAAATTTTGATTGATGGAATAAATATAAAGGATATTAAAATAAAAGATGTAAGACAATTAATGGCAATTGTATCTCAAGAAGCAATTTTATTTAACGATACTATTTTAAACAATATAACTTTTGGTAACGAAATTAGTAATTTAAATGCTGCACAAGAAGCTGCTAAAATTGCGAATGCTCATGATTTTATTTTACAGTTAGAGGATGGCTACAATACCAATATTGGCGATAGAGGCTCAAGGTTAAGTGGTGGCCAAAAGCAAAGACTAACTATTGCCAGAGCTATTTATAAAAATGCACCAATTTTAATATTAGATGAAGCAACCAGTGCATTAGATACCGAAAGCGAAAAACTGGTTCAAGAGGCTATTGATAGTATGATGAAAAATAGAACTTGCATTATTATTGCCCATAGACTTAGTACAATTAAACATGCCGATGAAATTATTGTTTTGCAAAAAGGAGCAATTGTAGAAAGAGGAAGACATGAAGATTTAATTGCCAATAATGGAATATATAGTAATTTGGTAAAAATGCAAGAGTTGGTTTAAAAAAGGAGGCCTGCTCTAAAAAGAGCTGGCCGTTGCTAACCTATGAAAAACACCAGAGTTAAATAAGGTAAAGTATATAAATTAAACTTTTACTCAAATTCGTTGTGTTTCATTTTGTTTTTTTGTCTTTGCTGAATTCGTTTTTTTACTTCTTTTTGTAATTCAAC
The DNA here is from genome assembly GCA_019695015.1 of Chitinophagaceae bacterium. GTDB lineage: Bacteria > Bacteroidota > Bacteroidia > Chitinophagales > Chitinophagaceae > UBA1930. The sequence continues at coordinate 4,843 of JAIBAV010000113.1, forward strand.
TAAAAAATCTCTCTCAGCTTTAAAAACAAGGTTGGCACGGCTTTCATCATTCAAAATTTTTTTAAATTCAGGTTTATATTTCTTTTTAATATTTAATGCTTCTTCCTGATACTTTAATTCATCGTTTGTATTGTTCATTCTGGCTTTTTTAGACTCTTCAAAATAAGTATTATAAACTGGCCAAAAGCTTTGAGCTTCTTGTGGTGTAAGTTTAAGTACTTGTGTCATATAAGCTACTTTTAAAGCCTGAACTTTTTCTCCTCTTTTGTTGCCTTGTGCCAAAGAACTAAATGAAAGTGCTACAAAGGTGAATAAAATAAGTATCTGTTTCATAGTAAGTTATTGATTTATATGCCTTTAATTAAAGTTTCGCCCTTTTGGGGTTGGTTGTTTAAAAAATAAATTAATTCATCTGTCTCGGTTCCTTCAAAAATTCCAAACTCATCTTCATCGGTTTGATGTGTGTAAAAAATAGGTTTAGATTGATTGTCTAAAAAATCTGTAAGTTCTTCATCATTGGCTTTTGCAAGCTCGGTACTTAGGTTAACTTGCTTGTTACTAGTATTAATATACTTAATAATTCCTATACAAGTAATACCAAAAAATACTGCTGCAGCTGCATACAACCACCATTTACTTTTAAGAGAATTGGTTTGTTTTGGGTTTATTTTATTTTGTTCAAAATAGTTAGTAGGGGTTGTATAAATATTATTTTTATTAATTGAATTTAATAAAGGAGCTACCTCATTCAATTCATGCTCAATTTCAGAAAAATGTCTGTTTTGGGCAGATGCAATGGAGGCTATTTTATTCGAAAATTCATCAAAATAATTATCAGGGGCTAAATATGGATGATTGGATTTGGCACTTTTTGATGAAAGAGAAGAAGACTTTATTTTTATTAAAATAACATCAGACAAACAATTAAAATAATTATTGGGTACAGTGTACACATTTTTGTCAGCCAAATTAATAATATTGGGTGCAACTTGTAATAATTCATCTTGTATGTTATTTAAATTGCTCATTGTTTAGTTAGACCATTTTTGGGGTATAAAGTTTAATTATCTAATATAAAGTCTTGAATTTTTTTTGCTGCATGATGGTAGCTTGCTTTTAAAGCACCCTCGCTGGTTTCCAGTATTTTACTCATTTCTTCGTAGGGCATTTCATCGTAATAACGTAGCGTAAAAACAGCCCTTTGTTTTTCTGGCAATTGTTGTATGGCAAGTTGTAGCTTCCATTCTAATTTATTAGAATCAAAATTTACTTCAGCTTTTACTTTATTGCTTAACCCTTCTTCTACTTCGCTAAAGCCAACTACTGCTTTCTTTTTTTGACTGTCTAAAAATGTTAAACTTTCGTTGGTGGCTATTCTATACAACCAGGTATAAAGCTTACTTTCTTCTCTAAAATTTTCTAACCCGTTCCATACTTTTATAAACATATTTTGTAACACATCATTAGCATCATCATGTGTAACAACTAGCCTCCTTATATGCCAATATATTTTTTCCTGATATTTTTTTACTAAAGCGGTAAATGCTTTTTCTTTTAAAGCAGGTTGTTTAAACTGTTGTAATAAGGTTACATCGTCTAAATGCATGAAAATGGTGTTTGTGCGTTGTAAGACTTTTTATTTTTACATTAGTTTAAAATTAGTATATGTTTTTATAAAATTTTAAAATTAGTATCCTGTTATTTTTTAAAGCTATTAGTTACATTTGCCGTATTACACTAAAGATTTACTTTAATTATGAAGAATTTAGCTTTTATTTTAGTATTATTTATTAGCTTAAGTGCAACAAGCCAGGTTAATAAGTTTGATAGTACAATGAAAAATGGGAAAGTGGGTTATAGAGTAATTTGTAAAAATAAATTGAACAATAAAAACAGTTTAAGGGTTAAATTAATAGGGTTTGAAGAAACTAAAGACGAAATAGATATTGATATTAAAGGGAAAGTTGTAGGTGCCGAAGTTGATGATTTAAATAAAGATGGTTATCCTGATTTAGTGGTTTACATTATTACCGATGATGCCAAAAGAAAAGGAACTGTTTTTGCAATAGCATCTAACGAAAACAAAGGTATTTTACCCATTCTATTTCCAAGCATTTCGGAAAATGAAAAACTAAAAGTAGGATACGATGGCAATGATCAGTTTCAGTTAATTAATGGAGTGCTCTCACATAAATTTGCAGTTGCAGATTCTACTGCTACTAAAGAGCAATATGCTGTTGCAAGACAGGTTTTATACAATGTAATTAAAATAGAAACTGCCTGGAAATTTACAGTATTAAGAAGTATAGAAATACCCAGACCTTAATAAATTAAATATCTCCTAATTGAGGCCTTAAAACAATATCTTCCACACAAGCTTGAGGAGATAATAAAGAAGCAGAATATACCATTTTAGCAATGTCGTTAGGCTCCATAATTCTATTTTCTTCCACACCAGTATTAGACCAACTATCTGTATATACTGCACCAGGGTAAACTGTTGTAACTTTTACTTGAAAAGGCTTTAACTCTTCTCTTAAATTTTTACTAAAGCCCATTAATGCATATTTACTAATGCTATAACTACCACCATTTGTATAAGCTTTTAAGGAAGCTATGGAGCAAATATTGAAAATGTGTCCTTCTTTATTTTTAATCATAGAAGGTAGAATTGCTCTAGTTAAATGGTAGGCACTATATAAATTAATTTCTATCATTTTTTCCAAAATACCATCTTCTTCATTATAAATAGAACCAGGGATAAATTGTCCAGCATTATTTATTAGTATAGAGGGTTTTCCAAATTGCAAACACCAATTACCAAATTCAATAGCATCGTTTTTTTTACTTAAATCTTTTGTAGTATAATGAATGGTTGCTAAAGGAAACTCTTCCTTAATTTCTGTAGCAGTTTCTGTAAGTTGTTGTTGGTTTCTGGCACATAATAATAAAGTATGATTTTGAGCAGCAAATATTTTTGCAAATGCTTTTCCAAGCCCTTTAGAGGCACCTGTTATAATAATATTCATGATAAATTATTTCTTCACGAAGAAACAAATTTTTTTAAGAAAAACTGTTTAAAAGTTTATTTATATACAGTCTAAAATATAAATACAATAACATTTATTTGCAATTATGAAGCAGTACAAACATTTGTTTTTTGACCTTGATCATACCTTGTGGGATTTAGAAGCCAATGCAAAAGAAACTTTACACGAACTTTATGTAAAATATAATTTATTGCAAATTGGTATTGTAGATTTTGATTTGTTTTTTAACAAATACAGTATTCATAATGAAAGGTTGTGGAATAGATATACACAGGGTTTTATTAAACAAGAAGAGTTGAGATGGAAAAGAATTTGGCTAACTTTTTTAGAATATAAAATTGCTAACGAACCCTTATCGAAACAAATTGCTACCGATTTTTTACAAATTTTACCTACTAAAAAAATTCTATTTCCTTATACCATAGAAATACTGCAATATCTAACTAAAAAAAATTACCTACTACATTTAATAACCAATGGTTTTGAAGCAGTTCAAAACAATAAACTAAAAAATAGTAATATTCATTCATTTTTTAAAGAGGTAATTACATCACAAGGTAGTAACAGCTTAAAACCTAATAAAGAAATTTTTGAGTATGCTTTAAATAAATCTAAAGCAAGTGTACATGAAAGTTTAATGATTGGAGACAATTTAGAAGCAGATATAGTAGGAGGTATAAATATTGGAATGGATACAGTGTATGTAAATTATTTAAACATTAAGGCAAGTAATATACAACCAACTTATACCATTACCCATTTACAACAACTAGAAGAAATTTTATAGAAACTAATTGTATAAATTGACTGTTAAAAAAACTATTACGATAACCGAAAAAAGCAAAATGCTTACAAAACAATGATTATTGCTATAAATTAATGCTGTAACTTTGTAGCGTTTAAATTTTTTGTTATGATAAAAACAGGAAACCCAATTATTAGTATTTATACAGAAATGACACCCAACCCGGAAACAATGAAATTTGTTGCCAACAAGTTATTGTACCCTGGTAAGAGTATAGACTTTCAAGATGAAAGTAGTGCAAGCCCATCTCCTTTAGCTAAAGAATTGTTTAGTTTTCCGTTTATTAAAAGCGTGTTTATTGCAAGTAATTTTATTACTCTAACAAAAACATCAGAAACAGAAGATTGGGATGATATTATTCCAACAATTAAACAATTTTTAAAAGATTATTTAGAGAATGGTGGTGTTGTTGTTAATGAAGAAGAAGCTGCAAAAGTAAAACAAGAGTCAAGCAATACTGTAAGTGCCGATGATAATGATATAGTAAAAAGAGTAAAAGAGTTGCTAGAAAATTATGTAAAACCTGCAGTTGAAATGGATGGTGGTGCAATTCAGTTTAAAAGCTATAACGATGGTGTAGTAAACTTAATGATGCAAGGAAGCTGTAGTGGTTGCCCTAGCAGTATGATTACTTTAAAAGCAGGTATTGAAGGAATGATGAAACGCATGATTCCTGAAGTAAAAGAAGTAGTTGCAGAAGCAGAATAATACTTTTTTAACACCTATCAATTTTCATAGAGCATCCATTTAATTGGTTTTTTAAACCAATTAAATGGATGCTAGTTTTTTAAAGAGGTACATTTCTTTTTTAAAAAAAAATTTGGAAGTTTAATTTTTATACTTTCTTTTGCACTTAGTTCTTTAAAAATATTCTTATCCAGAAAGACAGAGGGAATTGACCCGATGACGTCTTGACAACCTCTTTGCCTCAAGCAAAGAAAGGTGCCAAATTCAACTCAGCAGTAATGCCGAGAAAGATAAGTTAGAAAATATAGCAATTAATAACCGTTAAAAAACGGCAAATAATATTAAAGGCTCTTCTAACTTGTTGGAAGAGCTTTTTTATTATAAAGATCTTCCACAAGTTGTATTCTATCTGTGTTTTGGATTAGATTTTTTTTGATGAACAGTAATAAAATGTTTAACAAATTAATTCAAAACAAAAATGAAAGAAACAACAAAAATTTTGCACGGCATACCTGTTGATGAATTAACAGGTGCAATTGCTACCCCAATTTATCAAACATCTACCTATGTGCAAATAGCACCAGGTGTACACAAAGGGTACGACTATGCCAGAAGTAATAACCCTACAAGAAAAGTTTTAGAAGATTTAATTGCAAGTTTAGAAGAAGGAAGAAATGGTTTTGCTTTTGCTAGTGGCTTGGCTGCTATAGATGCAATAGTAAAACTATTACAATTTGGCGATGAAATAATTGCTGTTGAGGATATTTACGGAGGAGCCTTTCGTTTATTTACACATATTTATCAAAAATTTGGTATTCATGTAAATTATGTAGATTCAACAAATGCATTAAATATAGAAAATGCCATTACTCCTAAAACTAAATTAATTTGGATTGAAACTCCTACTAATCCAACTCTTAAAATTTCAGATATACAAGCTATTGCAAAAATTGCTAAAGCCAATAAAGTATTGCTTTGTGTTGATAATACATTTGCTTCTCCTGCAGTACAAAAACCAATTGCATTTGGAGCAGATATTGTAATTCATTCTGCAACAAAATACTTAGCAGGGCATAGTGATTTAATTGCAGGATTGGTTGTAACCAATAGCGAAGAATTGGGAGAAAAAATTAAATTCATTCAAAATGCTACCGGTGCTATTCTTGCTCCTTTTGATAGTTGGCTTGTTATTCGTGGTATTGAAACTTTACCTCTTAGAGTTAAGCAACATTCTGAAACAGCCTTAAAAATTGCTACATTTTTACAACAACAAGATATTGTAAATAATGTTTATTACCCAGGGTTACAAGAACATAAAAATTATGACATTGCTAAAAAGCAACAAAAATATTTTGGCGGTATAATAAGTTTTGATTTGAAAATAGAGGATAAAATTTTAGCAACACAATTAGTTAGCAATACAACATATTTTAAACTAGCAGAAAGTTTAGGTGGTGTAAAAAGTTTAATATGCTTGCCTTGCGAAATGACACACAAATCTATTCCACTAGAAAAAAGACACCAGTCTGGTGTAACAGATAGCTTAATTCGTTTGTCTGTAGGATTAGAAGATGCAGAAGATTTAATTAATGATTTGAAAACAGTATTCCAAACAATAGCAAAAAAAATTTCCATCAAAGCTTAATTTAAAAAAATGAATAGAAAACAATTAACCATAGGGCTTTTTGGGTTTGGGTGTATTGGTAAAGGTTTGTATGAAGTATTACAAAAAACACCTGCCTTAAAAGCAAGCATTAAAAGCATTTGTGTAAAAACTAAAAATAAACAAAGGTCTTTATCTAACCAATATTTCACGTTTGAAAAAAACGATATTTTACAGGATGATACAATTAATACAATAGTTGAATTAATTGATGATGCAGATGCTGCATTTGAAATTGTAAAAACAGCTTTGCAAAAAGGAAAGGCTGTTGTAACTGCAAATAAGAAAATGATAGCTGAGCATTTTGAAGAATTACTTCATCTTCAAAAGCAGTATAATGTACCATTGTTGTATGAGGCTGCATGCTGTGCTAGCATTCCTATTATTAGAAATTTAGAAGAATATTACGATAACGATTTACTGGAATCTATAGAAGGAATTGTAAATGGTTCTACTAATTATATTCTTACAAAAACAGTTGAAAAAAATATTTCATTTTCATTAGCATTAAAAGAAGCACAACAAAAAGGCTTTGCAGAAACCAATCCTTTACTTGATGTTGGTGGGTTTGATGCCAAATACAAATTGCAAATTTTATTAGCTCATGCTTTTGGAGTAATTACTCAACCACAAAACATTTTTAATTTAGGCATCAACAACCTTTACGATTTTGAATTAAATTATGCAAAAGAAAAAGGCTACAAAATTAAGTTGGTTGCTTATGCCTCAAAGAATGAGGAGGGTAAAATAATTTCGTTTGTACTACCAAAATTTGTAACAAGTAAAGATAAATTATTTTCGGTAGATGATGTTTTTAATGGTGTAAAAATCCAATCATACTTCTGCGATAATCAATTTTTTGTTGGTAAAGGTGCAGGTGCTTATCCAACATCATCAGCAGTATTATCAGACATTTCAGCATTAACTTATGATTACCGTTATGAGTATAAAAAACTTAATACTCAACATTCACTAGCAAATGAGGAAGATATATTTTTAAAAATATTTTTTTGCGTTTTTCCTTACCAGTTGATTTTGAGTTTAAACCATTTTTTAAAAATATTGAAGAATACTATTTCAATGAAAACAATGGCTTTATAATAGGCACTTGCTCTCTAAAATGTATTAAAGAAATTGTTGCAATAAGAAATATAGAAACTTCAATCATACTTTTTGATATTATTAAAAGAGATTTCAATTACCAAACAATTAACAATCAAAAAACAGAATATGAACTTAGTTACTAAAAAAATTGTAATGGCAAAAGATATTGGCATTCACGGAAATTTATTTGGTGGAATTTTAATGGCTTGGATAGATGAAGCAGCAGCAGCTTATGCTACAGAATATTGCCACACACCGAATATGGTTACTGTACATGTAGATGCTTTTACTTTTAAAAAACCTTTAAAGGCAGGGCAGCATATTAGAATTTATGCTTGTGTTAAAGAGCTTGGAAGAACTTCTATCACACTAAAACTAGAAGCATACAAATACAACTTGTACAGCAGAGAAGAAACACTTGTTTGCAATACTAATGCAACTTTTGTAAGAATTGATGACGATGGAACACCAACAGCAATTGGTGAAACAATAAGAAGAAACCATTATGAAAAATTACCAATAACAACGTAACAGTTTTATTAATTAAGTTGCTTTGCACCTTTAATTTCGTTTAACTTTTGTGACCCCTCAGGGACTCGAACCCTGGGCCTACTGATTAAGAGTCAGTAGCTCTACCAACTGAGCTAAGGAGTCTGAAAATTTTTCTAAATAAAGTTAAGGTGCAATTTTGTTTTCAACAATAATTTTGTATTTGTTGAAAATTTAATCTACTAAAATTTAGTATGCTTTTTTAGTTTTAACTTATGATAAAACAAATTTTATCTTATAGTTTATTGGTAATTATATTAACCTCTTGTAGTAATTATATTACTAAAACTGGTAAGGCTTCTTTTTATTCAGATAAATATAAAGGCAAAAAAACTGCAAATGGAGAAACGTATAAACCCAATGAATTTACTGCAGCACACAAAAAATTACCTTTTGGTACTAAAGTAAAAGTTACTAATTTAAATAACAATAAAACGGTAACTGTACGTATAAACGATAGAGGCCCATTTGTAGCTGGCAGAATTATTGACCTTAGCAGAGTGGCTGCTAGTGAAATTGGAATGATAAATAATGGTGTTGTAAAAGTTAAAATTAAATACAAAAGAAACAAAGATTAATAGCACAATATATTTGCAGCATGAATAAACCCTATTTACACACTATTTTATCGCCTGAGCTATTAAATATTTACGATATAAATGATAGCATTGTTGTAATAATAGATGTATTTAGAGCAACCTCTACTATTGCAACTGCATTGTATAATGGTGCAGAAAAAATTATTCCTGTAGATTCTGTTGAAAAATGTATAGCCATTGGTAATGCAACACCAAACAGTATAACTGCTGGCGAACGAGATGGCAAAGTAATTGAAGGATTACAGTATGGCAATAGCCCTGCAGAATATCCTAGAAAATTTATTGAAGGTAAAACGCTTGTGTTAACTACAACTAATGGCACCAAACTACTACACATGGCATTAAATAAAGGTGCAAGCGAAATTATTACTGGCTCTTTTCCAAACTTGAATGCTGTTTGTAATTTTTTAAGAACACAGAAAAAAAATATTTTTTTAGGCTGTAGTGCATGGAAGAATAGATTTAATTTAGAAGATACTTTATTTGCTGGTGCTGTAATTGAAAAAGTAAAATCTTCTTTCCATATTCATTGCGATAGTAGTTTAATGGCAGAACAAATGTATTTACATCATAAGCATGATATGTTTGCTTTTGCACGTTTAACCACACACTGGCATAGGCTAAGCAAATTTGGGTTAGATAAAGATTTAGAATATTGTGTTACTAATAATGTGGCAGATGTGTTACCAATTTATAAAAATGGCTCGTTAATTGCACTAACTTAATTCATATACTATTTTAAGTTTTCATTTCATTTAATAGTAGGCTCTTTTTTATTCAAATAATTACTTTTAATGCATGACAAACTTTATTCCTATATTTCCTGTTAGTACCGTTGTTTATCCTAACGAAACCATTAACCTACATATATTTGAGCCAAAGTATATACAATTAATTAATGAATGTTTTGAAACAAATAAAGTATTTGGTATTCCTGTAATTATCAATAATACTATTGCCGAAATGGGCACAACGCTTAAAGTAAATTCAATTATAAAAAAATACGATGATGGAAAATTAGATATAATAACAGAGGGAGTAGATGTTTTTTCAATTTTAGAAATAATTCATATTATACCCAACAAATTATATAGTGGAGCCATTGTTACATATCCTGAAAATGAAAAAGGCTTACTCACCAATAAAATGAAACAAATTTACAAACAGGTTTTGGCATTGCATAAGTTTTTACAAGTTACAAAAAAATTTAAGAGAGAGGTAGAGGAAATGATAAGTTATGATATTGCACATCATATTTGTTTATCGGTTGAAGAAGAGTATAATTTATTACAATTGTTGAAAGAAAACCAAAGGCTAGAGTTTTTAAAAAGGCATTTATTAAAAATGCTACAAACCATGCAACAAACAGAAAAATTGAAAGAAAAAATAAAACTGAATGGCCATTTTAGAGAGTTGAGATAACAAATAAAATTTAAGTATGAAAAACAGTACACTATTTTTTTGCAGAAATAAGAGGTTACAAATTGTAGTATGTATTATTGGTTTATTGCTAATTGTTAATAGAGGTAATACACAGGCTGCTGTAGAGAAATTTATTAATAATTCAATATTTGCATCGGCACATATTGGATTGGCTGTTTATGAACCAGCAACAGATAAATATATTTATAGTTACCAATCTCAAAAAAATTTTATACCTGCAAGCAACCTAAAAATTTTTACTTGTTATGCTGCAATAAAAAATTTAGAAGATAGTTTAACAGGCTTATTTTATACACAAGAAGATAGCAACTTTGTTGTACAGTTTTCCGGAGACCCAACTTTACTTCATGCAGATTTTAAGCAACATCCTGTAATTGACTTCTTTACTAAAAACAAATTCATTACTGTTATAAAAGCAAATTGGGATAACAAATATTATGGTAATGGCTGGGCTTGGGATGATTTTGAAGCTGATTACATGCCTGAACTTTCTACTATTCCCATATATGGCAATACAGTACAATTTTTGAAAGATGAAAATAGAGTAATAGTTATTCCACGTTGGTTTAAAGACTCTTTAACTTTTTATGGTAATACGCAAAATGGTAAATATAATATTGAAAGAAACATTCATTCTAATCAGTTTAAGTTAGTGAATAGTGATCAAAAATTTTTTCAAAAAAATATTCCATTTATTACATCAGATGTATTGGCTATAGAGTTATTACAAGATACAATTTTTAAACCAATTGATTATACAGATGCCGATGTAATTGGGAATGTTGAATGGCATAAATTAAAATCTCAACCAACCGATACTGTTTTAAAATACATGATGCAAAGAAGCGATAACTTTTATGCAGAACAACTTTTATTGATGATAGGGAATGAAAAATTTAAGGAAACAAAACCTAATAAAATTATTAATTCTTTATTACAAAATACTTTTAATGGCTTACCTCAAAAAATTAGATGGGAAGATGGAAGTGGTTTGAGTAGGTATAATTTAGTAACTCCAGAAGATATAGTTTGGGTACTTACAAAAATGAAAAATGATATTGGAGCAGAAAGAGTAAATACTATTTTTCCTACTGGCAACCAAGGTACTTTAAAAGGAATGTTTAAAAATTATACAGAAAATATTTTTGCCAAAACAGGCTCATTAAGCAATAATTTTTCTTTAAGCGGATATATAAAAACTAAATCTAATAAGGATCTTGTATTTTCAATATTAATCAATAATCATCAAGCATCTACTAATGAAATAAAAAATGCAGTAGAGCAGTTTTTGATTAATTTGATAGAGAAAGAGTAAAACCAAAATAAAAAAGGCACTTTATTTAAAGTGCCTTTTTGAAAAAATGTATTAATACCTTTTCTTAAAATTTCGGTTGTTGTTGTTACGGTTGTTATTATTATTTCTTCCGTTATTATTATTTCCGTTTCGGTTGTTGTTGTTACGGTTGTTATTATTATTTCTTCCGTTATTATTATTTCCGTTTCGGTTGCTAAAACTTTGTCTTCGTTGCTGGTTGCTTCCTCCACGTCCATAATCATCTCTTTCAAAGTTTTGATTTCTATGTTTTATAAATGGTGTATTACTAAATTCTAGTTGACCACCAGTAATTTCATCTAACTCTGCTCTAATGGTATCATCATGTACTAACTCTTTATGCCAATTACTATAAGATAGTTTCATATAATAGGCAATAGCATTAGCAAAACCAGATTTTTTTTCTGGATCTTCTTCAGCTAAGGCTTTGTCAATAACAGTTTCTAAATTTTTACCTAAATGAGCATATCTTGGATATCGTTTTGGGTAAGGTAATCTTTCTCCTTTTTCTTTATAAGTTTCTTTTTGTGGAATTGGGTAAGGGCTATCAACTTTAATTTGAAAATTGCTGATTACAAATAAATGATCCCATAGCATGTGTTTAAAATCTTCTACATTTCTTAAATGAGGGTTTAAAAAGCCCATTAATTCTATAACAGCTTTAGCCTGATTGTTTCTTTTCTCCTCATCTTCTATTGACAAAAGATACTCCACCATTTTTTGAATATGCCTACCATATTCTCTCATCTCTAAATGGTTTCTTTGTGTATTATACTCCATATTGCAAATGTAGGGGTTGATATATAAATAAATTTAAATTACCTTTTAGTAATCTATTTCTAAGTTTAATTTTTCTTTCAATTCTTTAAGTAATGGATATTTATTAGCAAGGTATTCAAATTTTTGTTTGCTATTTAACTTCATGTGTAAGGGTACATCTTGCTGTTGTAAAGTATCTGTTAATTGAAAAGTAAAGTTAATTGCTCTATTATTAAATGCTGTATGAATACTTTGTAATAAGTTTGTTTTTTCTTGTTCAATAAACTTTTGTTGTGTAATGGCCGAAACTTTAATTATAAAATTTAGGTCATCTATAATTTCTAATTCAGCTATTTCAAAAGTTTTAACTGTTGAATGTTTATTTCCCTGTTGTTTTAATGTTAATGCATAATTATGCCAACAAGTTTTAAGTTTTTCTAATACCAAACCTTCTGCTTCTAAAATTGCTGTAACATTATATTTATCACCAGCTTTTTCTCTTAAAATATCTAACAATCTTTTATTGCCCGAATTATTAATATTATTTGGTGGTATATCATTAGAAGAAGTAGTTGTAGTAGATGCTGTCTTAGTATTATTTTCAGTTTGTTGTGGTGTGGTAACTTTAACTTGTTTTATTGTAGGTTCTTGTACATACAATTTTGCTTCTTCTGTTGTTGAAGCAAATTTGGGCTTTACTTGTAAAGAGGGTATTTGTTTAAATTTTAAAACCGGATTATTGTGGATTATTTTTTTTTTAACAAGGCTACCTTCATTATCTATAGTTAATTCAATTGCTTGCTTTAAAAAGTTAAGTTTTATAAGTGTAAGTTCTATATGTAACCTTTTATTTCTAGCCATTCTATAGTTTAGTTCAGACTCGTTTAAAATATTTAATATGCTTATTAAATAAGATAGGCTTGCTTGTTGTGCCAGTGTTACATACTTGTCTTCTAACCCTACAACAACATCTAATAGCTTTACCGATTTTTCATCTTTACACACCAAAATATTTCTAATAAATTCGGCAAAGCCGGATAAAAGCATATCTCCTTCAAAACCTTTTCTATTTATTTCATCATATAATAACATTGCTGTAGCAAAATCTTGATTTTGCAAGCATTGATAAATTTTAAAAAAATAATCATGGTCTAAAATGTTAAGATGCTCAATTGTGTTGGTATAAGTTACTTCGCCATTTGAAAAGCTTACAATTTTATCTAAAATACTTAAAGCATCTCTCATACAGCCTTCGCTTTTTTGAGCAATAACTTGTAACGACGCTTTGTCTGCATTAATATTTTCTTTTGTAATTATTTCTTGTAAGTGTTGTACAGTATCGTTTGTAGTTATTCTTTTAAAGTCGAAGATTTGACAACGACTTAAAATTGTTGGTAAAATTTTATGTTTTTCGGTTGTGGCCAAAATAAATTTTGCATACGCCGGCGGCTCTTCTAATGTTTTTAAAAAAGCATTAAATGCACCAGAAGATAACATGTGCACCTCATCTACAATATATATTTTGTACTTGCCTCCTTGTGGTGCAAAACGTACCTGCTCTACTAATGCTCTAATACCATCTACACTGTTGTTACTGGCAGCATCTAATTCATGAATATTTAAAGAAGCCCCATCATTAAAACTTTTACAGCTATTACATTCATTGCAGGCTTCTGTATCTGGTTGTAAGTTTTCGCAATTAATTGTTTTGGCTAAAATTCTTGCACAAGTTGTTTTACCAACACCACGTGGCCCACAAAATAAAAATGCATGTGCAAGTTGGTTGCTGGTTATTGCATTTTTTAAAGTTGTTGTAATATGAGATTGCCCAATTACAGTATCAAATGTTTGTGGTCGATATTTTCTGGCAGAAACAATAAACTTATCCATAGTTGGCAATTTAGCAGATTTATTTTTAATTGAACTATTCAACTATAATTTACACCAAAATATTTATCTACTCTTCTTCTGATTTATTTTTTGTTGTTGTAATATTTTGAATAATGGACGAAAAAATAGAAACAATAATACTAAACCAAAATGCAGCCCACCAATTTTCTACAGTAAAACCAGGTACTAAACTTGCTGCCCATTTTATCATTAATATATTGATGATAATTAAAAATAAACCAAGTGTAAAAATGGTAATTGGTATTGTTAATATTATTAATAATGGTTTAATAAAAGTATTTAGTAAACCTAAAACTATGGCTACCATAATTGCAGTTAAACTACTATCTACATGTACCCCACTTAATAAAAAAGAGGCAATAATTACTGCTGCTGCTGTTACTAATGTTTTGGTTATAAATGGTTGCATGATTTTATTTTTTATAATTACAAAACAGTAAGTTCATAAAAATCTGCAGGATTTAAATATTTATTTGCTATTTCCTGCAAATCTTTTGCATTAGTTGTTTTAATGGTATGAATTGAATTATAATAGAAGTCTTCTTTTAAATTATTTAATATTAATGATTTCCACTTTGCAATAACTTGAAAAGGGCCACTTTGATTGCTAAGTAAATTTCCCATCAAATAATTTTTTACTAAAAAAAGTTCGTCGTTACTTATTGGTTCGTTACATAATAATTTCATTTCTTTATATACTTCCTCAATAGTTGCGTTACAAACATCTTTTCCTGCTTCTGTACTTATCATCCATGCGGTTTGATGGAAATGATTTTGTATAAAAGAATGTATGCCATAGGTGTAACCTTTATCTTCTCTAATATTTTTCATTAACCTGCTTCCAAAAAAGCCACCCAAAATGGTATTTAATATTTGAGCATTGTTATAATCTGGATGTATCTTATTAGGAAAACTTCTAGCAATTCTAATTGCATTTTGAACTCCATCTGTATCGTTTATTATAGAGTGTTTTTTAGTTTTGTTACAAACAGGTAAATAATTTTTTTGTAATTCTTTATTATAATTAAAAGGCAAGTTACCAAAATACTTGTTCAATAAGTTATTTATATTGGTTGGCAGTTTTCCTGCAACAAAAATCATACACTTTCCATTGGTGTAATTTGCCTTGTAAAAATCTTGCAAATCATTTTTTTCTATTGCATCAAAATCGGCAATTGTAGAATATTTTCCATAGGGGTGGTTATGCCCATAAATATATTCATCAATTAATCTGTTTGCAACAAAATCGCATTTTTTAAGATTAACTTCTAATCGTTGTTTGGCATTTTTAATATAGGTTTTTAATTCTTCTTCAGGAAAGATACAATCTGTAAAAAGTTCTGCAAGTACAGGTAATAAATACTCTAAGTTTTTGTTTAAAGTGTGTAAAGTTACAGTTGCTGTTTCGCTGTAAGTATGTGTATTTAAATAAGCACCATAAAATTCAAAATGTTCATTTATTGCTAATGCATTTTTGGTTTTTGTACCATTTTTTAGTAATGCATTTGTAATAGCTGCTATAATATTTTTTTCTTCGTACCAATTACCTGCAAAAAAAACAAATTCAATCATTATTACATCTTGTGTACCACCATGGATGGAATAAACTGGTATATTATTATCTAAAGCAAATTGTTGTATTGCCGGTAATTTTAAATCAAAATCTACAGCATTTTGTATAGCTGGTGCCTGTTTTCTGAAAGACATTGTTGTAATTAAAATTTAAAAACTATAATTTAAATTAATTGTTTTTGCTGTAGTAATGTATAGTACTACTATTTTTTGTATTAAAAATTGTTTGAGCATATTGTTGAATATCATGAATAGTAATTTCTTGATATTTCTCTAATTCGGTATTCATCCATGCTGCATCTCCTAAAAGTTCGTACATAGCTAAGCTATTTGCCCTGCTTTCCACACTTATATCTTCAAATGTTATCATACTTTCTGTTCTGTTTTTTACTTTTTGTAGCTCATTGTTTTCAATTAAAGTAGATTTTAATTTTTCAAGTTCTTCTTCAATTGCATTTTCTGCTTCTTGCATTTTAATGCCCTTAATTAACTTACCTTCTATAGTTAGTAAACCTGGATCTATAGAACCAAAATGGTAGCAATTAATAGAGGAGAAAAGTTTTTTATTTTTTACTAAACTGTTGTACAGCCTTGAGGATGCACCACCTCCAAATATTTCGGTTATCAAATCTGCAGCATAATAACCCTTGGTTAAACGAGCATCTATATGCCATGTTTTTATAATTGCATCTAAAGGAACATTGGCTTGCAATTCTAAAAATTTTGCATTGTTCTGTTGGGGTTCTTTAGGTATATTTTTAATGCTATTTTCTGAGGAAGGAATATTGCCAAACCATTTTTCTACTAATTGAAAAATTTGGTTGCTTTGCACATTGCCTGCCACTACTACAATTGCATTATTAGGACGATAATGTTTAAAGAAAAATGCTTTCACATCCTCTATAGTTGCATTTTCAATATGGCTTAATTCTTTACCTATCGTCATCCATTTATAAGGATGTACATCAAAGGCAAGGTTTCTCATATTATGCCAAATATCGCCATAAGGTTTGTTTATATAATGTTCTTTAAACTCTTCGCAAACAACTTTACGTTGTACATTTAAACTTTTTTTATTAAAAGCCAAACTCAGCATTCTATCACTCTCTAACCAAAATGCAGTTTCAATATTTTGTGCTGGCAATACACAGTAATAATTTGTTAAATCGTTTGTTGTATAAGCATTGTTGTCTCCACCAGCTTTTTGTAGAGGCTCATCATATTCTGGAATATTTATACTTCCGCCAAACATTAAATGCTCAAATAAATGTGCAAAGCCTGTTTTTTGCGGGTCTTCGTCTCTTGCACCAACATTGTACATAATATTTACAACAGCCATTGGGGTGCTGTTATCTTCGTGTACAATTATTTTTAGTCCATTATGTAGAGTATGTTTATTAAAATGAATCATTAAACTTTAGTAAAAGTTGAAAGAATATAGTTATAGAATAAGAGTTGAATTAAATAAATTCTAGTCAATTGGTTGTTCATTATCGTAGCCATCATCAAAATTGCCATTATTCATTTTGCTTGTTTGGTATAAAAACTTTCCTCCATTTTGTGAATCTGAAGGGTTATTTGGCGATGGTCCTAAAGATTTATAATTTCCTCCTAAACCGCTGTCGCCTCTGTCCCAAACTTCAAATTTTTGAATTTCTGGAATCATTTTTAGCTGAAGAGTTTCTAAGGAGCCATTTCTATGTTTTGCAATTTTTAATTCGGCTAAATCTTTAATATTCTCTCCATTTTCGTTGGCTGTTATTTCGTAATAGCCTGGACGATAAATGAACATTACCATATCTGCATCTTGTTCTATTGCACCAGACTCACGTAAATCGCTTAATTGTGGTACTTTACTTTCTTTACGAGATTCTACTGCACGGCTTAACTGAGATAATGCAATAATTGGTACACTTAGTTCTTTTGCTAGTGCTTTTAAATTTCTGGATATGGTAGAAATTTCTTGCTCTCTGTTTGTATTTCTATTTTCAGAGGAGCCACTCATTAATTGTAAGTAGTCTATTATAATTAAACCTACTTTATGATTATTTACTAATCTTCTTGCTTTTGCTCTAAATTCAAAAATATTTAGGGCGGCTGTATCATCAATAAATAAAGGAGCTTGCTCTAATCTTTTTATACCTTTTGTATGTAGTTGTTGGTATTCGTGTTCTTCTAATCGGCCTCTTGAAATTTTTTGGAGTGGTATTTCACTTTCTGCACTTAATATACGTTGTACTAATTGGCTGGCACTCATTTCTAAACTAAAAAACCCAACAGCAGTTGGCTTGATTGGATGAAGTGCTGCATTGCGTGCAAGGTTTAACGCAAAAGCAGTTTTACCCACACCTGGCCTTGCAGCAAGTATTAATAAATCGGTTGGCTGCCATCCAAAGGTTATACTATCTATATTAGAAAAGCCACTTGGTACGCCACTAATATCATCTTCTCTGGTTCTTAAATAATCTATTCTATTTATTGTGGTTGTTAAAACGCTTCCAATATCTTCAAAATTTTTCTTTAAATAGTTATTGGTTATGTTAAACATTTTGGTTTCGCTGTCATCTAATAAATCAAACACATCTGTACTGTCTTCATAAGCATCGCCAATTATTTCGCCACTTATTCTTATTAATTCTCTTTGAATAAATTTTTGTAAAATTATTCTTGCATGAGCATCAATATTTGCGGTACTTACAACTGTATTGGTTAATTTGGTTATATAATATGCACCGCCAACTTGTTGTAATAATTCTTTTCTTTTAAGTTCTTCTACTACTGTTAAAATATCTATTGGAATGCTTTGTTGCTGCATATCTTGCATTGCCTTATAAATATGCTGGTGAGCTTCCACATAAAAACATTCTGATTTAAGATTTACATCCACCACTTTATCAAATGCACCTTTTTCTAGCATAATTGCACCTAATACTGCTTCTTCTAACTCTCTTGCTTGTGGTGGTACTTTGCCATATACCATTGTACTTAAATCAATATTTGATTTTCGTCTTTTCTTATTATCTCTTCCTAAGTTGCTAATTATTTCCATGGGTTAATAAAACAAAAATTTAAGGGGTTTGTTATTGTGTTTTGTAATCTGTTTTTTTTATAATTTTTTTAAAAAAATAAATAGTGTTAGCGAATATGCTACAGAAATGGAGTATTAAAATCTTTTTAGGCAGCATTTATTAATTCACAGCTATTCACAATTTAATTCAATAAAAATTTAATTATACTAACAGTAAACTTGCTATTTATGCACAATTTACAAAAGTTGTTACAATAAAAAACTAGTTTATGCACACATATTGTGCAGAAAGATTTATAGAAGAAATATATGTTTTTAAGTAGAATTAATGTAAATGAATTAGAACAATAATTGAACTAATGTTGCCTAAATTGGCAAGTTATTTTTTGTACATTATGGCTTAAAAACACTTTGGTGTCTTTAAATTTTTCAGCTATAATAATAGTAACAAGTTGAAGAAGATGTTATTTAATTAAACTTCTATTTAATAAACATTTTACTCTTCTTCTTTGCTAAAAATACTATCAACAGCACCGCCCAACATCGGAAATTTTTCTTTTACAAAACTTGCAATGGCTTCTATTGCTTTATTGGCTTGCTCTGGTGTTAAGCCTACTTCTGTACTTAATTTTTCAATTAGTTCTTTCATATAATTTTATTTTTTGTGTTATTGTTTTTAGTAGAATTTTTTTATGAAATAACTATAAATTTAATAGCTTAAGCTAATTAATATTATAGTTGTATTTTAATGTAGGAAGATACAACTAATCTTCTAAATGTATAGAAAGGGAAATCATTCTAGATTGAATTTTATCGAAAACATTTGAATATTTTAATGCAGGGTCTCTGCTATGAATATTACTTAGACCATAACTAAATTTAAGCTCGGGACTAATGGTTACAAATGGTAAAAAAAAGTTGAAACCAATACCTGCTTCGAGTGCAAAATCGCTTTTTTTCAATTTTACCATGTCTTGTGCATTTCTGGCACTAGAATTACTTGCTAAATCAATATCGTATTTAGCACCAAATAGTACATAGGTTCTAAAATTATTTAACCTGTCTGAATTTAATTTAAACTGAAATGGAAAACTAACAATGGTAGAAGGGAGTGTTTTTTTAACCTCTTCTACAGGATAATTTTTTTGATAGATGAAATGTTTTGAACCACCAATGATAAGCTGTGGGTTAAACCTAAACTCCCAACAGTAGTTTAATTTTAAAGTACCCAATAAACCTAAAGAAATTCCACTACTTGCCCCTGGTTGAACAGATAATATACTGTCATCGTTAATAAATTTTGTATGTTTAGTAGCAGCTAAATAGCTTTGGTTAACTGCTAAGGTCATACCAAAATAATAGGGTAGTTCATCTCTATCCGGACGATTTAACTCTACATATTTTTGGGCAAATACATTTGTTATTACAAAAATAAATATGCCAAATAATATTATTTGCTTCCGCAGTAAATAGTACATAATCCTAAACTCAATGTTTTTAAATAAGTATTTTTATAACCTGCCTTATTCATAATATTCAAAAAAGTTTCACCTTCTGGAAAAGCCTGAATTGAATTATTAAGATACTGGTAAGCTTGTTTGTTTTTTGCAATCATTTTACCAATTCCCGGTGTTATAAAGTTCATATAAAATTTATAAAAACCCTTTAATGCTGTTTGTTTTGGTTGGGTACACTCCATAATTACTAATTTGCCGCCTGGTTTTAAAACTTTTAACATGTTTTCTAATCCTTTTTCTAAATGTTCAAAATTTCTTACACCAAAAGCAACAGTAATAGCATCAAAACTGTTTTCAGTAAAATTTAATTGTTCGCTATCGCCTATTTCTAGTTCAATAATTTGTTGAAGTTTTTTATCGGCAATTTTTTGTTTGCCAATTTTTAACATGCCTTCGCTAATATCTATACCAATAATTTTTTTTGGTTGAAGTAATTTGTAGGTAAGTAATGCAACATCTGCAGTGCCTGTAGCTACATCTAAAACAAATTGTGGCTTTAATTCTTTTAGTTGTTTAATACCTTTTTTTCTCCATCTAATATCAATTCCTGCACTTAAAAACCTATTTAAGAAGTCGTACTTAAAAGCAATATCATTAAACATAGCAGCAACCTGTTGTTTTTTAGTCAACTGGCTGTTTGTATCTGGCACTATAGCATCATGTGCAAACTTTGTCATAGTTATTTGCGAAGATAAGGATTGAGCATAAAGCTGGGCAGGTATTAACAAAACAAAAATTTTATGTAAAAGTGGTTTTAGATTTATAAATTAAAATATTATGCAAAAAAGTATAGTTTAAAAAATTTGTATATCTTGCTGGCGAAAAAAACAACATTATGTCGCACTCACATTTTGAAGGAGATAGTAAGAAATTTACTTTAACAGCAATTTTATCTTTTGCTATTGTGTTTTGTTTTTTAGCATTATTTAGCCGTTGTAATGGCGATTATAAAACTGATAAATCTGCTGGAAGTCATACACCTGCAACAAAAGAGCATAAAGCTCATTAAAAGTAATTATTGATTATTTTATATTAATTTCTGCTTCATTGTCCCAATTGGCACGAATGGATAGTTTTTTATCTAAAGGAACTACTATTTCAGGTTGTAGTTTATTTTTATAATTTCCGGTATTCCAAATTCCATTATTATTTTTATCGTATAAAATTTTTAAATCAAAATCGCCTGGCTTAAATAATTTTCTGCTGATAATAGTTTTATTTATTTTAATAGCTTCTACCAGGTTAGTTTGTTGGTAAATTAATAACACTGGGTACTTTAAAGTGTCTAAATTATTAAACCTTAATTTTAAAGCACCATAATCAGTTTCTTTTTTTGTTAAAAAACTTAATGTGTCATTTTGTGCAATTGTATTGCCTTGTTTGTTATAAACAGCATCTTTATAAATTAATAATTTATAAGCAGTATTTGCCAACCAGGATGTTGTTAAAATTATTTTATTGCTTACTGAATCTAACGCAGTAGTGTAGTTATTGTAAGCATTAAAGTTAGTATCGGTTAATAAAATTTTAGAAGTATTTAATTTATTAATAGAGCTTGTAAAAAGTAACTCTAGGGTTGAATTTAAAATATCTTGTTTTTCAAATTCAACAGTAGAAGTATATTTTAAGTGTTTAGCCTTATTGTTATTTTTTATGTTATTATTACTTGCAACTGGTGTGCTTTGATTATTTTTTGCTTCTTGAAAAGCATATAATGTTGTAGAATTAATATTGCTATAGTTTACATTTATTGCACTATCGGTAAAGGCAAAAAGTTTTGTACTATCGTTGTACCTTTTTGCATAATCGTTTGGCATTGCATAAACTGCATATATACCTGGTGGTATATGTTTAAAAGTAAAACTACCATCTCCTTTTAACTGAGTGATGTAAAGTGGCTTTTGAGTAATTACTGCTGTATCTGAAAGGTTGCTATATAAAACAGCAATTAAGGTAGAATCGATTTTACCATTTTCTGCTAAAATAACTTTACCTTTTAGTTGGCAGCTATCAATTGTATTACCTGTTGAGTAAACATAAGTAAAATTACTTAAAGGGTTACCCTCATTAATATCAACAATACTGTTACCAAAATTTATGGAATATGTGGTGTTAGGTATTAAGCTATCTTTTAGTTTTATCGTTATTGTTTTTAGTTTATAATCAACACTTGGTTGATTTTTGGGTAAAGGAGAAACTATTAAAGATTTTGTTATTTCTTTCAGTTCAATATATTCATTAAAAGATAAAACTATTTTATTGCTACTAAATTGTGTAGAGAAATTTTTTGGAAGAGCCTGCATTAGTTGAGGAGGTAAAGAATCTCTTGGTCCACCACCTGGAGGAATAATATTAGCACAACTAATTAATAAAAAGTTGATAGTAATGAATAACAATGCTAATAGAAGGAGAGAAGTTTTTTTATTCATGTATAAAATGCTACAACAATTAATATTTTGCAAACTTAATAGGTATGGATGCAATAAAAATCATAATGTTTCATCCTCTTCTATTAAAGTATGTAAAGCCACAGCTAGCTCATTTGTTTTTACAAAATTACACCATTCGCAAGTAGGCTTACCACAACCTTTATTAAATTCTTTTGCCTGAATTTTATTCCATACTTCTATTATTTGTTGTTTTACAGTTGTTACATCTTCTTCTTTTATATCTATCCTTTCTATTTCATATTTTTCTTTTTCTGGTTCTACAAATTCAAACTGAGTACTCTTTACTTGCCAATTGTTTGTTTTATCATTATCTATTAAAATCTTATAAAAAACTGCTTGCCTCCAATAATCTCCTCCATTTGGTTCTTTATCGCAAGGTGCAATTAATTTTTCTTTGGCATTTGCAAACTTTCCGGTTTTATAATCTACTACATTTACATTATAACCATTAAATTCTAATTTGTCTAACTTTCCGTTAATAGGAATATTTTGCACTAGTATATTTTTAAAAGTTGCTTCTATCTTTACAATTTTTTGCCAGTTATTGATATGGTAATTGTAGTAAGCAGGTAAAATTTTATAGCCGTAATCTGTTTTTAATTTATACTCTTCTGCTGTAAATGCTTCTTTGTTTTTTTTCATACTATAAATAAAATAATCCACAAACTCTTGTACCGATGGAAATTGGTTGTTATTGCCAATCATATTTTTAAACAAAGTTTCCAGTGCATAATGCACTGCAGTACCAAATGTCATACTTGCATTTTTAGCAGAGGGCACTTTAATTAAGTTTTGATAATAAAACTTAATTGGGCAGCTTAAATAATTGTTTAAATGGGTAACACTTAAAGTATAATTTTGAAGAATTTTATCTAAATATTCGTTGTTTATTAATTCAATTTCGGGTATTGCACTTTCCGAGAATTGTAATAAAGTATAGGCTACAAAGTCGTCTTCGCTAACCTCTGTAGGCTTAATTGTGATATTGGAGTTGTTACAAATTTCTGCAATAAAACTACTTTCTACTTGTGCCTTATCTTTTACATCATACTTAAAATAACTTAATTGTAAATGTGTTTTTGCCCTAGTTATTGCTACATAAAATAGTCTTCTGCTTTCTTCATTGTTTGTTGCTATGCTGTTGTTGTGTACTAAATTATCGGGTAATTTGTATACTTTATTATTGCCACCACCTTTTTCCCAAACATTTTCAGTGCAACCAATTACAAAAACATACTCAAACTCACTTCCTTTACTACTGTGTGCTGTTATAAAATTTACTCCATTGGTATTATTGATAACTTTTTGAACAGTTGGACTAATATTATGTTTTTCCATCAGTGCTAAGTACTTCACAAGGTCAGAAAGGGTTAAATCTGAATTTCTTTTGGTTTCTTCCTTTATTAAATTAAACAAAGAGGTTAAAACCTGCATTAGCCAAGGCTTTTCGTTGCTTTGCATAATAAAACTAAGTATTCCACAGGTTTGAATTACTTTTTCAAATAGTTGTTGAACTGTGCAATTATTACTTTCTTTAAGAAGGCTTTCTAAAGCATTAATTACTGATTTAAGTTCATCTTTTTGTTGATTAAATAAATCGGCAGTTTTTGTTTCCATCTCATTTAACCACCTACGCAAAGAAAATTTGTCTGCTTTACTTGCTTTATTGGCATTATTAACTGCAACACTTATTTTGGCAATATCTAAGCTTTTTAAATTCCAGAAATTACTGTGTAAAATTTTAAATAAAATATCATCTCCACTATAGGGTAAATAATTTTCTTTATCTATCCATTGTAATATTTTAATGATATTATTTATAAAAGGTAGTTGTAAAATATTTACCTTTTTCTTAGTGTTAATTGGTATATTTTTTTGTTGAAGAATATTAGCAATTTCATTTGCAATATCATGTTTTCTATAAATAACTGCAATATCCTTTCCATTAACATTTTTATTTTTTATTAATTCTTCAATTTGTTTAGCTATATAAATTGCTTCGTGTGCAGGTGTATTAAATTCTAAAATAGTAGGTACAATATCTTCTTTTTGCCTATTTTCATCAGATGCTTCTAAGGGTTGAAGTGTTTTTGTAATTCTTAGAGCATTGTTTTTAATAAGAGAATAGGCTGTGTTTAAAATATTTTGTGTTGAACGATAGTTGGTGGTTAAATCAATTTCTACAATATGTTGTTTGTATTGGTTAATAAAAGATTCTATATTTTGAACATTGGCATCTTGAAAGGAGAAAATACTCTGGTCTGCATCTCCTACTACAAATACATTTGGAACATCCCAGTAACTAATTAAATGTTGTAATAATAAATTTTGAGAACGGCTTGTATCTTGAAATTCATCCACCAAAATATATAAAAACCTTTCCTGATAGTTTAATAATAAATTATTATTTTCATTAAATGCTTGCAGCACCCATAAAATCATATCATCAAAATTGTACCTGCTATTTTCATTCATCATTTTATTATATATAGGAAATAACTTTACAGCTTCCTTCAAAATTTCCATTCTTTCTATCTCGGCATTAATAGCACCAATTTTTGCATCGCCTGCATTAAACTGTTTATATTTTCGTTTATAATAAAAACCTTCTTTAGTTGGTAATTCAGTTATATAGCTATCAATACAATGCAATAAATGCTCTGGCTGCCATGCTTCTTTTTTCATTAAAGCAAATAGCCCTTGAAGCCTTCTTTTTTCGTAATATACATCGCCACTAAATCTTTTTAAAGCACTGTTATTAGGTATGGTATCAATTATTTTATTAAATAATTCTATTTCTTCTAATTCACTAATTGGCTCTAAATTTAATTTTCCAAAATAGGTTACATTATCTTGAATTACTTCGTTGCAAAAACTATGGAAAGTATGAATTTGAATGTTGTACGCAGCACTACCAATAATGCTTAATAATCTTTTACGCATTTCCACTGCTCCATTATCTGTATAGGTTAAGCATAAAATATTATTAGGCAAAACATCGGCATTTAATAAAATATTACCAATACGTGTAGCTAGTATTTGTGTTTTACCTGTACCTGGTCCTGCATTTACTAATATAGGGCCTTCAATTGTATCCACAGCTTTTTTCTGCTCTTGGTTTAAACTTTTATACGCATCGTTAAAGTTTTTATTTATTGTATCTTTACCCATTAATAAATTAATTATTATTTTCAAATTTACTTATTTGTAGGTAAGATTTTTAATTGGTTTACGTTATTAATTGAAATTTTATTTTGTTTATGAAAGTATTAGTAATAACAGTTGGATTTATTTTTTGTTGCTTTCAATTAAATGCACAAGCAAAAGGGCAATCATCTAAAGTAGATCTAGATACCATTTATAATAAAGTTGATGTTTTACCTAGTTATATAGGTGGAGAAGAAGGGTGGAAAAAATATTTAAAGAAAAATACAAAGTACCCCAAAAAAGCTTGGTGGGAAGAGTTAGAAGCTGATGTAACACTAGAGTTTACTATTAAAAACGATGGCAGTATTGTAGATATAATTAATTTAACTGTATCAGGCTGGGGTTTTGAAGAGGAGGCTATTCGTTTGTTAAAAAAATCAGGAAAATGGAACCCTGCCTTAAAAAATGGTAAGCCTGTTCACTATCATGCAAAACTTACAATTCCTTTTAGACTAAAATAATTTTGTTTAATTTTTCAACACATATATATGAGCAGTTTAGTGCAGGAGTTTAACAACTATCGTTCTAAAATGAATGATGTAATACTAAGTAAGAATAATTTAGTAATGAAACGTTTATGGAATTTAGATACGAATACTTATGAAGATGGAGCATTGGATAAAAAAACAAAAGAAATGCTTGGGTTAGTTGCAAGCATGGTTTTAAGATGCGATGATTGTATAAAATACCATGTTCAAAAATGTTTTGAATTAGGAATTACAACCGAACAATTGTACGAAATTTTTGCTGTAGCAAATATTGTTGGAGGAACAATTGTTATACCACATACTAGAAGAGCTGCTGAATATTGGGAAGAATTAATAAAACAGTAAACAATTTGTATTTGAAAAATTATATAGTTTGTAAACTGTAATATTTATTATACCATTTTCCTGCAAAAATACCAATACAACAACCTGCTATTGCACCAGCAAAAACATCTAAAGGATAATGAACCCCAACATACACTTGTGCATAGCAAATAGTTGCTGCCCAAATTGGAAAAAGAGTAGCATATTTTCCAAATGCTGGCTTTAGTGTTGTAAATATAAACATAGCTGCAGTAAAATGGTTTACAGCATGAGAGGATGTAAAACTGAAACTAGATGGACAACGATTTAATAAAAGCCTGCCAAGGTGTTGTATAAACACATCATTACAAGGCCTTGGGCGTTCTATTAAGTTTTTTAAAAAATTACTACTTATTTGATCAGAGATGGTGGAAGTTATTGCCACAGCAATTATCCAGGGCAACGATTTTTTTCCGTAATTAAAAATTACAAATAGTAATAAAAATAAGTACAGCGGTAGCCATGTTGTAGAATCTCTATACCAAGGTAAATTATTATCTAAAAAGGTATTAGTCCATTCTTTATTAACTAATAAGAACAGTTGCTTATCTGCCTTATCAAGCCATTCAAAAAAACTATTTAAGAAAACGAATATCATTGCTGTAAAGATAATTGCTTAATGAATGGAATAAAAGCAATGTTTTTATTTTATACTTTTGTTGTTGAATGAAAAAACTAAAAATTCCCAGATATATAAGATGGATAGCTCAAACAGGCATTATGTTTTTAATTTTAATGAGCTTAATGCGTTGGGTACTTGTACTAACTTATAGAACGCCAACAGAAAAATCTGTAAGTTTAATAGATGCTTATTGGCTTGGGTTTAGGTTCGACTTAAGGTTTGTATCCATAACCATGTTATTATTGTACTTAGTTGGTACAATACCTTATTTACATCCTATAAACAAAAAATGGGGCAATAGAGTTTCGTTTATTATTTGGTCGGTTTTTATTGTACTTACCAGTATTTTTTATGCTGCAGATTTTGCACATTATTCTTATTTACGCCAAAGGCTTAATGCAAATATTTTAAGCTTTCTACACGATGCCAAAATATCTTTTGGAATGATGTGGCAGAGCTACAATTTAGGTTGGGGCATTTTAGGGCTAATAGTTATTGTATTTATTTTATTAGCTATGGTAAAACTTAGTTATAACCATATTTTAAGTAAGGCTAATGTTTCAACTAAAAAAAGTAGTAAAGTATGGGGTGTTCTTTTTGTGCTGCTATTGGCTTTTGGCATTGTTGGCAATGTAGTTTACAAGGCAGGACAATACCCTTTACGTTGGAGTAATGCTTATACTTTGGGCAACGATTATGCTGCAAATATTTCTCTCAATCCCTTTCAATCTTTTTTTAGTACCCTAAAATTTAAAGACGTAACTTTTGATGAAGAGAAAGTAAAAAAGCATTATGAATGGATGAGTGCTTATTTAGATGTTCCTTTAAATCAAAGGGACAGTAATAAATTAAACTTTAATAGAATTCAAGAATTGGATAGCAGTAATAAAATGGCACAACATATACAAAATGTTGTATTGGTTATTTGCGAATCTTTTTCTGCTTATAAAAGTAGTATGTATGGCAACCCTTTAAATACTACGCCATTTTTTGCAGAAATGTGTAAAGAAGGTGTTTTTTTTAACAGAGCTTTTTCTCCTGCTTATGGCACTGCTAGAGGTGTTTGGGCAATTGTTACAGGCATACCAGATGTACAGTTTAATAAAACATCTAGCCGTAACCCTGCAACTGTAAATCAACACACTATTATTAATGATTTTAACCAACACGAAAAATTTTATTTTTTAGGAGGTAGTAGTAGTTGGGCAAATATTAGAGGGCTATTAACAAATAATATAAAAGACCTGAGGTTGTATGAACAAGGTAGTTACTCATCAAAAGAAATTGATGTTTGGGGCATTAGTGATAAAAACCTTTTTTTAGAAGCTAATAAAACTCTTGCACAACAAACAAAACCATTTTTTGCAGTTATTCAAACTGCCGATAATCATAGACCATACACCATACCTAAAGAAGATTTAAAAGAATTTAAAATTCAAAAAATTAAAAATGCCCAACTAAAAAAATATGGTTTTGAAAGCGAAGAGGAATACAATGCTTTTAGATATACAGATTTTAGTTTTCAAAAATTTATAGAGGCTGCTAAAAAAGAAAAATACTTTAATAACACTTTATTTGTTTTTATTGGAGACCATGGTATTAGAGGAGATGCAGGAGATATGTTGCCAAAAGCCTTTACCACACAAGGCTTAACCAATATGCATGTGCCTTTGTTATTTTATGCACCAGGCATTTTACCTGCAAAAGAAATAACTTTTCCAGCATCGCAATTAGATGTGTTGCCTTCTATTGCTTATTTATGTAATATACCATATACAAATACTACAATGGGAAGAAACTTATTTAAACTAAAAAATACAAACGATAATTATACTTTTATAATTGATGAAGGTGCAAAAATTATTGGAGCATTAAACGATAATTACTTTTTTAATTATCAGCTAAAAGATAAAAAAGTAGAAAATTTTGTTAGCCTTCAACACAATTCACCAGTTACAAACGATAGTATTAAAAAGCAATTACATTTTATTACAGATGCTTTTTATGAAACAGCAAGGTATATGTTATTAAATAATAAAAAGCAAAACCCATAATCATGCTTATTAAGTGGAAAGTTCCCAAAACAATACAGTGGGTTATAAAATTATTTTTTATTTTTTTATTCATATTTACACTTTTCAGAATTTCTACATATATAGCTTTTAAACCAGACGATATTAAGCTAAATGATGTTTGGAGTTGCTTTGCAATGGGTTTAAGATTTGATATTCGCTGGATAAGCATTTTATTAATTCCAATTGTATTAATTAGTTTAATACCTAATTTTTCTCCTTACAGCTCTACTACTACCAAACGGTTTTGGATAGTGTATTTGGCAATTTGTACTTTTTTACTAATGTTTTTCTTTGGTGCAGATTATGGACATTTTTCTTATGTTAGTACAAGGCTAAATGCAAGTGCATTAAACTTTGCCGAAGATGCAAAAATTTCTTTTGAAATGCTTTGGGAGTCGTATCCAATTTTTTGGATGATTTTGGCTTTAATTATATTGGCTTTTTTGTTTTATAAATTATATACTTTAACACACCAACGTATTGAGGCAAATAATATAACAAGCATAAACTACTTAAGAAGATGGTATTTGGTTATTTCACTTTTTTTAATATGGGGCATTTATGGTAGCATTAACAGCAAGCCTCTAAAGTGGAAAGATGCTTTTATATATAAAAATAATTTTAAGTCGTACTTAGCACTAAACCCTTTACAAAATTTTTTTACTACACTTCGTTTTAGAAAACCCGTAGCCGATGGTAATCTTGTTCATAAATATTATAACGATATAGCTAATTTTTTACAATTTGATAGCTTAACAAAACAGCAAGCTAGTTTTAAAAGGTGGATATATCCACATAGCCATGCATTAGAAAGCAAACCAAATGTGGTGTTGGTTATTTGCGAAAGTTTTAGTATGTATAAAAGTAGCATGAGTAATAATCCGCTAAATGCAACACCTTATTTTAACACTTTAAGCAAACAAGGTATTTTTTTTAATAGATGTTTTACACCACATTTTGCAACAGCACGTGGCATTTTTGCAACACTTACAGGCATACCAGATGTACAATTATCAAAGTTTAGTAGTAGAAATGAAGAGAGCCTAAGCCAGCATACAATTATTAATAATTTTGATGACTATAATAAATTTTATTTTATTGGAGGCAGTAGTGAATTTAATAACTACAAAGGGTTATTAAAAAATATAAAAAATTTACAATTGTTTGAAGAAGGAAGTTATACCTCGCCAAAAGTAAATGTATGGGGTATTAGCGATAAAGATTTATTTACTGAAAGTAACAACATTTTAGCAAAGCAAGAAAAGCCATTTTTTGCTATCATTCAAACTGCTGGCAACCACAGGCCTTATACCATTCCAGAAAATGATAAAGAATTTAAAAGAAAAATTATTGATAAAGATACACTTCAGAAGTATGGATTTTTATCGGAAGAGGAATACAATGCTTTTGCTTATATGGATTATTCAATAGAACATTTTATTAAAACTGCCACTAAGGAAAAATATTTTCAAAATACTATTTTTGTTTTTGTAGGAGATCATGGAGTGGAAGGTAATGCTTCTGCAATGTATCCAAATGCATGGACAATAAACAGGCTTAGCGATGAGCATGTACCTCTATTATTTTTTGCACCACATTTGTTACAGCCTAAACAATATCAAAAAGTTGTTTCACAAATAGATGTATTACCAACTATTGCAGGTTTAGTATATCAACCTTATTTTAATACAACATTAGGCAGAGATATCTTAAAACCAGGTATAAAAAACAATGGAGCATTTATTATACATCACGATGAAGGAAAAATTGGCTGGCTAACAGACTCTTTCTACTTTGTAAAAAACATAAGATTTGAACAAGAAGAATTAATTCCTATTCAATCTAATATTGCAAACTGGTCACCCACACAAGAAACAGAGATAAAAAAGAAATATTCTGTTTTTACATCTGCTTTTTACGAAACAGCAAAATGGATGCTGATTAATAATAAACAGAAATAATTTATTAACTATCCAATTGCTTTATCTAAATCGTTAATTAAATCATCTGCATCTTCAATACCAACACTTAATCTAATTAATCCATCAGATAAACCATTTTTAATTCTTTCTTCTCTTGGGATACTTGCATGTGTCATACTTGCAGGATGGTTAATTAAACTTTCTACACCTCCTAAACTTTCTGCTAATGAAAAAAGGTGTGTGCTGGATAAAACTCTTTTAGCCTCTTCTACACTTTCGTTTACTAATTCAAAACTTATCATTCCACCAAAACCATTCATTTGACTTTTAGCAATGCTATAGTTTTTATTATCTTCAAATCCTGGCCAATAAACTTGTTTAACCTTTGGATGCTTGCGTAACCAATGAGCAATTTTTTCTCCATTTTCACAATGGCGTTGCATGCGTAAATGCAAAGTTTTAATACCACGTAAAACCAAAAAACAATCTAAAGGACCAGGAACTGCACCACAACTTTTTTGTATAAAATACAAATCATCTCTCAGATGTTTATCATTCATTACAAGGCAGCCTTGTATAACATCGCTATGTCCACTTAAATATTTTGTAGCACTGTGCATTACAATATCTGCTCCTAAGTTTAAAGGATTTTGTAAGTACGGTGATGCAAAAGTATTATCTACACAAAGCAAGCAATTATTGGCTTTAGTAATAGCTGCTATTGCTGCAATATCTGTAATGTTCATTAATGGGTTAGTTGGCGTTTCTACCCAAACCAGTTTGGTTTTTGCTGAAATTGCTTTAGCTACATTATCTGCATTAGTAGTATCAATAAAAGTAAAAATGATTCCAAATTTTTCGAACACTTTTGTAAATAATCTGTAAGTGCCACCATACATATCATTTGCAGCAATAACTTCATCGCCTGGCTGCAAAAGTTTTATAACTGCATCTGTTGCTGCAACGCCACTACTAAATGCCAAAGCATGGTTACCATTTTCTATTTTAGCAAATGCCTCTTCTAATGCAAAACGTGTAGGGTTTTGGCTTCTGGCATATTCGTAACCTTTATGGTTACCTGGAGATTCTTGAACAAATGTACTTGTTTGATATATAGGCACCATTACTGAGCCAGTACTTGGATCAGGTTCCATGCCAGCATGGATATATATTGTTGCTGGTTTAAATTTTTTATTGGTTGCGTTATTTGAACTCATAATTTTTTATTTTTTTTAATTAATTATATTAACTACATATTTCTTCTGTATTGGCCCCCTACTTCGTACAAAGCACTTGTTATTTGCCCCAAGCTGCAATATTTTACAGTTTGCATTAACACATCAAATAAATTTTGATTGTTTACTGCTGCTGCTTTTAATTGTTGCAATTCTTGTTGGCTTTTATGCTCATTACGTTTATGAAATGCCTGTAGGTTTTGAATTTGTTGTTCTTTTTCTTCTGTGGTACTACGAATTACTTCTGTAGGAGTAATGGTTGGGCTACCTTTTTTATTTAAGAAGGTATTTACCCCAATTAATGGAAGTTCTCCTGTATGTTTTTGCATTTCGTAGTGCATACTTTCTTCTTGTATTTTATTTCTTTGATACATTCTTTCCATTGCTCCTAAAACGCCACCTCGTTCTGTAATTTTATCAAATACAGTAAGTACAGCTTCTTCCACCAAATCGGTTAATTCTTCTATTGCAAAACTACCCTGAATAAAATTTTCTGTTTTAGCACTGCCTAATTCTTTATTAATAATTAACTGTATAGCCATTGCTCTTCTTACACTTTCTTCTGTTGGTGTAGTAATTGCCTCATCATAAGCATTAGTGTGTAATGAATTGCAATTATCATAAATAGCATACAATGCTTGCAAGGTGGTTCTTATATCGTTAAAATCTATTTCTTGAGCATGCAAACTTCTACCACTTGTTTGAATATGATATTTCAACATTTGGCTGCGTTTATTTGCTTTGTATTTGTACTTCATTGCTTTAGCCCAAATACGTCTTGCAACCCTGCCAATTACACTGTATTCTGCATCCATACCATTGCTGAAGAAGAAAGAAAGGTTAGGTGCAAAATCGTCTATATTCATTCCTCTGCTTAAATAATATTCTACATAGGTAAAACCATTTGCCAATGTAAAAGCTAATTGTGTAATAGGGTTTGCACCAGCTTCGGCAATATGGTAACCACTGATAGAAACACTATAAAAATTTCTTACATTTTGTTGTATAAAATATTCTTGTACATCTCCCATTAATTTTAATGCAAACTCTGTAGAAAAAATACAAGTATTTTGAGCCTGGTCTTCTTTTAAAATATCTGCCTGTACTGTACCACGAACACTTTGTAAAGCTTTTGCTTTAAGTTGTTCATATATTTCTTTAGGCAATACCTCTTCTCCGCTTAAACCTAATAATTTTAAACCTAAACCATTATTGCCTTCTGGCAAACGTTCTGGCGATGATGGGTTGTAATAAAGAGGTGCATTTGAGGTAATGTATTTTTCTTTACTAATTTTTTCAACGGTTGCCCATAAATTATTTTGTTCTATATATTTCTCACATTCCTGATCAATTGCAGCATTCATGAAAAATGCAAGAATGATAGGAGCTGGACCATTAATGGTCATTGATACAGAAGTTTTAGGATGACATAAATCAAAACCGCTGTATAATTTTTTAGCATCATCTACAGTAGCAATGCTTACGCCACTGTTACCAATTTTTCCATAAATATCTGGGCGATGAGTTGGGTCTTCTCCGTATAAAGTAACACTATCAAAAGCAGTACTTAAACGATGTGCTGGCTGCCCAATACTTACATAATGAAAACGTTTATTGGTTCTTTCAGGTCCGCCTTCTCCTGCAAACATTCTAGTAGGGTCTTCACCTTCTCTTTTTAAAGGAAATACACCCGATGTAAATGGAAAACTTCCAGGAAAATTTTCCTGACATTGCCATTTTAATAAGTCTCCCCAATCTTTATATTTTGGTAAAACAACTTTAGGTATTCTTGTGCCGGATAAGCTAGTTGTAAACATTTCTTGCTGAATAACTTTATCTCTTACTTTATATTCATAAAAATCTTTACTATAAGCTGTTTTCTTTTCCTCCCAATTATGAATTAATTTTTTTGCTACAGGTGTAAGCTGTTCGGTATAAAAATTTATTTGTTGTTGTAACTGTTCTAGCAAAGCAGTATCGGTGGTGGTTTTTAAAATTTCTAAACTGCCCTGTAGTTTATATAATTTAGTTGCAAGCAAGCATTGGTCTATAGCTAATTGGTTATAGTCTCTAATAGAGGAGGATATTTCACTTAAATATCTCACTCTTTTTGCTGGTATTACAGCATCGGTAACTTTTGCTGTTGCTTGATGGGTGAATATGCCAAACCTTATGTTGGTTTTGGTTTCTATTACTTGTAATAATTTATCAAAAAGATGGTTTACACCCTCGTCGTTAAACTTACTTGCTATGGTGCCTATAACAGGCACATCTTCATTTTTTGCAGTAAAAAGCTTATGGTTTCTTTTGTATTGTTTACATACATCTTGATATGCATCTAAAGCACCAGCTTTGTCAAATTTATTAATACAAACTACATCGGCATAATCTAGCATGTTTATTTTTTCTAGTTGCGATGCTGCACCATATTCTGGGGTCATTACATACATGCTTATATCACAATAATCTAAAATACTTGCATCGCTTTGTCCTACACCTGCACTTTCTAAAATAATAAAATCGTAGTTGGCCTTTTTGCAAATTTCTATAGCATCTTTTACATAAGCACTTAAAGCAGTATTGTCATCTCTGGTAGCAAGGCTACGCATATAAGCTCTTGGATGTGATATTGCATTCATTCTAATTCTGTCGCCTAATAATGCACCACCTGTTTTTTTCTTGCTGGGGTCAACCGAAATAACAGCAATGGTTTTATCGGTAAAAGTGTGTAAAAATCGTCTAACTATTTCATCGGTTACTGAGCTTTTTCCTGCACCACCTGTACCTGTAATTCCTAAAACTGCTGCTTGATGTTTATTTGCTGTAGCAAGTTGTTTTACCAAATCTTTATAATCATTACCGTTCTCTGCAAGTGTAATAGCTCGAGCAACTTTTCTTACATCTTTCACTTCGTCTAAAGGTAGCTTTCCATTCCAATTATGTGTAATTAAGCTGGTTAGTTTTAAGGTGTTAATTACGTCTTCAATCATTCCTTCAAGGCCCATGTGTCTGCCATCGTCGGGGGTATAAATTTTTGTAATTCCATAATCATGCAATTCTCTTACTTCATCTGGTAAAATGGTTCCGCCACCACCACCAAAAATTTTGATATGCCCACAACTATTTTCCTCTAACAAATCTTTCATGTATTTAAAAAACTCTACATGCCCACCTTGGTACGATGTGATAGCAATACCATGAGCATCTTCCTCAATAGCACATTCTACAATTTCTTTTACACTTCTGTTATGCCCTAAATGAATAATTTCTGCCCCTTTGCTTTGCATTATTCTACGCATAATATTTATTGCAGCATCATGTCCATCAAATAAACTTGCAGCAGTTACAATACGAACTTTGTTTTGCATTACACTATCCATAGATTACATATTAAAAACGGCAAAATTAGGCTTTTACGAGTAAAGGATAACGCTTGTTAGTTTTACAAACTATGTTTAAATAAACATTGGGTTATAATTAAGAGCAGTTCAAAGTTATAAAAGCCAAATCATATTGTTTGTATATAAAGTATTGTCATTCAGAGCTTGCGAGGAATCTTTAATTCTCTGTCATTCCGAGTTTACGAGGAATCTATCTGTTCTTTGTTGTTGCTATTCAGTAGATCCTTCGCTACGCTCAGGATGACAAAAGAGGGGAATAGGATGACAAGAAAGGGTTTGTCATTCCGAGCTTGCGAGGAATCTATCTGTTCTTAACCTTTAGATCCTTCGCTTCGCTCAGGATGACAAGAAAGTATATATTGTCATTCCGAGCTTGCGAGGAATCTCTCTATATTAAACCTTTAGATGCTTCGTTGCCTCAGCATGACAGCAAGTGTATATTGTTATCTTAAACGAAGTAAAATAAAAATGCTTGTCATTCCGAGTTTACGAGGAATCTCTATGTTCTTAACCTTTAGATCCTTCGCTTACGCTCAGGATGACAAAAAAGGGAATAGGATGACAAAAAATGAAAAAAAAAAAATTGAAACTCATTAGATCCAAAGAATGATACTACAACTTAAATATCAAAAACTTTGTGTAGAGCCAATAAATGCTTATTTTTCAATCTCAAAAATGTACTATATGGTAACTTTAGCTTTTTATAATTTAAAAGGAGGAGTTGGAAAAACTGCTTCTGCTGTAAACTTTGCATATTTAGCAGCAGCCAATGGGTTAAAAACTTTAGTTTGGGATTTAGACCCTCAAGGGTCTTCTTCTTTTTATTTTCATGTTAAGAATGTGAAGAATGAAAGCAAGAAAATTTTTGCCAGCGAAATGGATATTAAAGAAAGTATTCAAGATTCTACTTTTGAAAATTTATGGGTTATACCAGCCGATATATCTGCAAGAAATGCAGATATTATCTTTAATCAGAGCAGAAGAAAATTAAAAAGTATTGTACAAGGGTTAAAGCAATTTGATTTAGTTATTTTAGATTGCCCACCAGGTATTTCTATTTTGCACGATAATGTTTTTGGTGCAGCAGATTGGGTGTTAATGCCTAATATTCCTACTGTTTTATCCATTCGTTCTTACGAAACTATTATTCAATATTTTAAAGAAAATGATATTGATAAAGCAAAAATTAAATGCTTTTTTAGTATGGTTGACCATAGAAAAAATCTTCATCAAGAAACCATACAAGCATTTTATAATAATAAATTATTCTTTAAAAACTATATACCCTATTTAAGCGATATTGAAAAAATGGGTGTACATATTCAACCCTTATTTGAGTTTGCCAATAGTAGCTATGCTGCCCTTTGTTATAGAGAGTTATGGAAAGAAATTAGTAAATATTGTATTGGCTAATGTAAAATTTACAGGCTTTATTTTTTAGTAATTATGGAGGATACAATGGTGTTGTTTTTATTGTTTCTTATTTAGAAAAGAAATCAGTAAAGCATACGTTACATTTGCGTCTTCAAGAAATTTATTGAGCAATTTATGAGTACTGCAATTAAACCTTTTTTAAGATTAAGTGGATTAGAGCCTTTAATTATTAGGCCAGAAACAAATTTTGTAAATGTAGGAGAAAGAACCAATGTTACAGGCTCTAAAAAATTTGCTCGTCTTATTAAAGAAAATAAATACGAGGAAGCATTATCTGTAGCACGCCAACAAGTAGAAAATGGAGCACAGGTTTTAGATGTAAATATGGATGATGCTTTATTGGAAGGTGTACAAGCAATGACTACTTTTTTAAACTTATTGCAAAGCGAACCAGACATTGCCAAAATACCCATAATGATAGACTCTTCTAAATTTGAAATAATTGAAGCAGGCCTAAAATGTGTGCAAGGAAAATGTATTGTGAATTCTATTTCAATGAAAGAAGGAGTTGAAAAGTTTATAGAACAAGCAATTGTTTGTAAAGATTATGGTGCATCTGTAATTGTAATGGCTTTTGATGAAAAAGGACAGGCAGATACTTTAGAACGCCGAATTAGTATATCGGAAAAAGCATATAAAATTTTAACGGAGCAAGTAGGCTTTGACCCTCAAGATATAATTTTTGACTTAAATGTTTTTGCTATTGCAACAGGCTTAGAGGAGCATAATAACTACGGAGTTGATTTTATAGAAGCTACTAGAGTTATAAAACAAAAATATCCATTAGTTAAAATTAGTGGAGGCATTAGTAACCTTTCTTTTTCTTTTAGAGGTAATGAACCTGTAAGAGAAGCTATGCACTCGGTATTTTTATACCATGCTATTAAAGTTGGTATGGATATGGGCATTGTAAATGCTGGGCAATTAGTTGTATATGATGAAATAGACCCACAATTAAGAAAACTTTGTGAAGATGTAATTTTAAACAGAAATAATAGTAATAATGAAGCAACAGACAAGTTAATTGTATTTGCAGAAAATGTAAAAGCTAAAGATAAAACAGAAGTAAAAGATGAAGCTTGGCGTAACGAATCTGTTGAAAAAAGATTAGCACATGCTTTGGTAAATGGCATAACAAATTATATTGATGCAGATACAATAGAAGCCTTAGAGAAATATGATAAGCCCTTAGATGTAATTGAGGGGCCACTAATGGATGGAATGAATATAGTTGGCGACTTATTTGGTGCAGGTAAAATGTTTTTACCTCAGGTTGTAAAATCTGCAAGGGTAATGAAAAAATCTGTAGCCATTATTACTCCTATTATTGAACAGCAAAAATTAAACAACCCCAATGAGGTTAAACAAAGTGTTGCAAAAATTTTATTAGCAACCGTTAAAGGCGATGTACATGATATTGGTAAAAACATTGTAGGGGTTGTGTTAGGATGCAATGGGTATGAAATTATTGATTTAGGCGTAATGGTACCAGCTGATAAAATTTTAGAAGCCGCTGTTAAAGAAAACGTAGATATAATAGGTGTTAGTGGATTAATTACCCCATCGTTAGATGAAATGGTTCACATTGGTAAAGAAATGAAGCGTAGGGGCATGAAACAACCATTACTAATTGGTGGTGCCACTACATCAAGAATACATACTGCGGTAAAAATTGCCCCTGAATATGATAATGGAGTAGTTCATGTTTTAGATGCAAGCCGTAGTGTTACTGTTGCAGGAACTCTTTTAAATAAAGACAATAAACAAGAATTTATTAATGATACTAAAGAAGAGTATATTAAAATAAAAGAAAATTTTGATAATAAAAAAACAGTAAAACAATATATAAGCTACCAAGATGCATTGAATAATAAAGTTAATATTGACTGGGAAAATTATAAGCCTGTTAAACCAAGCTTTACAGGAGTTAAAGTTTTTGAACATATAGATTTGAATGAACTTAGGAGCTACATAGATTGGAAACCATATTTTATTGCATGGGAAATGCATGGCAATTTTCCAGCAATACTTACCGATGAAGTGGTAGGTAAAGAGGCAACAAAATTATTTAATGATGCTAATGCTTTACTTGATACTATTATTAACGAAAAATGGTTAACAGCAAAAGCAGTAATTGGCTTTTGGGAAGCTGAAAGTAATAAGGACGAAGTGATATTGCCTACACAAAATATTACCTTACAGTTTTTAAGGCAACAAATTAAAAAAGCAAAAAGCCAACCCAATATTTCATTAGCAGATTTTATTAAACCTGCCAATAGTAATAAAGAAGTAAAAGATTATATTGGTGCTTTTGCTGTAACTATACACGGTATTGAACCTCATATAAAAGCATTTATAGATAATTACGACGATTATAATAAAATTAGCTTACAGGCATTAGCAGATAGGCTTGCAGAATCTTTAGCAGAATATTTACATGAAAAAGTAAGAAAAGAATTTTGGGGTTATGTTAAAGAAGAAAGTTTAACTAACGAAGATTTAATTAAAGAAAAATACCAAGGTATTCGTCCAGCACCTGGTTACCCTGCATGCCCAGATCATACAGAAAAAAATAAATTATTTAGCTTATTAAATGCTACAGAAAATACAGGTATTGTACTTACTGAGCATTTTGCCATGTATCCTGCAAGCAGTGTATGTGGTTGGTACTTTAGTAACCCACAAAGCCAATATTATGGTGTAGGCAAAATTCAACAAGATCAGTTTGAAGATTATGTACAGAGAAAAAAAATGCCTAAAGAAGAATTAGAAAGATGGTTAAGCTCTAATTTAGAATAAACCATTTTTAACTTAAAAATATTTTAATATTTTTCCATTATACCTAAACCAAATAATGCAAAATCGTATTTAACAGGGTCTTTGCTGTTTAAGGTTTTTAAATAAAGGGTAAGTTCTTTAGCAGTTTTCCAATTGGCAGGTTTGTTTTTAATTAAGTTTAGCTTTATGGCAACTCTTGCAACATGTACATCCACTGGGCAAATAAGCTGTGCCATAGAAATATTTTTCCATAAACCAAAATCAACACCATTATTATCCCTTCTAACCATCCATCTTAAAAACATATTTAATCTTTTGCAGGTTGCATTTTTTGCTGGTGTTGCAATATGTTTTTTAGTTCTTTCAGGATAATCGGGTAAAGAAAAAAAATATTGATGAAAACCAATAAGCATTTCCTCTACTGTATTGCCCCATTGTGTAAAAGCAGTTTCTAAACTTTTATGATATGTATAATGGTGTTTTAAGAAAGCTATACAGTATAGCAAATCTGTTGCATTAAAAGTTCTGTGTTTAAAATGTAGAAGTTTTTTTAAATCGTTATTGTTATGTTGCAGTATAAAATGATATGGCTTCATTTGCATTAACTGCATTAACTCTTTACTTTTATTAATAATAATTTTTCTATTACCCCATGCAAAAATGGCTGCAAAAAAACCTGCAATTTCAATATCTTGTTGCTGCTTAAATAAATGAGGAATACAAATAGGATCTGTACTGATAAATGAAGGTTGATTGTATTGATTAGCTTTTTTATCTAGAAATTTTTTTAACTCCATACATTACTTTTAACTACAAAAAAGTAAGCTATTATTTACTTATTTTTTTAGCTATAATAATCATTCTTGGAGATTTTTTTATATCAAAACTACCAAGTTTATAATCTCCAAAAACCTCTTGTATCTGCATGTTTTGATAAGAAAGCATTTCATTAAAATCGCCTAAAGAAAATTTGGCAATTTTTTCGGTATATAAATGTTTAGGAGTAAAGTTAGTATTATCGGTTATTTGAATTTGTTTGTAAAAATGTTCTTCATCGTGCCATTTTGTTATATGAAATTCGGTTCCATCAACTTTAGTAATAGCACTAGGTTGTAAAGTGTCTTCGGCATAATGCGTATTCAAATAGTCTATCACAAAAAAGCCATTCTTTTTTAAGCTGGTAGCAATTGTTCTAATAGCATTATTATGTTCACGTTCAGTTTTAAAATATCCAAAACTGGTAAAAAAATTAAAGGCATAATCAAAATAATTAATCCAAAAAGGCAATCTCATATCATGCTGAAAAAAGTGTAGATTATTTGCTTCGCTAAGGCTTGCTTCTTCAATAGAGGAAAGAGAAAGGTCAATACCTGTAACATCAAAGCCCATTTCTGCCAAAGCAATGCTGTGCCTGCCTTTGCCACAAGCAACATCTAACATTATACTGTTTTTTGCTGGCTTTAAATGTTGTATTAAAGTGCCAATAAAAGCAAATGCTTCCGTTTCGTCTCTGTATTGATATAGTTGATGATAGTATGGCGATGAAAACCAATCTTTATACCAAGCTTCTTTCCTCATAAAACCTTTTTACTAAAGCAAAGGTAATGATGTAAGCTAAAAAGTATTTTTAAAAAATGCAAGTGTAAGAAAATTACCAAGGGGATTTTTTATAATAAGTTACATAAGCATCTCCATCAATAATAATCATGGGGTCGCCGGTTTTAGGGTGATTTCTCTTTTGAAAAGAATAGGTTTTAGCTCCCGAGCTTTCAGAAACAACACTAATTGTATTGCCATTTACCCTCCATGTTCCTCTGTCAGAATTTTGGCTGTTAGAACCACCATAACCACCACCACCATACCCACTTATAGAACCTTCGTAAGTGTAAGTATATGTTCCATCGGCATTAATAACAATGCATCTGGTATTGCTAGAACTAGTATAACTATTGTTGGATGCATTGGTCCAACACCAAGTACCCACAATAGATTTATCAATTCCACCACCACCACTGTTTTTAGATTTTCCTGTTGGGTTTCCAGAACTTTTTGTGTTTGTAAAAGCAATAGGTTGTACAAAATCGCCACCAGAAACGACTAACTGCCCATTATTAAAATAATAAGAGTAAGTAGTTACTTCTCCATCAAAATTTACAAATATTTTTTTTGCATTATTGGTGTATGTAAAAGCATCACCTTCAAAACTTCCTGTACCATTTGCATTTAAAATTAATGTACCTGCTTGGTCATTTTTCCAAGTGCCAACAATTTTGTTTTGAGCTATTGCTACCGTAGAAATTATAAAAAAACCTAAAAAAAATATAGTTTTCATATCAGTTTATTTTATACCTAAAATTATAAAAATTAAATACAAAAAGGTAATTTATTTTATCTCCTCCATTTTTTGTTTAATGGTTGCTAAACTTACTGATTTTCAACAAAAAATTATTTTTAGTAGTTTTCTGTAACTATAAAACTTCTTTAAAAAACACTTTACTAATGCTCTTTAATTATATAAATAAAAAAAAGTAAGCTAGTTTTTGGTATGTTTGCCACCTTAAAAAAGGTTTAATGGCGTTAATAAAGAGTATTTCTGGAATTAGAGGAACGATAGGGGGTAAACCAAATGAAACACTAAGTCCTTTAGATATTGTTAGATTTTCTGCATCCTATGGCACCTGGTTATTGAATAACAATACAGAAAAAATAAAAGTAGTTATTGGTAGAGATGGTAGAATTAGTGGCCCAATGGTTCAAAGCATTGTAACCAATACATTGATTGCATTAGGTATAGATGTGGTAGATGTTGGTATAAGCACTACGCCAACTGTGGAAATGGCAGTTGTTTTTCACCAAGCTAATGGAGGTATAATTATTACTGCAAGCCATAACCCTAAAGAATGGAATGCATTAAAACTACTAAATAATAAAGGCGAATTTATTAGTGCAAAAGAAGGCGAAACTATTTTAGACATTGCAAGTAAAGATTTATTTGCTTTTGCAAGTGTAGATAAACTAGGCACAGTAATAAATGACGAAACTGCTTTAGACAAACATATTGATGCAATATTAAAATATCCGTTGGTAGATGTAAGTGCTATTAAAAAAGCTAAATTTAAAATTGTTATAGATGCAATTAATAGCAGTGGAGCATTTGCTGTACCTGCTTTATTAAAAGCTTTGGGAGTTAATTTAAAAGATATTGTTGTTTTAAACGAAGAAGTAAACGGAAAATTTGCCCATAATCCAGAACCCTTACCTCAACATTTATCAGAGTTATGCAATGCTGTGCAAAAACAAAATGCACATATTGGAATTGCAGTTGACCCTGATGTAGATAGACTTTGCTTTGTTTGTGAAGATGGTAGTTTATTTGGAGAAGAATATACTTTAGTAGCAGTTTCTGATTTTGTTTTAAA
Organism: Chitinophagaceae bacterium; assembly: GCA_019695015.1. Taxonomy (GTDB): domain Bacteria; phylum Bacteroidota; class Bacteroidia; order Chitinophagales; family Chitinophagaceae; genus UBA1930. The sequence goes on from JAIBAV010000113.1 coordinate 48,257, forward strand.
AAACAAAAAAGGAAATACTGTGAGCAATATGAGCAGTACCAGAGCGTTGAAAGATGTTACAGAAAAACATGGTGGTACACATTATCCAAGTGCTGTAGGCGAAGTAAATGTGGTGAATAAAATGAAAGAAGTAAATGCTGTAATTGGTGGAGAAGGCAATGGTGGAATTATTGTACCAGATTTGCATTATGGTCGTGATGCACTTATAGGTATTGCTTTGTTTTTAACACATTTAGCCAATGAAAAGAAGAGTGTTCGCCAAATAAGAAATACTTATCCTAACTACTTTATCAGTAAAAATAAAATAGATGTAGAAAACGGGATTGATGTAAAAAAAATATTTACAGAAATAAAGAAGAAATATAAAAATAACCCAATTAATACCGAAGATGGTTTAAAAATAGATTTTGATAACGATTGGGTGCATTTAAGAACAAGTAATACCGAGCCAATTATACGTATTTACAGCGAAAGCAATTTTGAAACTACAGCAGATAATATTGCAAAACGTATAATGCATGATATTAAAGAAATAATGTAAGCATTTAACCAATGCATTATTTATAATGAAAGTTATACCATTATCTGAAGGAGCATTTACCATTGACAAAACAAAAATATTTGTACCATTTAATTTAAAGGTAGATGACTTACAACAACGCCCTATTGGTAGCTTATTGGTAGAAGTACAACCCTTTTGTATTGTAACTAACCAAGATATTTTATTAATTGATACAGGCTTAGGTTTTAGTAAAGATGGAGAGCCTCAACTATATTCCAACCTTAAACAAAATGGCATTCAGCCACAGCAAATAACTAAAGTAATATTAAGCCATTTGCATAAAGACCATGCTGGTGGTATTAGTTTTAGAAATAATATTGGACATTATAGTTTATCCTTTCCTAATGCTACATATTATGTTCAAAAAAAAGAATTTGAATTTGCTTTTGAAACGGGTTACCCATCCTTTATTACAGATGAATTTGCAATACTTCACAACAGCCCTAATGTAACTTGGTTAAATGGAAATGGGAATATAAATAATTACATTTATTACCAAATTACAGGAGCTCATAGTCCTTACCATCAAGTTTTTTTTATTAAAGAAAATAACGAAACCATATTTTTTGGAGGAGATGAGGCACCACAGCTACAACAAATGAAAAGTAAATTTGTAGCAAAATATGATTTTGATGGTAGAAAAAGTATGGAATTAAGACAAGATTGGTGGCAACAAGGCAACGAAGAAAATTGGCAGTTTCTCTTTTATCACGATATAAAAAAACCAATGTATCAAAATCAGCCCACTGTGTAGCAATTATTCAATTTAAGTTTAATACCTTTCTTCCCTAAAAAAGTAAATCGCAACATTTCTTTTTATAAAACATTTTTAATAATTATTCATAAAAGAAATAAAACAGTTAATTTAGGCAAAAAATGAAGAAACATTGTAAAAAACACTGCTTTTTCCTTTGTTAATTCAAGTTATTTCATTCACCTTTGTTCGCTATTATTTTAAAAAATTATATAACCTTTAATACATGGGACTTTTTAGCTTTTTTACACAAGAAATTGCTATGGATTTGGGCACTGCCAATACATTAATTATTCATAACGAAGATATTGTTGTTAATGAACCAAGCATAGTAGCTTTAAATAGAAATAATCCAAAAGAAGTTTTAGCTGTTGGCAAAAAGGCATTATTAATGCATGAAAAAACCCATGAAAGTATTAGAACAGTTCGTCCATTAAAAGATGGTGTAATTGCCGATTTTAATGCAGCCGAATTAATGATAAGAGAATTAATAAAATTGGTATATCCTAAAAAACCACTTTTCCCACCAAGTTGGAGAATGGTAATTTGCATACCATCATCAATTACAGAAGTTGAAAAACGTGCTGTAAGAGATAGTGCAGAGCAAGCAGGAGCAAAAGAAGTGTATATGATACACGAGCCAATGGCAGCAGCCTTAGGTATTGGTATTGATGTGGAAGAACCAGTAGGAAATATGATTATTGATATTGGTGGAGGAACAACAGGTATTACAGTTATTGCATTAGCAGGTATTGTTTGCGACCAAAGCATTCGTGTTGCAGGCGATGAGTTTACTGCAGATATTATGGAAGCTTTACGCCGTTATCATAGTTTATTAATTGGTGAGCGTACCGCAGAACAAATTAAAATTCATGTAGGAGCAGCTATAAAAGATTTAGACAGCCCACCAGATGATATGCCTGTAAATGGTAGAGATTTAGTTACTGGTATTCCTAAACAAATTATGGTAAGCTATCAAGAAATTGCAGAAGCATTAGATAAAAGTATTTTTAAAGTAGAAGAAGCAATTTTAAAAGCTTTAGAAACCACACCACCAGAACTTGCTGCAGATATTTATAGACGAGGGTTGTATTTAACTGGTGGAGGTGCTTTATTACGTGGCTTAGATAAAAGATTAAGTGCTAAAATAAAATTACCTGTACATATTGCAGACTCTCCTTTAAAAAGCGTTGTAAGAGGTACTGGAATTGCATTAAAAAACTACCAGCGATATCCTTTTATAATGAAATAGAAAATGAGATAGTACTTTTGATTTAACAAGTTAAAACAAATGTATTATTTCAAAAACTGCTGCTAAGTGTGAAAAATATTTTTCTTTTTATTAAACGTTACTTTGTTCTAATCTGCTTTTTAATATTGCAGGTTATTTGTATAGTTATGCTTAGTAACAGCAGTAAAACACACGAGGCATTTTTTGCATCTACTGCAAATGAACTAACAGGGCCAATAAATAAAAAATACTACGGCATTAAAGAATACTTCTCTCTCAAAAAAATTAATAAACAATTAAATGATGAAAATGCACAGCTTAGAAATTTGCTAAAAACAAATTTTGAAGTGCCAGACTCTTCAGTTATCACACAAAAAGATACACTCTTAAAAGATACACTCAACCAATATAGAAAATATACTTATATGCCTGCAAGGGTTGTTGGTAATACTATTTCCTCTAACACCAATTACTTAATGTTAGAAAGAGGAAGCAAACAAGGAGTGGAAAAAAACATGAGTGTTGTATCGCCGCAAGGTGTTGTTGGAATTGTTGTTGAAGTAAGCGAAAACTATTGCAGGGTAATGAGCTTATTACATAAAAACACCAGAATTAGTGCTATGCTTAAAAAGAATAAAAGCATGGGAGATGTTGAATGGAATGGAGAAGACCCACATTTTGTAACTATGCGTAAAGTTAGCAAATCTGCCAATGTTATTGTTGGTGATACTGTAGTTACCAGCACTTATTCAAGCAATTTTCCATCCAATATTATGATTGGTAAAGTGGTACAAGTTAAACCAGATGTTTCAACCAGTTTTAATAATGTAACAGTTAAAACAGCAACAGATTTTTTTAATATTCAGTATGTGTATATTATTAAAAATATATATTATCACGAACAGGAAAAACTTTTAAATAAAAGAACACATGAGTAGCCTGTTAAAAAATATAATACGCTTTATACTATTTGTTTTGGTTCAAGTGTACATACTTAATCAAGTACCACCCTTACATAAATACTTTGTACCCTATATTTACTTTTTATATATTTTATGGTTGCCTTTTAATATCAACAGATTATTTTTACTTGTAGTAGCTTTTGTATATGGGCTAACTGTAGATTTTTTTACTGGCTGGTATGGTTTATATACAGCACCAACTGTTTTAATTGCTTACTTACGTCCCTTCTTATTAAATCTACTTATACCACAAGAAACAACTGAGCAGAGTTATATTGAACCAAGCATTAGAAGTATGGGTGCAACGCCATATAGTTTGTATATTGTTTTACTAACTTTCATTCACCAGTTTTATTTTGTTTTAATAGAGTGGTTACAGTTTGGCAGCTTTAATTTATTTATTGGAAAAGTAGCTGGCAGCACAGTTTTAAGTTTATTATTAATTTTTATTGCCGAGTTACTTTTTTTTAGAAAAGCAAAGTATAGAACCAATGCTGCATAAATAATTAAAGCATTCATTTTTGTTTTATTTAATACCAAGTAAAAAACTACTTTTGCCAACTAACTATAAAATATTTAATCATGAGTAAAGGGCCTGTTTCTAAATTTATACAACACCATTATCGCCATTTTAATGCAGCTGCTTTAATGGACGCTGCTAAAGGATATGAAACCCATTTAACCGAAGGTGGAAAAATGATGATAACCCTGGCAGGTGCAATGAGCACTGCAGAATTGGGTATTTCATTAGCCGAAATGATTAGGCAAGATAAAGTACATATTATTAGTTGCACAGGAGCAAATTTAGAAGAAGATGTAATGAACCTCGTTGCTCACTCTCATTACAAACGTGTACCTAATTATAGAGATTTAACGCCACAAGATGAATGGGATTTATTAGAAAACCATTACAATAGAGTTACAGATACTTGCATACCAGAAGAAGAAGCATTTAGAAAATTACAAAAACATTTATATAAGCAATGGAAAGATGCTGAAGCAAATGGCGAAAGATTTTTCCCTCATGAGTTTTTATATAAAACAGTTTTAAGTGGCGATTTAAAACAGTATTATGAAATTGATGCTAAAGACAGTTGGATAATTGCTGCTGCCGAAAAAAATATTCCTATTGTTTGCCCAGGTTGGGAAGACAGCACAACGGGAAATATTTTTGCAAGCTATGTAATAAAAGGAGAGTTAAAAGCAAGCACAGTTAAAAGTGGTATTGAATATATGGTTTGGCTAACAGAGTGGTATAGAAATAACTCATCTGGTAAAGGAGTTGGTTTTTTTCAAATTGGTGGTGGTATTGCTGGCGATTTTCCAATTTGTGTTGTACCTATGATGTACCAAGATTTAGAATGGCACGATGTGCCTTTTTGGAGCTATTTTTGTCAAATAAGCGACAGCACTACATCTTATGGCTCTTATAGTGGTGCTGTGCCAAACGAAAAAATTACTTGGGGTAAATTAGATATTAATACTCCTAAATTTATTGTAGAAAGTGATGCTACTATAGTTGCACCATTAATATTTGCCTGGATACTAGGCTGGTAAAATAGAAAGAAAAATTATGTATAACTGTATCTGATAAAGGAAAATTGGTAGCCATCTTGGAAAATTTTTAATTTTTTGAAATGAAACGAAATTTTCACACTTTCCTTTTAGCAATTTTTGTATTGACAATAATTCATAGTTGTGGCCCTTATTCAAAACTTTATCGAAGCGATAACACAGACAGAAATTACAATGGAATATTAAGCGACTCAACTTATAATACTTTAAAATTGTTTTTAGTAAAGACAACGAGTAAAAAATTAAATGACACTTTGTTAATTAAGTATGACTATAACAATGAAACTTGTTGGGATTTGTTAGACCAAAAAGTAGATGATTACATTTTAGGTTTTGTAACAAGACATAAAGAAAGACTTCAAAAAGTTGAAAAGACAAGACCAAATGTATCAGCATTTAACTTTAGAGAGCCAGGAAACAACTTGAATAAAATTATTCAGTTGAACAATTTAATTATCATAGACAGTTCAAAGCAACTTTTTAATTTAATTTTTAGTGAACGTTGCACATGTGGAAGTTCAATCATTGTAATGCCAGACAAAAGGTTTGTTTTCTTGCGTTCAGACTCGCATTCTGAACTTTTAGATTTAAGCAAAGAACAAATTGACGAAATACTAAATAAGAAGTATCAATAAAGAGGCTACCAGCAGGTTTGGCAATAGGCTGTCTGAATGAATATCAATTAGTAGAAGTACCTGAATGAAAGCTCATAAAAAACCAGCTCATCGCCAAGCTTTAAATGTTAGCTGCAACCCTATTTGATCATCCATACTAATTCAGGCAAACAAATTCAACCACTCTTCTTTTCAGAAAATAGAAAAACTTTTACATAAATTTTTTGCCCTATTCAATTTATATCGTAATATTGCAATATTAAAGTATAAAATATGGGAGCAACAAAGACTGAACATTTTACCGACAAACAAAACACTATTGCAACACTTACTAAAGCATTAGGACACCCTGCAAGAATTGCAATCGTTGAATATCTTATTAAAGTGGACACTTGCATTTGTGGCGACATCGTTAATGAATTGCCTCTTGCACAGCCGACAGTTTCCCAACATTTGAAAGAACTTAAAAATGCAGGACTGATAAAAGGGAGCATTGAAGGCAACTCAATTTGCTATTGCATTGATGAGAAAATTATGGAGAAATTGCAAAAATATTTCGGGAACATTTCTACTAAACTCTCAAACAAAAAAAATACTTGTTGTTAATATAAAAATATAATCAAAATGGAAAATTCAGAACAACTAAAAGAAATAGTAAGGCAGAAATACAGTGAAATTGCTTTGCAAGACAAGGAAACAAATCAATCTTCTTGCTGCGGTTCAAGTTGCTGCTCAACGGAGGTTTACAATATTATGAGTGACGATTACAGTAATTTAGAAGGTTACAACGCTGACGCAGATTTAGGTTTAGGTTGCGGCTTACCAACCCAATTTGCGAAAATTAAAAAAGGAAACACAGTAATTGATTTGGGCAGTGGTGCTGGCAATGATTGTTTTATTGCAAGAGCCGAGACAGGAGAAGATGGTAAAGTAATAGGCATTGACTTTACACCAGCAATGATTAATAAAGCAAGAGCTAATACACAAAAATTAGGATTTGCAAATGTTGAGTTTAGGCAAGGAGATATTGAAAATATTCCTGTTTCTGCAAACATAGCTGATGTAATTGTAAGCAACTGTGTTTTGAACCTTGTGCCTAATAAAGACAATGTTTTTAAAGAAATATTCCGTGTATTAAAACCTGGTGGGCATTTCAGTATTTCTGACGTTGTATTAATTGGAAATCTTCCTGAAGCCTTACGCATGGATGCTGAAATGTATGCAGGTTGTGTTGCAGGTGCAATACAAAAAAAAGTTTATTTGGAATTAATCAACGCAAACGGATTTAGCAATGTAACAATTCAAAAGGAAAAAGCAATCAACATTCCTGACGACATTTTGAAAAACTATTTGAACGAACAAGAATTAACTAATTTCAAATCGGGTAACATAGGAATTTTTAGCATTACAGTTTATGCAGAAAAACCAAAATCCTGCGGCTGCAACACAGAGTGCTGCAATTAAACAGCTTTTAAAAAAGTATCGCAAATAAATTATAATAACAACATCAGTAATTGTTTTGCAACTCATCTTTGGATATTGGTTTAACTATGACAAAGAAGAAAATTTTAGTACTTTGCACAGGTAATAGCTGCAGAAGCCAAATAGCAGAAGGTTATTTGCAACACTTTGCAAATAGCAAAGCAGAAATTTATAGTGCAGGCGTTGAAACTCATGGGGTAAATCCAAGAGCTGTTGCAACAATGAAAGAAGACGGCATTGACATTTCAAGCCATACTTCAAACAATATTGACGAATATAGAAGCATTGATTTTGATTTTATAATCACTGTTTGCGATAATGCAAAAGAACGTTGTCCGTTTTTTCCAAGCAAAGCAAAAAAGTTTCATTATAATTTTCCGGACCCTGCAAAAGCAACAGGGACAGAGCTGGAAATTTTGCAACAGTTTCGTAGTGTAAGGCAACTTATAAAAGACTATTGCAAACAATTTGTGGCAGACTATTTATAAAGCAACTTTAAGCAACCACGAAGAAGGGTATGCAGGATTTGGGCAGATGAATTATGAATCAGCTTTTGTAATTCTTTTTTCTTATTACCATAGGCTCTATAAAACTTACCTAACTTTTGTATTATCAATTAACAGCATCAACAATATTTGGTTTCGGTTTAAGCATGAAGAAACACAGTGGCACCAAACACCTTCAAACTCTGAATGTGTTAGATACTGTTTTTTTATGGAAGCTTTACATCAACTAGTATAGGATAATGATCTGAAGCATTGCTTAATTGGGGCGAATAATATTGCAAAACCTTAAATTGCTTACTCAACAAAACAGCATCAATTCTTAATGTTGGAGATATTTCTCTATAAGTTCTACCAAAGCCAAACCCTTTACTTTTAAAAGCATCGGTTAAATTTTTTTGAATTGTATGATAGGTATAGCTTGATGGAACACTATTTAAATCGCCACAAAAAATGAACGGATATTTACTTTTGTTTAATTGCTCTTTTACTATTTTGGCTTGGGCTGCATGTACTTTATCGTAATATTTTAATCTGCTAAACTTATCCTGATTCTTCATTAAAAAATCTAAATCATCTTTTATAAATTCATCTTTAAATGCTAAGGTATCCATAACAAGCCCTAAATACATAGACTTTAAATGGGTATTAAAAATTCTAAATGTATCGTTACCTTTTTTTATATCTGCAAAAGCAAGAGACTCAGAAAAATTTTTATTGGAGTAAGTTGTTCTTCCAGAATCTATAATTGGATATCTTGAAAAAATAATGGTACCATATTGTATAAAAGCATAATATCGTTTTGTTTCAAAATCTCTACTAAAATACTTAAATGGGTAGTTTAATTGGGTGGTTATATCTTTTACACAAGATCTAAAAAGGGTAGAAGTATGTTCTTGAAAATCTTGAAAACATAAAATATCTGCATCGGTATTTTTAATAAACTCCATCATCTTTCTTCTTACACTACCTGGCGTATCGTTATAAATTTGGCTATCTATAAAATCTTGTACATTCCAACTTAAAATTCTAATGTTTCCCTCTTGTTTCTCTTGCATAAATTTTGAAGGAAAATTAAATGCAACTATATTAAAGATATTAGTACTACCTAAAAGTGTAACAATTAAAAACAGCCATCTGTATTTTTTATAAAATATAAATACGATGAATAGCCAAAATAGCATTACACAAAAAAGTATTGGAAATGCTAATGCTAAAAAAGTAAAGCCACTCCAAACTGTTGGACTTATAAAAGGAGTAAGGCAACTTAGTAAGTAAACAAAACTATAAATACAGCCTGTTAAGAGAATGGTATTGCTAAATATTTTTTTTAAACTTAATGCCATTTTAAATTACACTTCACTATTACTTGCATTATTTAAAAACTCTTTTTCTTCTTTGCTAAGTTTATCGTAGCCGTGTTTATTTATTTTATCTAAAATAATATCAATTTTTTCTTGTGCTATGGTTGTTTTATTATTTAAAACTTCTTCTCTGCTACTATTTTTTTTTAGGTTAGGATATTTTTTTTCAGGATTAAATATATCATTAATCCAGTTAACCAATGTAAACATCCAACTGCCCCAATCTTTACCTTTATTTAACTGTTGAATATATAAAAAACCAATAGAGGCACTAAATAAATAAGCAATGGTTATACCAGTATTGCCCATAGCTAAACTACCAAACTGCAATGCAGCATAAATAACCATCAAAATCCATAAAGGAATACCACCATTTATTAGTGGAAAAATTTTGTAATTAGGTGCAAGTGTAGTGGTAGCAACAGCTACAGCCATTACACTTGTTCCGCTACCAATTAAAAAATAGCCAGAACTTACATATTGATATAAAGAAGGTATAAAACTTAGAGAAAGTAAAAAAACTAAGCCACCAATAAAGCCACCATACAAATAAACAGGAATCATTTTTTTATTGCCAGCCAAATCTTGTAAAATATAACCAAATGCCCAAAGCCATAATAAATTGGAAAGCAACGACCAAATGCTAAAGTTTGTAAACATGTAAAGTAAAATTGTCCATGGTTTTTCGGCTAACAAATTTGCGTTGGAGTGTAAGACAAACCAATGTAAAATTTGTTTTTGAAAATTAGCATCACCAATAGCAACCGTATCTGCAGAAACTGTATAGGCAATTCTTAAAAAATTTAAAACAATAAAAATTAATGCATTTATTGCTACTAATAAAACTAGCCCATTATCATTAGCTCCTAATAAAGGTTTTTTATTTTTATTAATAGATTTTGTATTCATAGTTGGCTTAAAAAATACTTCAAATAGTTAGTAAAGAGATTGCTTGTTGGTTTTGTTCCAGTAATAAACTAATAAAAAGCCAACTAATGCACCACCTAAATGTGCCACATGTGCTACATTATCTCCAGCAGAGTTTTGAACAGCTTGCATTAACTCTAGCCCAGCATAAATTAGTACAAACCACTTTGCTTTTAAAGGGAATAAAAAATAAATATAAATTTGTGTATTAGGGAATAAATACCCAAACGCAGCTAAACAACCAAATACAGCACCACTTGCACCAAGTGTAGCCTCGTTTAATCTAAATCTGTTGCTGAATAATATTTCTTGTTGCTCTTCAAAATTTAATGTTTTAAATGCCTCTACAATTGGTTGCATATCGTAATACAAAACAATCATGTGGCATAATGCAGCACCTAGGCCACAAATTAAATAAAACGTAAGAAATCTTTTTGGCCCCCAAACATTTTCTAATATTGAGCCAAACATCCACAAGGCAAACATATTACTGAATAAATGCCCAAAATTGCCATGCATAAACATATGCGTAATAAATTGCCAAGGTTTAAACAATGGGCTTTGCCAGGTATGCAAAGCAAAAATATCATTTACATTAAATTTTTCGCCAATAGTTATTTGAGCAAAAAAAACTAGCCCGTTTATAATTAGCAGGTTTTTTACAACAACAGGTAAAATTTCAAATCTAGTTGGTCTAAATTCTCTCATTTGTTTTATATATTGAATTACCAAAAGTATATTTTAAAAATTTAACCATATTACTTTTGTAAAAATTTATCTTAATTTTAGTTGAACAACGTTTTCTATATGGTGTGTGTGTGGAAACATATCAACAGGCTGCACTTTTGTAACAATGTATTTGGCATTAAGTAAGGCTAAATCTCTTGCTTGTGTAGCAGGGTTACAACTTACATATACAATAATTGGTGCAGCAATTTCTAATAATTTAGTAATTAATTTTTCATGCATACCTGCACGTGGTGGGTCAGTAATTATTACATCTGCCTTGCCGTGGGTTGCAAAAAAAATATCATCGCAAACTTTAATAACATCTCCTGCAAAAAAATGAGCATGGGTTATATTGTTTAAAGAGGCATTAATTTTTGCAACTTCTACAGCATCTGATACAGTTTCAACACCAATAATTTTTTTAGCTTTATTGCTTACAAAAATTCCTATACTACCTGTACCACAATATAAATCATACACTGTTTCACTACCTGTTAGTTCAGCAAAATCTCTTGTTATATTGTATAATTTTTCTGCTTGTTTTGTATTGGTTTGAAAAAAAGATTTTGGACTAATATTATATTTATATTGTTCTAGCTTTTCTTCTATAAAACCCTTGCCATAATAGGCTACTGGCGTTAAATCGTATATACTATCATTAAACTTTGTATTAATAGTATAAAGTAATGTAGTAATGGTTGGAAATTTTTGAAGTACAAAATCTAACAAATCTGTTCTCCACTTTTCTTTCTCAAAACCAAGCATTATATTCACCATCCATTCACCAGTGGTGGCAATTCTAACCATTATATTTCTTAGCCAGCCTGTATGATTTTTTATATCATAAAAAGGATAATTATTTTGAATACAAAAGGCAGTAATTGCATTTCTAATTTCATTTGTAGGCTCTGCTTGCAGGTAGCATTTTTTTATTTCAACTACTTTATCAAAAACACCTTTTGCATGAAAGCCACCAAAACTACCCTCGTTGTTAAAGGGCAAATTATTATGTTTTAAATAAGCCAATTCTTCATCTGGCACATACCGTTTATTAGCAAATGTGTATTCAATTTTGTTTCTGTAAAACTGTGTTTGCTCTGCACCAACTATAGGTAAAATTTCTGGTAAATCTATTTTGCCAATACGTTTTAAATTATCGCTTACTTGTTTTTGTTTAAAAGCCAATTGTTTTTGGTAAGGAAGCATTTGCCATTGGCATCCACCACAAATTTGAAAATGAGCACAAAATGGTTCTACTCTATCTTTAGAAAGGGAAATAAAATTTATTGGAAAGCCCTCGGCCCAATCTTTTTTATTTTTAAATAGTTGAATATCTACAGTATCACCAGGTACTGCCCTTTCAATAAAAATTACTTTACCATCTATTTTTGCAAGCGATTTTCCTTCGGCTGCATAATCTTCTACCAAAATATTTTGTAAAATGGTGGGTTGCCTTCTTTTTTTCACAAGGCAAATTTCATTGAAAATATTGATATACAGAAATGTAACATTTAAAGAATGATTATTTCTGAAACAAATAAAAATGTAAGTTTAATAACTTTAATTTTGAGTTATACTTGCAAAAGTTAATATTTTATTTTTTGAACATTAAAATTGATTAGAATGAAAAAAATTCTTTTAGCCCTTGTATTATGTATTAGCATCCTTGCAAAAGCAGATGAAGGAATGTGGTTGCCTCAATTATTGCAACAACTTAATGAAGGTAGAATGAAAGCAATGGGTATGAAAATTTCGGCAAAAGATATTTACGACATCAACAAGAGTAGCTTAAAAGACGCTATTGTTAGCTTTGGTGGTTTTTGCACTGGCGAAATAATTTCTAGCAAAGGATTAATATTAACTAATCATCATTGTGGCTTTAGAGCAATACAAGCACACTCAACCATAGAAAATAATATTATAGAAAATGGCTTTTGGGCTAAAACCCATAAAGATGAACTAGGCAATAAAGGCTTGTATGTTACTTTTATAAAAAATATTATTGATGTAACCAACAAAGTTTTAGCAGGTGTAAATGAAAGCATGCAACCAAACGAAAGACAAGCTGTAATTGATAAAAACATTGACAATATAAATTCATCCACCAAATTAGGCAAGTTCGAAAAGTCTTTTGTTCGAGAATTTTTTGATGGCAATATGTATTACTTATTTGTAACAGAAACTTTTAACGATGTAAGATTAGTGGGTGCACCACCAAACTCTATTGGCAATTTTGGTGTAGATACAGATAATTGGGTTTGGCCAAGGCATACCGGAGATTTTTCCTTATTCAGAATTTATGCAAATAAAAATAATGAGCCTGCAGATTACTCTTCTGATAATATTCCTTATACCCCAAAAAGGTTCTTAAATATATCTATGAAGGGTATTAAAGAAAATGATTTTACAATGGTATTTGGTTTTCCTGGTAAAACAAACGAGTACTTACCAAGCGAAGCTGTTAGACAAATTGCACAAATAAACGACCCTGCTAAAATTTATGTTAGAGATAAAGCATTAGCTGTATTAAGTAAATATATGCGTAACGATATGTCTATAAAAATACAATATGCAGCTAAATATGCTGGTATTGCTAATGCCTGGAAAAAATGGCAAGGAGAAGTTTTAGGCTTAACCAAAACAAATGCAGTAGAAAAAAAACTACAGTACGAACAAGTATATAATACAAAACTTAAAGCCAATACAACGCTTTATAATAAGTATAATGGTGTATTAGATAAATTAATAAATGCATATAAACGCATAGAGCAATATGGACTTGCAAGAGATTATTATAACGAAACTATAAGTAAAATTGAACTGTTTAGTTTAGCAAATAGAATAATTAGATTAAAAAATGTACAAAAAAATGGAGCAGAAAAGTTTAAAAATGCGGTTGATGAACAAATAAAAAGCTTACCCGATTTTTATAAAGATTTTAATGCAATGGTTGATAAAGATATGTTTATTGCAATGATGGATATTTATTTAAACAAAATGCCCAAAGAATTTATATCTAATACAGTAATGGAAATGTATAAAGCCAATGGTGCAGACTTAAACAAGTGGGCTGATAAAATATATAGCAATTGTACTTTGGTTAATAAAGAAAAAACCTTAGATGCTTTAAATAATAATGCTGCTCTTTTAATAGATAATACTTTAGAAGATGATTTAGTTAAGCTGATGCTGGCAATTAGAAGGCATTATTCAGAAGCTGTTGCAGGCGAATTGGTTAAAATACAAGATGAAATTGATCAGCTTCAAAGGCAGTATATGAAAGCACAGATGGAGGTAATGAAAGATAAGAAATTTTACCCCAATGCTAATAGTACATTAAGAGTTACTTATGGTAAAGTAGATGGTTATTCGCCAGCCGATGCTAGAGTGTACAAATTTCAAACATATTTAGATGGTGTGATGGAAAAATATAAACCAGGAGATTATGAATTTGATGTAAATGAAAAATTAAGAACCCTATACAAAAATAAAGACTATGGAATTTATGGAGTAAAAGGAAAAATGCCCGTTTGCTTTATCGCATCAAATCATACAACAGGAGGCAATAGTGGAAGCCCTGCTTTAAATGCTTATGGCAATTTAATAGGTTTAAACTTTGATAGAGGGTGGGAAGGCACCATGAGTGATATTAATTATGATGCCAGTATTTGTAGAAATATTATGGTAGATATTCGTTACATTTTATTTATTATAGATAAATATGCTGGTGCAGGACATTTAGTTAAAGAAATGAAATTAATGTACGATAAATAATTTTGGACTATTAAGTATTAGCTTTTTTAGATTTTAAAATAGAAATAATTTTTTGGCCACGAACCAACATTTTTAAACGTTGCCTACTTAAAGAAATCTGTACTTGTTTGTTCTCTTTTTCAAATACAGAACGTTTGTATATAGATAATATATTTTGGTAAGTTAAAATACCAATAATATGGTCTTCTTCAATAACAGGTAATATATCTACATCTTCTTTAGACATGGTTTCAACTGCTGTTTTTAAATTAGCAGATGGTTGTATAAAAATATTTTTTCGTTTTACTAAATCACCAATAATTAAATCATTATTATGTTGCATGTTAAATAAGCTTGAGTAGCTAATTAACCCTTTATAAGTTCCATCTAAATCACTTACAATAAAATAACTTGTAATAGCGTCTGCTTCTTGTTTTAGCCAAGTTCTCACTTCACCAACATTCATTGCATCATTTAAAATAATTACATCATCTAATGGCAGTTCTTCTACTAAGGTTTTATCTAAAATATCAGGTTCATAAGAGGTAGGTGTTTGTACACCTCTTCTTGCAATTTTTTCTGTCATAATGGTATTAGTCATTAATAAATAAGAAACACAATAAGCACCTGTACAAGTTGCCAGCAAGGGTAATAATGCATTGGATTGACCAGTAGTTTCTAAAGCAAAAACAATTGAGGTTAAAAATGCTCTTGATGCACCTGCAAACATTGCAGACATACCAACCAATGCACATAATGGTATAGAAATGCCAATTGCAGGAAACCATTGATTACCTAAAATGCCAAGCAATGCACCAATGGCACCACCAATAGTTAATAATGGGGCCAAAGTACCACCAGATGTTCCACTACCAATAGCTATAGCCCAAGATGTAAACTTTAATAAACATAATGATAGAATAACATTAAAAGTTAAAGTGCCAGATAAAACATCTGTAATATTATTATAACCAACACCCAAAGTTTTAGGTTCGTAATAACCTATTAAGCCAACAGCAATACCACCAATTGCAGGCCACAAAGCCCAATGTATAGGTAATTTTTCAAAAGCATCTTCAATCCAATACACTATTTTGGTTGCTATTACAGATAATATACCAACAGCAACACCCATAATACTATAAAATAATAATGCCTTATTGCTGGCAGGTAAAATAGTTTGCAACATTGGAAAAACTACACTACTGCTAAACAAGAAATGATGCCCTGCAGCACCAGTAATACAAGCTAATGCAACCGGAATAAAAGAACGAGGAGAAAACTCGAACAACAACAATTCTATTGCTAAAAAAATTGCTGCTATTGGGCTACCAAAAATTGCCGACATACCTGCTGTTGCACCAGATGCTAGTAAAATTTTTCTTTCGTTTGGTGTAATTTTTAAAATTTGACCAAGTGTAGAGCCTAATGCACCACCTGTTGCAATTATTGGGCCCTCAGCACCAAATGGTCCACCAGTGCCAATAGATATTGCAGCAGAAATGGGTTTTAAAAAAGTAATAGAAGGTTTTATTTTACTTTGGTTAGTTAGTATTTGTTCCATTGCTTCTGGAATACCATGGCCACGTATAGCTTTGGAACCATATAAGGCCATTATGCCTACCAATAAACCTCCAACTACAGGAATTAACACAACCCACCAACCAATAGAGTTATTTGCAGGACTTGATGGTATGAAACTAAAATTTTGATAGAAAGCAATATTGGTTATTAAATCTATTAAGTGTACTAAAACTTTTGCAAAACCACTAACAACCATTGCAACAGCTATAGCTAGTAAAGAAAGTTTTATTAATCTTTTTTTCTGGTATTTATTTTTTTCATCTGCTTCTGTATCGTTGATAGAGTTATTAAGAGATAGAGAAATAGGAATTCCTTTAATTAACATTCATGTTGGTTTAAGTAAACAATAAATTGTTAAGAAAGGGTTTGAGAGTGTTGATTAGGTTTGCAAATTTATGCAATTATAATGCCATAAAGAGGTTATTTATGTTGATGATAAAAAATAACTTCTAACTAATACATTAAAGAGTAAATTGTTTTTTATAATAAAAATGCAAACTTATTTAATACTTATTTTTAGTTAAGATGAATTAAACAGAGTAGGTTACTTATTACTCTTTAAATGATTAGCACTTGCTTCTAATGCATTATAAAACTCTTCTCCATATTTTCTTATTAAGGCTTCTTTTAAAAAAATATATGCTGGTATTTTTAATTTTTTACCAAGGCTGCAAGCTGCTTTACATAAATCTTCTCTTGGCTCGTAATTAATATATTCTAAATCAGGGTCTTCTTTGCTTATAGATGTTTTAATGGGAAATAAATGGCAACTTAAAGGCTTTTTCCAACTTATTTTTCCATCGTTATAGGCTTGCTCAAATGCACAATGAATAATATTTTGATGATCTTTTTTTGCATATACACAAATACCTCCATTAATGGTTGGTGTTACCCAGCCAAAAGTTTTATCATAAACAAATAAACCTTGTTTATTTATTTCTTCAATTCCATCTTGTGTTAAGTATGGTAAAACAGAGGAGTAAAATTTTTCAACCTCTTTCTTTTCCCAATCTTCTAATGGTGCACCTGCATCTCCATCTTCGCAGCAACCACCTTTACATTTTTCTAAATCACAAACAAATTGTTCTTCAACAATTTCATCGCTAATTAGTTTATTATCTATAATTATCATAAAATAATTAATTCACAAATTCAAATTTTTCTCCATCAAATAATCCTTTATCACTCAGTTTTAAATAAGGAATAACCAATAGAGCCATAAAACTCAAAGTCATAAATGGAGCTGCTAATGTACTACCTAATTCTTTTTTAGTCATCAAATCTATATCTGTATAAGCATTGGCAACTTTATAACCATCTTCTGCACTCATTAAACCTGCAATTGGCAAGCCAACCACTTTTTCGTTATTGTTGCTTACAGCACTAATACCTCCTTGTTCTTTTATAACTAAATTAATTGCTTTAGCAAGGCTTTCATCGTTACAACCAACAGCCACAATATTATGGCTATCGTGTGCAACCGAAGATGCCATTGCTCCTTGCTTTAAACCAAAGTTCTTAATAAAACATTTAGCAATTGGTGCATTAGTATATCTATTTACCACCACCATTTTTAAAATATCGTTTTCAATATTGCTTACCCATTCCTTATTTTCTTGTTTGCCTTGCAATAAAAGTTTATTGGTTATTAGCTGCCCTTCTAAGGCTTCTATAACATAAATCTTATTATCAACAGTTGGGTAATCTCCCAGCTTTATTTGCAATTGTGTTTTTGTAATTTCATTACAGTTAAACTGATTAATTGCAGTAACGGGTACAGATGGAATAAAAGTTTTTCCATTTTCTGCAACCAACTTGCCTTTAATATATGTTTGAATAATTTTAAAACTTTTTAAATCTTCGGCTATAATAAAATCTGCATCATTGCCTGCTTGTAATAAGCCAACATTCATTTTATAATGTATAATTGGGTTTAAACAAGCCGCTTTTAAAACTTTAAAAATATCAATACCTTTTGCTACAGCTCTTGCACATAATTGGTTAATATGACCAATGGCTAAACTATCAGGGTGCTTATCATCGCTGCAAAACATTATTTTATCTTCGTAATCGTGTAATAAATCAATTAATGCTTCAAAGTTTTTTGCAGCACTTCCTTCTCTAATAATAATTTTCATTCCATATTTTAATTTGTCTAAAGCTTCTTCTTTAGTAAAACATTCATGGTCGGTAGAAATTATTATTTCACCATTTTTTCCAAATGCTTCAATATATTGTTTTGCTTTTTCTCCTCTCAAACCTGGTGCATGACCATCTATTGGCTTTCCTGCATCTATAGCTGCTTGTAATTTTTTCATTACTTCTTCATCTTTAAATAAAACGCCAGGAAAATTCATCATTTCACTTAAATAAATAATTTCTTCTTTTGCCAACAATGTTTTTACATCGTTGCTGTTTAAAACAGCACCAGCAGTTTCAAAACTGGTTGCAGGTACGCAACTTGGGGCTCCAAAATTAAATTTAAAATTTACTTTCTTTCCGTTTTCAATCATAAACTCAACTCCTTGAATGCCACAAACATTGGCAATTTCATGAGGGTCGCTAATGGTTGCAACGGTGCCATGTACAACAGCTAATCTTGCAAATTCGCTGGGTACAAGCATGCTACTTTCAACATGTACATGGCTATCTATAAAACCAGGTAAAATAAATTGATCTGTTTCTACTTTGGGCAAAGGTGTTACAGATGCTATTTTTCCATTTACAACTTTTACCTCACCAGCATAAATTTGTTTATGTACTACATCTACAATATTTCCTTTTATTGAAAAGCTTTTTTGTTCCATAATATTTTATTAAAATTTTATTCTTATTAAATTAATTCCAAAAGCAAACTAAATTTGAGCAATAAAATATAAAAGTATAATGAAAAAATTATTTTTTGCTGTTTTCTTATCATTTTCAGTATTTGCTTTAAATGCACAAACAGTTGATGAGGTTATAAATAGATTTATTGAAGCCAATGGAGGGTTAAGTAAGTTAACATCTATTAATAGTTTGCAGATAGAAAGTTCTATGAATATTGAACAAATGGGTTCTACTATTAATGTACTTACCATTAAAGAAAAGAATAAATTATTTCGTATTCAAAGCAGTAGCCCAATGAGCAGCGAAGAAAGTTTTACTGTAATTACCGATACTGCTGGTTATACATTTGTTCCTGCAATGAACTCTCCAATGGGTAGTATGGATGCCTCTCTTACAAAATTTAAAGAAGATGAATTAGAGGCTTCCTCTTATCAAAAAGATTGTGAAGGCTTGTTTGCACCATTGGTAAATTATGCAGCCAAAGGGCATACAGCTACTTTAGATGGAACAGAAAAAATTAATGGAATAGAATGTGATAAAGTAAACTTAAAACTAAAATCTGGTCAAGAAATGACTTTTTATATTTCTAAAGCAAATGCACAAGTAAGAAGGTTGCAGGTTAGTGCACCAATTGCTTTAGATATGATGGGTATGAGTGCAATGAGAAGATCATTTGGTGGTGGTGGAGAAAGAAGCTCTAGAATGGCTAACAGAAAAATTGATATTGATTATGAAAAATATAAGCTATTTAATGGCATTCCTTTTCCTACAAAACAATCAGTTTCATTAGGAATGATGCAACTACAACTAGATAATTTAAGTATTAAAGTAAACGAACCAATAAATGCAAGATGGTATCAGGTTAAATAGCTGAACCAAAGTTTAAATAAGAGTTTTTATTTTCTCAACCACAGTTTCAATTTCTTCTTTTGTATTGTGTTTACAAAAACTAAATCTAACTGTAACAGTATGACTGTTGTTGTGTAATGCACCTACAACATGGCTTCCTGCATCTGCACCACTAGAGCATGCACTGCCACCACTTGCACAAATATTATTAATATCTAAATTAAAAAGTATCATATCGCTTTTTTCTGTTTTAGGAAAGTTAACGCTTAACACAGTATATAAACTTTTTCCATCAACATCTCCATTAAAGCTTACTCCTTCAATATTTTTTTGTAACAACTCTTTCATAAAAAGCTTTAAGCTATTTATATATTGGCTGTCTTTTTCATAATTTTCTGTTGCTAATTCTAAGGCTTTTGCAAAGCCAACAATACCGTATAAATTTTCTGTTCCGGCTCTCATATTCCTCTCTTGGCTGCCACCATGCACAAATGGTTCTATTTTAATATTTTGATTGATGTATAAAATGCCAACACCTTTTGGGCCATGAAATTTATGCCCAGCACCAGTAATAAAATGAACAAAAGTATTTTTTAAATCGAAAGGAAAATGGCCAACAGTTTGAACAGTATCGCTATGAAAAATGGCATTGTATTTTTTGCAAAGTTCCCCAACAGAATTGATGTTAATTATATTTCCAATTTCGTTGTTGGCATGCATTAGGGTAACTAATGTTTTTTCTTTTGAATTGGCTAACAAAAACTCTAAATTTTCTAAATCAATATGCCCATTTGGTAGCAGTTTTACATAGCTTAAAGTAGCCTCACCAGTTTTATGCATATATTCAATAGTATGTAAAGTAGCATGATGTTCAATAGGAGATGAAATAATATGTTTGCATCCTAAATCTCTTACACTTGCAGTAATTGCAGTATTCGAACTTTCGGTACCACCACTTGTAAAAAATATTTCTGATGGATGTGCATTTAAAATTTTAGCTACTGTTTTTCTTGCATTTTCAACTCCAAGTTTACTTTCTCTGCCATAGCTATAAATAGAAGATGGATTACCAAAGTTAGTTGTAAGAAAAGGCATCATAGCATTTAACACCTCTGTGTCTAAACTTGTTGTTGCTGCATTGTCTAAATAAATTCTATTCATTGAAGCATTTATTATTAAAAGATTTAGGGCAAAAGTATAAAATTTATTTTTTTAGCATTATAGTTTTTTGCATTTCATAAACCATAAAAAAGTAAAAATGTTTTCTGTATGTTTGTATTTTAAAGCACATTACTATCTTTTATTATTGTTTATGAACCCTCACATTGCAAATATCAGAACTAACTATTTAATGGCTTCTTTCTCTGAAGAAGATGCCAGTTATAACCCTTTTGAACAGTTTGAAAAATGGTGGAATCAAGCAATTAAAAGTGAAATTGGTGAAATAAATGCAATGACATTGGCTACAGTTTCTGCACAAGGTACACCAAGTGCAAGAATTGTACTTTTAAAAGATTTTGATAAGAATGGATTTGTGTTTTATACCAACTATTTAAGCGATAAAGGAAAAGAAATTGCTCAAAATCCAAAAGTTGCTTTAGTATTTTTTTGGAAGGAGTTAGAACGTCAGGTACGAATTGAAGGAATTGCTGAAAAAGTAAGTAATGAAGAAAGTGATGCATATTTTAATAGCAGACCAATAAGTAGTAGAATTGGTGCTTGGGCATCGCATCAAAGTGCTGTTATACCTTATAGGCAAGTTATTGAACAAAACGAAAAAAAATATGCTGAAATTTTTGGAACAGAGAATATACCAAGACCAGATCATTGGGGAGGATATATAGTAAAACCTACATTAATAGAATTTTGGCAGGGAAGAGCAAGCAGGTTGCACGATAGACTACAATACACTTTTGAAAGTAATGTTTGGGTAAGGGAAAGATTATCTCCTTAATTTAGTTTCTTTTTGTAAACTGGAACTGTGCTACATGGTTCGCCATACATAATACTTTTTACAATAGGTCTTAATTTAAATGTAATTGCTGTATAGGCAGATGCAGGTATTGCTACTTCGCCACAACCTTTTATTACAACTCTTTTATCTGTATATTCTTGTATTGGTAATGTTTCTATTTTTTGAAGAAGTAGATTTTCTTTTAATTGTTCTTTATCACAGGTTGCAACATAAATTGCATAAGGTTGCAAATAAGAAGCAACTAACATATATGCCCAAACAGGTATAATAGCATCTGTGCTACAATATATGCCAACAATTTTGTTGCTATAATAACTCCAATTAATTTGTAGTAAAGCAGCTCTAAAATCTTTTTCTTTTAAAATTAAACCCATAAAAAGATACTCTTTTAAATCAAAATTTTCTATCGGTTCTTTTGGTAAAAAATCTTCTAAATCAACAGTTAAAATACCGCTTTCGGCAACTTTATTTGTAAATACTTCACTCATATTGCAAAGTTATTTTTTTATTATAAAACAATGTTTCGTAATAAGTAAAAGAAATAAATATATAGTTTTTATTCTTTTAAAATATCTCTAATAAAATTATGATACTCATCAAACTTTGGTAAATTATTATGCCCACCACCATTTATTTTTATTAATGTAACTTTTGATGGATTTAGTTTTTGCAATTTTATACTTTGAGAAATAGGTATTAAATAATCTTTTGTACCATGAATGATATAGGTGTGGCAGTTTACCTTTCTTATCCATTTATCTGTTCTTAAATGATACCTTAAAATGTAATTAACAGGTAGTATTGGAATAAATCTTTCTACTACTTTTTCTTATGTTAATTACAAATAAAATTAAAGTAAAAAGTAATTCGTTTTAAATTATTGTTGCATGAAAATCGAACCAACTTATATCATTTAATGCTTTTTCATTTTCTCCTTTTCTGTAAAACTGATTATATAGTTTTTCTGTTTCTTCATAAGTAAGCCATTTACCTTTTGTGTTTTCTCCAAAAGGACCAGAAGAACTGTATATATGTTTTAAAGGCAAATACTTTTGAATTCTTAATAAAATACCACACTTAATAAACAAATAAGCTGTAAATAATTTACTCTTTTCCTTTTTAATATTTATTGGCTTAAAATTGTCTGCCTGATTAATTAACTTAAATTTTCTGTATCCTTTAGCATATAATGTATGTAGTAATTCTATTGAAGTAGCTTCGCATGATGCATAGCTCGGAATACTCTCTTTTGAAATTGCATTTATACATAAATAATCATTTCCTTCAATATCAATTTTTAAATAATAAGGTACACCATATTTTTTAAATAAATCTTCGGTTGTTGTACATTCAACTTGAATAATTTCGTAAGATGAATTTAATCTTGTTCCTATTTCTTTAACAAAAGAACTCCATTCGCTTAACCTGTGATTTTTATAAAAAGGTATAGTTTCATTTTTGTCACTAATACCTATATTTAATATGGTAAGCCTGCCTTCGTCTATTTCTTTTTTAAATTTTAGTTTATTCTGCTGTACAAGTTCCGGGTTTGCTTCTATAGCCAACACATTAAAACCTTTATTCAAATAGTGTCTTGTATCTTGACCAATATGCATTCCAATATCAAAAATTAAATCCTTTTTTATCATCTCTTAATTATTTAAAAACTCAATGCTTTACATTTTATTTTGAGATTATCATTTTCTTAGTATCTATAATTTCGCCTGCAATAATAAGAGAATATAAATATAAACCAGCATTAAGTTGATTATTATTTAACTCAATTTGTGAGAGCTTTAAAGAGGCATTAAGTTGTATTTTATTTACTTGCCTACCTGTTAAATCCGTAATTAGCAAATAACATGGACCATTTGCTTTTTCAATACCATATTCTATAATCGTTTTACTATTTGAAATAACTGGATTAGGTACATTTTGCTTTATATATCCTTTATTATTTTGTTCTTTTAAAGCATTAATTTGTTTTACAAGTAAGTTTACTTTTTGCTCTAATTCTTCAATTTTATTATATAATGATTCTGAATAGCTATTTGATCTATAAATATAACCATCAGAATCAGTAACAAGTATATATCCATCTCTTATTGGTAAATTTTGAAACCTTATTGCTGAAGGGTTATTAAATAACCTAGAACTTTTAATATGAAATAATGATGAAGGAATAGTATTCCAGCCTAACCATCCATTTGCAGTAATAACTCCCCTATCTGTATTATTGGTTAAAATTCTAATATCTGAATTATTAAGAGTTCCAAAAATGTTTATAGGTACCGAATTTTGCCCTAATAATATATTATTACCTTTAAGATTCCAGTTGCAGATATCATCACATATTGAATTGTAAATACACAAGTTTGGAAATTTCGAAAAGCAGACAGAGTTAAAATCTTCACGCCAAATTTCTGTATCATTATTCAATATTCTTATCCAATCAACTTGTCCTGCACCTTTAAAGCCAATTGACAAACTATCTATTCTTTTCATAAAACTCACATAAGGAATTGTTTCCATTATTATCCCATCTATTGAAAAAACAGCTAAATTATTATTATAATGAATCTTTACAACTCGCCAATAGGATAAGTTTCTGAGTAGTGAAGGACTATTTGTTACTTCAATAGCACCGAATGAAGCTTTAGTAAATTGCTGCCTACCAAGTGTATCCATTATTGCCAAGCTTGTATTAAGCAACCCTGTATCATTTTTTGCATAAAGATTAAAGTATAAATCATAGTCGGCTATTCCTCCAATATTATATGAATTCCTTATTCTAAACTCAATTGCAAAATTATTTGAAATACAGGATAGGCTATCTTTTAATAAAAATTGTGGGTAATAATAACTATTATTACAAGCTAAATTGCTTTTTATTGTTGCAACTCCATTTATTGTATCAACAAAATTATTTGGAATAACTTTATTGATACAAGTGTTAGGTTGTGGTGAAAAAGTTGAACCACTCCATAAATTATGGTTACATTGTGCTTGTATGGTTTGAAAAGTAAAATTTAAAAAATAAATAAAGCATATTAGCTTAGTAAATTTCATAATAGTTTATTTTAAAAATCGAAGTAAATTTTATGCCCCAAAGAGAGTCAAATGTATGAACAAAATAAATTAGTACAAAAAATCATTACTTTTGTTATCAATAGTAATTCTTATCTAACATCATAGAAAACGCTTATTCGTTCTTGGGTGTAAAGAAGAATCTGCTAAACTAAAGTGTTATTCTTTTAAAATATCTCTTATAAAATTATGATACTCATCAAAATTTGGTAAATTATTATGCCCACCACCATTTATTTTTATTAATGTAACTTTTGATGGATTTAGTTTTTGCAATTTTATACTTTGAGAAATAGGTATTAAATAATCTTTTGTACCATGAATGATATAGGTATGACAGTTTACTTTTCTTATCCATTTATCTGTCCTTAAATGATACCTTAAAATGTATTTAACAGGCAATATTGGAATAAATCTTTCTACTACTTTTTTAAAACTATAATAAGGCGAATCTAAAATTAAATAACGTGGTTTATTATCGCAGGCAATTTTTGTAGCAAAACCACTACCCATACTTCTTCCATACACTAATAAATGATGTTCGGGATATTTTTTTTTGAGTTCGTCATAAATAAATTGCATATCTGCCAACATTTCTTTTTCGCTTCTTTTTCCTGTACTTTTTCCAAATCCTCTATAATCCACTAATACAACATCGTAATTGAATCTGTAAAAATCTCTTGCATATTTTGCCCAACCTTTTATACTTCTGGTATTGCCATGAAAATATAAGATAAGACCTGATGGGTTAGTTCTATAAAAATGTAGCCCATTTATACATACACCTTGTTCTATATTAAAAAAAAGTTCGGTAAATGGTATATCGTATTTAAACTTAAAATCGGCTTTTAATTTTTCTGGTTTAAATATAAATTTTTCTTGTAAAAAATATACCAGCACAGATAACACTATTAGGCTACAAATTATATATAATACCCACTGATTGATAGAAAAAAATTATACAATAAATATAGAAAATATTTGGTTAGATTTTAAGCAAATGCTTATTTATTTCTACTCTTCATCAAACTGTTCTGGAATAACTCTTTTTAAATTTAAATTTCGTACGGGTGCAACAATTAATGGAAATTTTTCTACTGTTACAAAACCTGGATCTAAGCCAAAGCCTCTTTCTTCGCTTAATGAAATTTCTTTTAACCAGAAATAGAGTTTCATCACAATTCTTTCAAAGAAAGGTAATTCATTATCCTGGCTTAAATATTTTTCAAGTACAATGAACTGAAAATCTCCAACAACATTATTCTTTCCTAAGCTTTCGTATCGGCTATTTATATTTACTTCTTTATTGGCAACTAAATCTGTAACAACCTTTTTAAACATTAGGTTTATACGTTGCTCCATTCTAAAACCTAACCTAAATTCAATTCTTATTATATCGTTTGGTACTATATGTTCTACAATATATTCACAGGTATAAGGATCGTCTAAAACATCTACATGTACAAACCAATATATATCCGCTCGTTTAGGTTTTTTATTAAGTATGGAATAAATAATTTTATGTTCAATTTCTTTATGATGAACAGAACTGGTCATGTACACTAAGTGGGTAGCATATTTTGGAATAGCTTTATCGTTGCTTAGTTCTTGTATTTGAGAAATATAATCTTCCAGTCTAACAAACTCAACATAGCGGTTTTTTATTTTTCTGCTTTTAAACCAAACATACATAACGGCAAACATTAAACCACCTAGTAGTATTGTAATATAACCACCATGAGTAAATTTTTGTAATAAAGCAGTTAAGAAAGAAGCTTCTATAATAATATAGATTGCTAAATACAAATAAATCCAACTGTTTTGAACTCTTTTGTTTACTAAATAATTAGCAAATAAAATGGTTGTAGAAAGCATGGTTAATACAATTGCTAAACCATAAGCTGCTTCCATTTTAGAAGATTCTCTAAAGTGTAATACCATAGTAACACAGCCAACAAACATAATAAGGTTTACGCTTGGTATAAAAAGTTGTCCTCTTTCTTCAGATGGGTATCGAATTTTAAACTTAGGCCAAAGATTTAATCTAATAGCTTCACTTATTAAAGTAAATGAGCCAGAAATCATTGCCTGGCTTGCAATAATGGCTGCAAGTGTAGCAATTATTACACCTGGAATAATAAACCATTGAGGCATTAAATCAAAAAATGCATTTATTTCCATAGAGGCTTTAGTAGCAGCATTTACTTCTATACCTTTATAATGAGATAATAAAAATGCCCCTTGCCCTAAATAATTTAATACTAAACAAAGTTTTACATAGCCCCAGGATACATAAATATTTTCTTTGCCACAATGTCCTAAATCGCTGTATAGGGCTTCGGCACCTGTGGTACATAAAAATACAGCACCCAATAACCAAAAACCACTTGGATAATGTGTAAGAAATTTTATAGCATACATTGGGTTAAATGCTTTTAGAATACTAAAATCATCTGATATATGCATTATTCCCAAAACTGCCAACATGGTAAACCATATCATCATAAATGGTCCAAACATTTTACCAATACTTGCAGTACCAAATTGTTGCATAATAAAAAATATCGATAAAATTCCAAGTACTATTAATACAATAGTATTGGTTGATATTTCTCTAAGGGCTGGTAATTCTTTAAGTCCTTCTATGGCAGGAGTTACTGTTATAGGTGGTGTGATAATACCATCTGCAAGCATGGTTGCACCACCAATCATTGCAGGTACAATTAACCATTTTTTTCGCCTTCTTACTAAAGCATATAAAGAAAAAATACCTCCTTCGCCATTATTATCTGCTTTTAAAACAAGAAAAACATATTTGATTGTAATAAGTAGTGTTAGTGTCCAAATTATACAAGATAGTGTACCAATAATCAACTCTTCTGAAACTACTTTGTTGCTTATAATAGCATTAAAAACATAGAGAGGAGAAGTACCAATATCGCCATAAATAATTCCTAAAGCAATAATAAAACCTGTAGCGGAGGCTTTGTTTAAATTTTTTGACACAAATCTTTTTTAAATGATAGAACAAATGTATAATTTATAAAAATATACAAGAACTATTTTTAATTTATTTCTTTAATAGGATGATATTTTTTTATTTTCTGCATTAGGCTTTGTGGTTTTACAAAAAATGATTTACTTGCCCCTCTATAAATGTAAACGTATGTCAAAACAAATTATTAATACAACCAATGCACCTGCACCTATTGGCCCTTATAACCAAGCAGTAAAAACTGGTAACTTGCTATTTGTAAGTGGTCAAATTCCTATTAATCCTGCCACTAATGAATTGGTGCAAGGAACAATTAAAGAAGAAGCTACACAGGTTATGTTGAACTTAAAAGCCATTTTATCTGAAGCCAACTTAAGCTTTGAGCATATTGTGAAAACAACTATTTTTCTTAGCGATATGAGTTTATTTGCTGAAGTAAATGAAATATATGGTAGCTTTTTTATGAAAGATTTTCCAGCAAGGGAAACTGTTGCAGTTAAAGGGTTACCCAAAGGAGTGAATGTAGAAATTAGTGTAATAGCTACTACAGTTCTTTAAAAAAAATTGCTGCCAACATCATCTCATAGGTGTTATATTGATGAAGGCAGCAATGAATATATTATAGCTTCATTAAAGCAGAGGTAATAAAGTAATACATAGACCATCCAACAAATAGGATAATTATTGCCCACAACCATGCAGGAATACTACGTGGGGTTTCACTTCCTTCTATTAAGAATTTTTTCTGATCTCCTTTGCTGTAGGCATTTATCATTAAAGGTACAACACCATCTACTACATCATTTTCATTAATGCCTTCAATAGATATTGCAGGTCCATTTCTTACTATAAATGGTATGGTTCTAATGCCTTCTTTGCCTGAGTTACTTATACTTACAATTCTTAAATAATGCTCTCCATCCACTAATTTACTTGTATCTATTTCAAAAGATACAGGAGCTGCATATTCACCAATTGGTTTTGGATTATCGTCTATAAATATTTTTAATGAGCACTGATTTTGCATAATTATTTTTATTTAATAATTGAAAATTTAATATGGTCAGAATTTCCTTCTTTAGGGCTTATAAGCCATTTAACAGAAAAAAATAAACTTATCAATAAAAGTAAAACAGCTATTATTACAATTACATAATCCCAATTGCTGTTTGGCATACTGCCATGTGGTGTAATGCCTTGTAAAATTTTTGGTTTATTTCTTTCGCACACTGGACAAGCATATACAGCAGGTGCAGAAAGTAAAGCCAATAATAGGAGAAAGCTTATTTTTTTCATTTTGCAGGATTATTGGTTTTAATAAATTCAATTATTTCTTTCACCTCATCTGCTTTTGTTTTTTTAGCATCGTTGCCCCAACTGGTTTTAATATAGTTAATAATTGCAGCTACTTGTTTTTCATCAAAGTTCATACTTGTTCCAACTGGTGTCATTACTGCAAATTCAGGACGAGCATCATAACCATTCATAATAATATCTACAATTAGTTTCAAATCATCTCCCAATACAATTGGGCTACCTTTTAATGAAGGAAATGCACCTTTTAAACCCTCGCCATTTGCCTGATGACAGCTTTGGCAGTTAGCAGTAAATAATGCTTTACCATCAACTGTTTCTTCTTCTGAAGCACCTGCATTGGCAGTTACTTTCTTTTCTTGCTTGTATAAAAACTCATAAGGTTTTATACTTTCTGGTAATGGGGTTTGTTTTAATGATTGTAAATAAGCAACTAATTGTAAAGCTTTTTTGGTTGCAACCACTTTGCCTGTTTTACCATGCATAAACTCTGCAGGTACGTTTACTATAACATCATTTTTAGAAGGATTTTCTTTTATTTCGAAAAGCCATTTATAACTTGGCATTATTGATTGTGCAACAACACTACGAGGGTTATAAAGGTGTAATAAATTCCACTCTTTACTTGGTTGTCTATTACCTACATCTGTTAAATCTGGTCCTGTTCTTTCCGTGCCCATTAAAGTGGCAGTATTTTGCCAAACACTTGTTCTTCCAATATTGGCATAATCTGATGGAATTCCTGGTCTGGTTCCAAACATTTTATCCATATCTACATTTCTTACCTGTTGTGTATGACATGCTACACAACCTTCAGCAATATAAACCATTTTACCAGCTAATGCATCGCCACTAAGAGGTTTAGTACCTGGCAATGGGCCATTGTTTTGTTGATTGTCTAAAGCAGGTTTTATAGCGGTAAAAAAAGTTAATACAAAGTACATGATTGCTGCTGTAGTATATAATTTGGTATGGTTGTTAAATATATTCATCTTTTAAATTATTTAGCTGTTGAAGGTTCTTGTTCTAAAATATTAATTGCCTCATCTACAACATTTACATCTTCTATAGTTTTTGAAGACATTTTATAAAAGTTATAGAAGAAAAGAATATGAGAGAAAAACATAAGGCTTCCGCCAATTGCTCTCCAAACCCAATAGTCAAACATTTTAACTACCGAATCTATAAATGGCTTTCCTTCCATCCACATCATTCCTTTTAAAGTTGCTCCAAACATTAATGGAAAACAGTATAATATTAAACCTATAAATGCTAGCCAAAAATGGGCACCTACTAAATGTTGTGGTGGCTCTTTTCTTGTTAAACGTGGTATAATTGCATAAGCACCTCCCCAAATAGCAAAAGAAATAATTCCATAAAAACCAAGATGTGAGTGTGCTACAGTAAAGTCAGTAAAATGCCAAAGCAAATTGGTAAATCTAAAAGCCTCTGCAGTGCCTTGCATAGAAACTATAAAGTAATAAACTACTGCTACTAAAAAAAATGGTAAGGTATAACTATTAGATACTTTACCCCATTGGCCTTTAAATGTCATTACATAGTTGATTGTTGCTGCAAAAACAGGAATTATCATTCCTACACTACCAACAATAGCTACTGTTTGTAACCACCAAGGAATAGAACTAAAAATGAAATGGTGTGTACCAATAATTGTATAAAATAAAATTTGTGTCCAAAATGCTAAGATGCCTAAGCTATAAGCATATATTGGCTTATTTAATTGTTGTGGTATAAAGTAATATAATAAGCCTAGTGTAAACAAAGTAAACCACATACCAACGCCTGTATGCATATAATATCCTTGTACAATGGTTTCTCCTAAACCATTTTGCCAAAAGGGTAAATAAGCAGTTAATGCAATGATAATGGTAAACATTAAGGAAGAAACAATATACCAGTTAGATATATAAATTTCTTTAGTAGTTCTATTAGCAATGGTTTTTATAAAATTAATTACAGTAAGTATTAAAGCAACTGCAAGCAATGCCATTATAGGCCATATATATTCTCTAAATTCACCTCCACCATTGTTAATACCTGCCATTAAACTTATGGAGCCAATGGTAACTTGAAGATTGGTTAATACAAGTGCAATCCAACCCCATTTAACACTATATAGTTTTGTGTTGCTAACCATTGGTACAACATAATAACCTAAACCCATCATACCTAAAGAAGCCCAACCCCAAAATACCATATTGGTGTGCACTGGCCTTAACCTTCCAAAGCTTAGCCAACTTACTTGATCAACATCGGGTGCAATAAATTTTATACCAACATATTCGCCAACACCTGTACCAATTACTAACCAAAATGCAGCACAACCTAAATACCATACTACTAATTTTGTAATTGCAGGTTCTAATGCAGGCCTTGGTGCTGCTTTTCTTTTTACTGCAGTAAAATGTACTTCTTGCGTGTTTCCTACATTTAATATTAATCCTTTATCATCCGTTGCATTTTCACTTCCTCCTAATTCAATATTTTGTAATGAATATTCTAAAGCTGTTTTTCGGTCTTTAAGGGCTTTGTTAGATTCTTCATTAGCTTCTTCTCTTAATTCTGATGCCAAAATTTCGGCTTGTTTTAATCTTTTTATGTTATTGAATTTTTTAACTGTTTTAGTTGCTCTTGCTATAATTAACCATGCTGCCAATAGTATTGGTATTGCTATTAATAGCACAGTAATAATAATGCCTGGTTGAGACATTAATGGTTTTGTTTTGTCTGTAGTAGTTTGTGCAAAACTCTGAAGAGAGCTAAATAGCAGTAGAATAATGATACCTACAGATTTGGATTTGTTGATGTAGGTTTTTAACTGTTCTATATTCAAATCTTTTAGAACATTTTTTTTGTTTAAAGCCGAAATGTTTTTTCCAATTTCTTTAGCATGTTTAAACTGCATATAAGCAATTGCAATGATTATACAAATGCATCCAATTATAAACAACAATACGCTACTTCGTATGTCTTTTCCATCTAAATTAATAAAATTAGGATGCTCTTGGGCGGTTGCAAATTTATTAACCAGTAATAAAATTACTGCTAATATGCTGGCTTTTAATTTGTTTTTTACATTCATATTTAATATCCTTTTATTCTTTTATATTAATCATTTTTTAAAAAATATTTACCTAAATTACTCTGTGTATTAAAAGTTGAAATGGTATTATTTTCAATCATTTTAATTAAGTTTAATTTAATGTTTTTGTATTCATGATGTACTGGGCAAGGGTTTTTTTCTGAACACTCTTTTAAGCCTAACTCACATTGGCTATATATTTTAGTGCCATCTATAGCTTTAATAATATCTGCTAAAGAATTTTTAGAATTTTCTTCATCTACATAAAAACCACCATTGGGGCCCTTTGTTGATTTTAATAACTTTTTCTTTGTTAGGTCTTGTAATATTTTGGCAACAAAATGTTGTGTAGCATCTATTGCACTTGAAATTGTTTTTACACAAACCTTTTTATTTTCATTAGACTCTTGGCCCAAGAAAATCAAAGCTTTAATTGCATATTCACATGATTTTGAAAACATATAAGCAGAATTATAGACAAAAGTATGACAATTGATTCATATAAAAAGAGTTTTTTATCTGATTTTTTTACGCAACAAAATTTTTGATAAAATTTCCATATATTATTCTAAAAAATTCTTTTTATTAGCCTTAAATGGTGGGTTCTTTCTTTAGTTTCAGAATTAATAATTCCTTCATTATCTATCAAATCTATTCTTACAATACCAGATGCATGAATAATTTCATGGTCGTTTATCAAAATACCTACATGTGTAATTT
>JAIBAV010000077.1 GCA_019695015.1 Chitinophagaceae bacterium
ATTATTTTCGTTGGTATAATATCTAACATCAATGTTTGGATAAATATTTTTATAGGTAATTGTATTATATATTTTACAACCAGATGCCCATTTGCTTTTATCATTATCTATATAATAGTTATTATAACTTTCAATTTGCTTTTCTGGTATGATTGTAGGGTTTGAATTGGCATTTAAAAACTTAACCTCATATACATGAGACCTTACAATAAAATTTTCTTGCTCTTTATTTTTATTTTGAGATGGTTGTGTATGACCATGAAAGTAGGCAGAACGGTTATTTAAATCATCGTTATTATGTAACATAAAACGATAACCAGTTTTTTGCAATGCAATGGCACCGTTTGCTATTTCTCCTTTATAGTTTATTTTGTTATCCCATTGCCCTTTATTTTCTACAAACTCTAGATAATTTTGAGCATATAAAAGGGTTGTGATACAATTAAGTACTACTATAAATAATATCTTACAAAATAGCTTCAATTCTTAAAATTTATTATTTCCTGTTTAAAAATAATATCCAAACTTTACTTTATCAATTGTGGTAAAAATACATATAAACCTTATACCAATTTCCTTAACGACTTTTTAGTATTTACTTAGTTAGGAAATTTTACTCCAATTGGTTTTGCCTTTTTGTTGGTTTAAATAATTTTTTAATGGCAAATTATTTGCCAATTTTAATTCCACATCATCTGTTAATACTTTTTCGGCCATTTGTTTTGCCTTTTCTAATAATTCTCTATCATTTACAATAGATGCAAGTTTAAAGTTTAAAGCACCACTTTGTCTTACGCCAT
Organism: Chitinophagaceae bacterium; assembly: GCA_019695015.1. Taxonomy (GTDB): domain Bacteria; phylum Bacteroidota; class Bacteroidia; order Chitinophagales; family Chitinophagaceae; genus UBA1930. The sequence goes on from JAIBAV010000077.1 coordinate 801, forward strand.
CTACATCTCCTGGGCCTCTTAATTCTAAATCTTTTTCTGCAATTATAAAACCATTACTAGTAGTACACATTGTATGGATACGTTCTAAGGCTTCTGTGCTTACTTTGCTACCTGTTAATAAAATACAAAAACTTTTTTCACTACCTCTTCCAACTCTACCTCTTAGTTGATGTAGCTGAGATAACCCAAATTTTTCGGCACTTTCAATAACCATTACAGTTGCATTTGGTACATTTACGCCTACCTCTATTACAGTAGTACTAACCATTATTTGAGTGGTTCCTTCTACAAATCTCTGCATATTTGTTTCTTTTTGTGCAATAGGCATTTTACCATGTAAAACACTGATGGAATATTTTGGTTCAGGAAAATAACTTTTGGTTTCCTGATAGCCTTGCATCAAATCTTCATAACTTAATTTCTCACTTTCTTCAATTAATGGATAGATAATGTATGCTTGTCTTCCTTTTGTTACTTCGTCTCTAATAAACTCCATCACTTTCATTCTTTGCATTTCATTTCTGTGCACAGTTGTTATAGCTTGTCTTCCTTTGGGCAATTCATCTATAATACTATAATCTAAGTCGCCATAAGCTGTCATAGCTAATGTTCTGGGTATGGGTGTTGCAGTCATTACCAAAATGTGAGGTGGTATAACAGACTTTTTCCAAAGTGCAGCACGTTGTGCAACTCCAAAGCGATGTTGCTCATCAACAACTGCAAATCCTAAATTGTTAAACTGAACATTCTCTTCAATTAAGGCATGCGTACCTACAATAAATTTTATTTTTCCTTCTTGTAAATCGGTTAAAATTGCTTTTCTTTCTTTGGCTTTTGTACTACCTGTTAATAAACTTACAGATATATTCATTGGTTGTAATAAGCTGTTTAAACTATTGTAGTGCTGCATAGCTAAAATTTCTGTTGGTGCCATTAAACAACTTTGATAACCATTATCTGCTGCTAATAACATACTAAGTAATGCTACAATTGTTTTTCCACTTCCAACATCGCCTTGTAATAAACGATTCATTTGATGGCCTTTGGCAGCATCTTGTCTAATTTGTTTTAATACATTTTTTTGTGCATTGGTTAATTCAAAAGGTAAGTGGTTGCTGTAAAAATTATTGAATAATGCACCTACTTTTTCAAATATTACTCCTTTGCTACATTGGTGCCTTTGTATTTTAACTAAGTTTAATCTTACCTGTGCTATAAAAAATTCTTCAAACTTTAATCTGTTTAAAGCTTGGTTGTATTCTATTTTGTTTGCAGGATAATGAATAGATTTATATGCTTTATATCTATTTAATAAATTTAATTCGGTTAAAATGTTTTCTGGAATATTTTCTGGAATACTTTCAATGGTAATTTGTTGCCATAATGCAAACGTAAGTTTGGCAATTTGTCTGCCATTAAGACCTTTGGCTTTTAGTTTTTCTGTTGATGGATAAACTGGTTCAAAATATTTTCTCTCATTATTTTGTAGTGGTACGTACAATTCAATTTCTGCATGAATGATTTGTGGAGTGTTGTTAAAGTAGGAGAGTTTTCCAAAAACCAAATAGATACTTCCTTCTGTTAAAATTTTTTGAATCCAACTAATTCCCTGAAACCAAACTAACTCAATACTTCCTGTTTCATCTTTTAAAGTTGCAGTAAGCCTTTTCCCTTTCCTTTCGCCAATTATTTGTAAGTTGGTAAGCTTTCCAACAACCTGTATATATTCTGCATTTGTTTCAATATTATTAATAGCGGTGATGGTACTTTTATCAATATGCCTGTATGGGAAAAGATGCAATAAATCGTTGAAGGTAAAAATATTCAATTCTTTTTTCAACCAATCGGCTCTTAAAGGTCCAACTCCTTTTAGATATTCTATTGGTGATGATAATATGTTATTTTGTACACTCAATTTATCAATAAATAGTTCTTTGCAATGTTACAATACCTTTAGCTATTAATACTTTATAAAAAAGCTAAAATAATATTGTTTATACAATATTTTGCTTTTGAATTAAGAAGGTGGAAAGTAATAGCATATACTTAGTTTTGTTCTTCTTTTTGTAATAAATAATATGCTTTAAAATGGTTATTTGTAAAACTGCAGCAATACTTGAAAATACGCTAAAAAAATATTATACTAACAATATAAATATTGGTTTTGTGCCAACAATGGGAGCTTTGCATAATGGACATATAGCTTTGATAGAAGAAAGCAAACAACAATGTGCAATAACAGTAGCAAGCATATTTGTAAACCCTACACAGTTCAATGATAAAAACGATTTTGAAAAATATCCTATTACCATTGAAAACGATATTTTTTTATTAGAAAAAGCTGGTTGTGATATCATTTTTCTCCCTTCTGTAAATGAAATTTATTCGGATGGGATTGATAACTTAAAACATTATGAATTGAGTTATTTGGAAGAAATTTTGGAAGGTAAATACAGAAAAGGTCATTTTCAAGGTGTATGTAATGTAGTGGAAAGATTGCTGCTAATGGTTAAACCCACTATATTGTTTTTAGGTCAAAAAGATTATCAACAATGTATGGTTGTATCAAAATTGGTTGAGTTAATGAATTGGCAAAACAAACTTAAATTAGTTATTGTACCTACCATAAGAGAAGAAAATGGATTAGCCATGAGCAGTAGAAATAGAAGACTAACAGAAGAAGAAAGAACTAAGGCTGCAGCTATTTATAATAACTTACTGTACATGAAAAATAATTTTGAAAGATTGCCTTTTAATGGCTTAATCAAGAGGGCAGAAGAAGAATTACTAAAGAATGGTTTTTTGAAAATTGATTATATAAGCATTTGTAATGCTCAAAATTTACAACCTATTGCAGAATATAAAGAAGGGGTAAAATTAGTTGTACTAATTGCAGCATTTATTGGCGAAGTAAGATTAATTGATAATCTTTTATTGTAATGCTACAGTTATTATTTAAGTAAGTTAGGGCACAAGTATTAGTCTAATTGTTTGTTTCCAACATAGCCTCTCCATTTGCTAATTACGTTTTTCATATCTTCAGGAAGTTCCGCTTCAAAAAACATTTCTTTTTGTGTAGTTGGGTGTATAAAGCCCAATGTTTTAGCATGTAAGGCACACCTAGGGCAAATAGCAAAACAATTATCTACAAATTGTTTGTATTTGGTAAAAATGGTGCCTTTTAAAATTTTATCTCCTCCATACTCCCAATCATTAAATAAAGTATGGCCAATAAATTTCATGTGCACTCTAATTTGGTGTGTTCGCCCTGTTTCTAACTGGCAACTTACTAAAGTAACATAGTTCATTCTTTCTATTACTTTATAATGTGTAATGGCATTTTTACCTATTTCTCCATCTGGGTAAGCATCAAACATTTTTCTATATTGTTTATGCCTTGCAATATGCGTATTAATTGTTCCTTCATTTGCTTCCAAATTTCCCCAAACCAATGCAACATAATTTCTTTTTACCGTATGGTTAAAAAACTGTTTAGCTAAATGTGCTGCTGCCATTCCGTTTTTAGCCAAAACAATTAAGCCGGTTGTATTTTTATCAATTCTATGTACCAAACCAAATCGTGGTAGTTCTTCTTCATTTAAAGAAGGGTTTTGTTGTAACAAATGGTAAGCAACACCATTTAATAATGTACCTGTATGGTTGCCAACGCCAGGATGCACAACCATATTGGAAGGTTTATTAATCACCAGTACATCCTCATCTTCATACACAATATTTAGTGGAATATTTTCAATTTTAAGCTCCGAGTATTCTGGATTAAGGTAGCTTAAAACCAATATTTCATCCAAAGGTTTTACTTTATAATTACTTTTTATTTTTTGGTTGTTTACAGTTACAAACCCATTATCTATTGCTTGCTGAATTTTGTTTCTGGTACTTCCTTCTGTTCTTATTTGCAGCCATTTATCTATTCTAAGAGGTTCTTGCCCTTTGTCAATAATAAAAGTTCTACGTTCGTATAACTCATCTATTGGTTGTTCAATATCTTTTACTTCTTGCATATTTTGCAAATGTAAGCAGTACTTTTTGTACCCTATTAAAGTTAAAAATTTTAATTAAGGTAACATTTCTTGTATCTATTTCAAAAATGGAAAATTCTTTATTTGGGAAAATATTTCCCATAAAATTTCCATTTATACAATTTTGAGAAAAGTTTTGCGTTTATAGAAGTATATCCAATATCTCATTTTATGAAAGAACCACGTTCCTTCAAAATATTCATCGTAGAAGATGATTTATGGTACAGTTCAATGTTATCGTACACTTTGAGCTTAAACCCTGATTATCAGATTAAAAAATTTGAGTCATCTAAAACTTTTATTGCTGCCCTGCACGAAAAACCTGATGTAGTTTCATTAGATTATTCCTTACCAGATGCAACAGGAGAAGATGTTTTAGATAAAATTAATGAGCTAAGCCCCGAAACTAGAGTAATTGTAATATCTGGTCAGGAAGATGTGAAAGTTGCTATTAACTTACTTAAGAAAGGTGCTTATGATTATATTGTAAAAGATGAAGATACCAAAGACAGGCTTTGGAATAGCATTCAACATTTAAGAGAAAATGCAGATCTTAAAAAGGAAATTGAAGTTTTAAAAGAAGAAGTTGCCAAAAAATATGACTTTGCAAAAACTATAATTGGAAACAGTATTGCCATTAAGAGAGTTTTTAATTTAATGGAAAAAGCTGTTAAAAACAATATTACAGTATCCTTAACTGGCGAAACAGGTACAGGTAAAGAAGTTGCAGCTAAATGCATTCATTACAATTCAGATAGAAGAAATAAATCCTTTGTTGCTATTAACGTAGCAGCTATACCCAAGGAGCTTTTAGAAAGTGAACTTTTTGGACACGAAAAAGGGGCTTTTACAGGTGCTGCTGTAAGAAGAATTGGAAAATTTGAAGAAGCCAATAAAGGAACTTTATTTTTAGATGAAATTGGTGAGATGGATATGAATATGCAATCTAAATTATTAAGGGCTTTACAAGAAAGAGAACTTAGTAGAGTAGGGAGTAACGAAATTATAAAATTTGATGTAAGAATAATTGTTGCTACTCATAAAAACTTATTAGATGAAGTTAAAAATGGTAATTTTAGAGAAGATTTGTATTATAGGCTTTTAGGCTTGCCAATTAATTTGCCACCTTTAAGAGAAAGAGAAAATGATGTGTTGATGATTGCAAAATTTTATATGGAGCAATTTTGTAAAGAAAACAAAATACCCTCTAAAGTATTAACTACAGAGGCAAAAAAGAAATTATTAAATCATAGTTTTCCTGGAAATATTCGTGAGCTAAAATCAGTAATTGAGCTTGCAACAGTAATGGCAGAAGATACAGAAATATTACCTGAGCATTTGAATATTGTTGTACAAAATGTAATGGAGAATTTTGCCATAAAAGATGCTACTTTAAAAGAATTTAATGTTAAATTAATACAATATTATTTGGACCTTTATCAATGCGATGTATTAAAGGTTGCTAAGAAGCTTGACATAGGTAAGAGTACTATTTACCGTATGATTCAAAACAAAGAATTATCAGTTAGTAAAAATGTTTTAGACGAAACAATTATGAATTGATAGTATTTTAAAATCCAAGGTTCAATGAAAAAATGCCACCCTTATAAAGGTGGCATTTATCGTTGATAGGTTTAATAAATTAAATAAGGGTAATGAAAATTTATTCAACTACAATTTTATCGGTAAATATAGCTTTACCGGCAGTATTGGTGATTTTTACAAAATATAAACCAGATGCTGAAGCCCTTGGTAGGTTAATTTTTTCGTTTTGTAAACCAATAATATTAATTGTTTTATTTAAAATTCTTTTACCGTTTACATCAGTTATTTCAACTCCATAATTACCTGCAGGCAATTTTTCGAACTGAATTGCAAAAGTTTTATTTACAACCGGGTTAGGATAAATTGCAATGCCATTATTTTTTACTGTTGTTGGTACAATATTGTTTCTTGTATTTCTGTAAGCCAAATTACTATTTGCTAAGTCAGATGCATTGTAAACAGTTTCGTTGCCTTCTTTTACTATTACAGAAGCATTTAAGGTAGATAAGTTTACTTTGTAGTAATTATTTGTTTGTATAGCACTAGAAATAAACACCTCTCCATTAGCATCTATTGCTGCACCATTGGTTGTAAAGTTTTCTGGTAATCCTTTAATGGTACCTATATGTTCTGCAATTTTTGAAGTTGGATTAATTTTAAAAATATGGTTTCTAAAAGTAATTAAGTATAAGTTTCCATAAACATCTGCTATTAAATCGCCACCCCAACTTGTGCATTGAGTATGAACACTAATACCATTATTTTTTTTGCTATCTACTAATGCTCCTAAATTAGTGATTGTAGGATTTTTATCAGTAGTAAATTGAATTAGTTGGTTTGCATCGTTTGTGAGTGCATAACCATTGCCATCTGCAGCAATTACCATTCTTGTAATTACATTGCTTTCATCCACTCTTTTGCCTGTAGAAAATCTTGCATCGCCATTAACTACAACGTTCATTTCTGTTGTGTTTAAATCTACATAACGTAAATCGGTACCCCACATTGGCGTAAAATATAAACGATTATTTTTTTCATCAAAAGCAGCAGCAGCAACGCCATTTACCGTAGGAGACATGCTTTGTATATTTACTCTGTTTGCTTGCCAATCGTTATTAATAAACTCATAACTTACTTTAGGCTTATTGGAATTACTGTATAAAGTTCTAATAACGTTACCATTATTTAAATCAATTTCTCTTATTGCTGTCCAATTATAATTTCCTTTAGTTTCAGCAGTAATAGCATATGCTTTATTACTTTGAGCACTAGATTGATTTACAAATAAAGCAGAGAGTAATAAGATGGGTAAAAATGTTTTCTTCATAGTTGTAAAGTTTAAATTGTTGGTTAAATTTAGGAAGAAAAAAATAATATTCAATGATTTTTTGATAAATAGAAATATTTAACAAATAGTAAAGAAGAAAAATGAAAAAGTACTATTAGTTGAATAAAACCTGTATGCCGTTTTTTATTCTAAATTCATGTTGTAATAACCATTTTTTTCGCCACATACCACCAGCATAACCTGTTAGGCTTTTATCGCTACCAATTACTCTGTGACAAGGCACAATAATAGCAATATTGTTTTTGCCATTGGCTGCAGCTACTGCTCTTGTTGCTTTTGCGTCTCCAATTTTTTTAGCTAAATCTAAATAACTAATGGTACTACCAAAAGGTATATGAATTAATTCACTCCAAACATTTCCTTGAAAAGCTGTTCCTTCTTGATGAATGGGGACATTAAATTGTTTTCTTTTTCCTGCAAAAAATTCAATTAATTGTTCAGTACAAACATGCATCAAATCACTCAAGCCAGGTTCGCCATGTTTAATTTGATCTTTGTTGTCAATAAAAACTAATTCTGCAATAAAGTTATCGGTACCACCAATTCTAATCAGGCCAATGGGACTTTCGTAGTATGTATAATACAGTTCCTGCATATTGCTTTTTTGCTGCTGGTAAAATTATACGAATTGAAGTAAATAAAATAATTGTTGTAAAGTAATAGCATTTAATAAGGAGAGTTGCAAAAAGTTTTATAAGCTATACTTTTAGTTTGTTAGGCTCCCAATTTATGATAGTATAAATTATAATCAAACCACACGCTTTACATTATATACGAGATGAAAGTATAAAACAAATATAAAGTTTGGAAACAGTTCATGAAGATTGTTTCATGAAACTTTTCTTTAACCAATAGTTAATGACTTATTTAAGGTTGCTTTAAAATTTTTTGTATTATTGTAAGAGTGGATGATTCGTTTTTTCATTCTCTATAATTTATAAAATGTAAGCTATGATTGAATTTTTCCAACACTTCATGTCAGAAATAGAAATACCATTGAAAAATCCAGTTTTAGTTTTTTCATTAATACTGTTAATTATTTTATTATCTCCATTGTTATTAAAAAAAATTAACATTCCAGGTATAATTGGGTTAATTATAGCAGGTGTTGTAATTGGTCCTCATGGATTTAATATTTTAGCCAAAAACTCTGCTATTGATTTATTTTCTACCATTGGCTTATTATACATTATGTTTATTGCTGGCTTAGAATTAGATTTGAATGAGTTTAAAGCCAACAAAAACAAAAGTTTGCTCTTTGGTTTTTTTACATTTATTATTCCACTTTCCATTGGCTTTCCTGTTTGTTATTATTTTTTAGGATATAATTTTAATACAAGTTTACTTACTGCAAGTATGTTTGCAACACATACTTTGGTAGCCTATCCAATAGTTAGCAAGTTTGGTGTTTCAAAAAACCAGGCAGTGGCTATAACTGTTGGTGGTACTATTTTAACAGATACTGCAGTGCTAATTATTTTGGCTGTAATTATGGGTAATGCACAAGGTAGCTTAAACAATGAATTTTGGATAAAGTTGGGTGTTTCATTAAGTATATTTTCTGCCATTATGTTTTTATTAGTACCACGTATTGCAAAATGGTTCTTCAGAAAATTAGAAAGCGAAAAACACTCTCATTATATTTTTGTTCTTTCAGTTGTTTTTTTTGCTGCTTTTTTGGCCGAGGTTGCTGGTGTTGAACCAATAATTGGTGCCTTTGTGGCTGGGCTGGCATTAAATAAATTAATACCTCACTCTTCGGCCTTAATGAACAGAATTGAGTTTATTGGTAATTCACTTTTTATACCTTTCTTTTTAATAAGTGTAGGAATGTTGGTAGATGTAAGTGTATTATTAAAAGGGCCAACTGCAATAATTGTGGCAGCTACATTATCGGTGGTTGCTTTATTCAGCAAATGGTTTGCAGCATTATTCACGCAACTTATTTTTAAATATTCTAAAGCTCAACGGCAATTAATTTTTGGATTAAGTGGGGCACATGCTGCTGCTACTTTAGCAGTAATTTTAGTAGGCTTTAAAGCAGGTATTTTAGATGAAAACATTTTAAATGGTACTATTATTCTTATTCTTATTACTTGTATTGTTGCCTCATTTGCTACTGAAAAAGCTGCTAAAAAAATATTAATTGAAACAGATGAAGATGCAAGTAATATAGTTAAACCCAATGGGGTAGAGAATGAACATATTCTATTACCCATTTCAAACTTTTCTAATATTGATAAACTCTTAGAATTTTCTGGATTAATTAAAGAGAAAAAATCCTATCATCCTATATCTATGTTATCTGTTGTGTCAGATAACAATGAAGCAGAAGCTAATTTAATTAAAGCAAGAAACAAACTGGAAGAATTTGTAAAACAAGCATCTGCATCTGAAACAAAAGTAAAAATTATTACTACTTTAGATCATAACGATTCTAGCGGAATTAATAGAATTTCAAAAGAAATAATGGCAGATATAATTATTTTACAATGGTCAGAACGAATAGGTTTCTTTGATAAATTTTTAGGAGATAAAACAGATAATATCATCAACAACTCTAATAAATCAATTTTTATCTGTCAAATAGCTCAACCATTGGTACTACAAAAAAGAATTGTAATTGTTGCACCTCCTTTAGCTGAACACGAAAACGGATTTTCTATTTGGGTAACAAAAATTTCAAAACTTGCACAAGAGTTGAGTATTCCAATTCAAATATATTGCAATAAAGCTACCTATAAAGCGATAGAAAAAACGCAAAAGAAATTCAAATTAAATATAGCTTTTCAGTTTATAGAATTTGAAGATTGGGAAGACTTTTTAGTTTTGTCTCGGAATATTCTCTCAACAGATTTATTTATATTAATTTCTGCTCGAAAAAGTGCAACTTCTTATATTAACGTATTAGAAAGTTTGCCAGTAAAATTAGAAAAATATTTTTCCAATAATAGCAGAATAATTATTTACCCTCAACAATTTGTTGAAGAAATTATTAACGACCAATTCAATGATTTTTCCTCTGAACCTTTAAATAAAAGTATAGAAGCTGTTCAAAGAATTGGAAAAGGAATTGGTTCAATACTAAAAAAATAGTTACTCTTAACCAACTTTCATTCCATTGGCAACTTGCCTATCAGGCTGTAATAAAATAACCTGATGGTTGCTGTCGTAAACTCCCAAAACCAAACACTCACTTATATAATTTGCGATTTGTTTGGGAGGAAAATTTACAACTGCTAAAATTTGTTTGCCAACCAACATTTCTAACTCATATAAATTAGTTATTTGTGCCGATGATTTTTTTATTCCAAATTCACCAAAGTCAATGGTTAATTTATAGGCAGGCTTTTTTGCTTCAACAAAATTGGTAGCACTTATAATGGTACCAGTTCTTATATCAATTTTTTCAAAATCATTCCAGTGTATCATTTTGTTTAATTTATTTTCTTAAAACTTAAAACTAAATTAACAATTAATTTTTTATTCATTTTAGTTAATCAAATTCCTATCTTTATCAACTTTGTAAATAAATTTTTATGCAAATGAGTGATAGATTAGAGTTTATGAAGGAAGCCATTAAACTTTCTGAAAATGGTATGAAGAATAATGATGGTGGTCCTTTTGGTTGTGTTATTGTGAAGGATGGAAAAATAATTGGACGAGGTTGGAATAAAGTAACAGGAACCAATGACCCAACTGCACATGCTGAGGTTACTGCTATTAGAGATGCATGTAAAAACTTAGGAACTTTTCAGTTAGATGGCTGCGAAATTTATACTTCTTGCGAACCATGTCCCATGTGTATGGGGGCAATTTATTGGGCAAGACCATCTAAAGTCTTTTATGCTAATACAAGGCAAGATGCTGCTAATATTGGATTCGACGACTCAATGATTTACCATGAAATAACTTTACCACTTACCGAAAGAAAAATTCCTATTGAGCCATTAGGCAGAGAATTTGCCTTAGAAATTTTTAATGAATGGAGTAATAAACTTGATAAAACAAAGTATTAAGAAAAATTAGTTAAACATATACACAATTCTTGTACCTAATTAGCACAAGTATATATTTGCAGACTTAATAATATTTTATATGAGCAATTTAATGCAACAATTAAATGAAACTGTTAATTACATAAAAAGTAAAGTAAATGCACAAGCAACTACTGCAATTGTTTTAGGAAGCGGTTTAGGTAATTTAGCTTCTGTAATAAAAACAGATGTAGCAATTCCATATACCGACATTCCTCACTTTCCTGTTAGCACAGTAAAAGGGCATGGCGGTAAACTTATTTTTGGAGAACTTGGAGGCACCAAAGTAATTGTTATGAGTGGTAGATTTCATTTTTACGAAGGCTACTCTGCACAACAAGTAGTGTACCCAGTTAGGGTGATGAAGATGTTAGGCGTTGAAAATTTATTATTATCAAATGCTGCTGGTGCAGTTAACCCAAATTATAAAGTAGGAGATTTAATGTTAATTAACGATCACATTAGTTTTTTTACAACCAATCCGTTAATTGGAAGAAATGAAGAAGAGTTGGGTACTCGTTTTCCAGATATGAGTGAGCCTTACAATAAGGCAATTCTACAAAAAGCAAAATCCATTGCTACTGCAAATAATATTTTAGTACACGAGGGTGTTTACACTGCAGTAACTGGCCCAACCTTTGAAACTCATGCAGAGTATAGATTAATTAAAATTAGTGGAAGCGATGTGGTTGGCATGAGTACTGTACAAGAAAACATAGCAGCGGTACATTGCGGAATGAAAGTTTTTGCAGTAAGTGTAGTAACAGATTTAGGTATTAGAGAAGAAAACAATGTAATTACACACGAAGAAGTTTTACAAGCAGCAAAAGAAGCAGAGCCAAAATTAACTTTGCTATTTACAGAATTAGTAAAGGTTTTATAACCAATTAATATTTTTTGAAATCCGATTATGAAAATAATCGGATTTTTTTTATAATTGAATCTTAATTGTAAATAATTATAGCAAATTTTTTAAAGTGCATAATAAGCAAGTTAATTTATTAAAAATATTTTATAAAGAATGGCTTACACCTTTAATTATTTTATTGTGCATCTACCTAATTAGTTTCTTCCCCACTGTAATTGAAAAGTATTATAGCAATGGAATTTATCTATACATAAGTTATATTTTACGTAGTATTTCAGGTAGTGTAAGTTTTAGCATTGGTGATGTTTTATATATAATTTTAGTAGGTTATTTATTAG